>CAZYPI010000019.1:18828-23492 GCA_964649335.1 uncultured Rikenellaceae bacterium | reverse complement strand
CCAAAAGACATCTTCCCCACGCCGATGGCCACCAGCGCCCCGATGGCCAGGATCCACACAGGCAGGTTGGACGGCAGCGTAAAAGCCAGCAAAAGTCCCGTGACAGCAGCCGAGCCGTCTTTCAGGGTGGGTTCTTTTTTCAGCAGATATTTCTGTATGAGAAACTCAAACAACATACAGAACGCCACCGACAACACGGGCAGGTAAAGGGCTGCCCAGCCGAAATAATAGACCGAGACCGCCCACGCCGGAAGCAGAGCGATCACCACGCCGTACATCAGCCGGGAGGTGGAATCTTTTCCGTGCACATGCGGTGACAATGATACGGTCAGTAATTTATCCATAATGCTTTATTTATACCGTTAACCGACTGCCTTTTTTTCTTTTCTGATCAGCTCACCCACTCTCATCTTATCGAGCCGGATATAGTCGAGCAGGGGTCTGTCGGCCGGGCAGACATAGCTGCACGAGCCGCATTCGATACAATCCAGCGTTCTTTCCTTTCGTGCCTTCTCCCACAGTTGCAACTGTCCCAGCGACATCAGCAGGTAGGGTTCGAGGCCCATCGGGCACACCGACACACATTTGGCACAGCGGATGCAGGGCTGCACGGGATCGCGGTGTGCTTCACTGTCGGGGATGATCAGAATCCCTGAGGTTCCTTTGGTCACGGGGATATCCAGCTTCGACACCGCTTTGCCCATCATCGGGCCTCCCAGCACCACCTTCCCCGTATCTTCGGGCAGGCCTCCGGCGGCTTCAATCACTTCGGCTATCGGGGTACCGATACGCACCAGAAAATTGGAAGGTTCTTTCACGGATTTTCCCGTCACAGTCACTATTCTTTCCATCAGGGGTTTGTTTTTCTGCACCGCCTCGTAAGCCGCCAGGGTGGTGCCCACATTGTGCACCACCGCCCCCACATCCACGGGCAGTCCGCCCGACGGCACCTCCCTGCCCGTAATGGCTTTGATGAGTTGTTTTTCACCTCCCTGCGGATACTTCACCTTCAGGGGCTGTACCGTGATCCCTTTCTCTTTTTCCGCCAGGCCGGCCAGCAGTTCAATGGCGTCGGGCTTGTTGTTCTCTATTCCGATCACGGCCTGATCCACGCCGAGGGCTTTCATCAGTATCCGTATCCCCGTCATCAGCTCCCTGCTTTTCTCCAGCATCAGGCGGTGGTCGGCCGTCAGGAAAGGCTCACACTCCACGCCGTTGATGATGAGGATATCGGCTTTTTTTCCTTTGGGGACATTCAGTTTGATATGGGTGGGAAAAGTAGCGCCACCCATGCCGACGATACCGGCATCCTGAATCTTTTGGATGATCTCTTCGCGTGATGCCGTAATGTTTTCCCGGAGGGTGTCGCTGCGGTCGATGGCGGGATCCCATTCATCCTCTTTGCGGTCGATCACAAAAGAGAGTCTTTTGTATCCGGAAGCATCGAAACGTTCTTCAATCCTGAATATCTTTCCCGACACGGAAGAATGGATGTTGGCCGAGACAAAGCCCTTGCTCCGGGCCAGCAGTTGTCCTGCCACGACACTGTCTCCTTTTTGCACGACGGGTTCAGCCGGGGCGCCCAGGTGCTGGACAACAGGGATAATGACCCGGTCGGGCAGCGGCAGGACTTTGACGGCACTGCCGGCGGAAAGTTTATTCTCGGCCGGGTGTACACCCCCTTTGGGAAAGGTTTTGAGTTTAAACTTCTGCACGGTCAATCGTTTTTATTGGGTTGTTCACTGGACTCGCCGGAGGTTTTTTTTCCGGCCCGGGTATCTGTGGTTGCGGATGCTGCCGCAGCGGTATTTTCTTTGGCTGTCGTCACCAGTTCTTTTTTCACCTTCGGGGGCGGAAAATTGATCTCCAGGATGGAATTTGTCGGACACACCGGCACACATTTGCGGCACAGGCGGCAGGCATCACTGTCGATGAATGCCAGGTTGTTCGCCATGGTAATAGCATCAAAAGGACACACCTGGAAGCATTTGGTGCAACCGATACATGCTACGGAACAATATTTGCGGGCCACGCCTCCCTTATCTTCATTGATGCAGGAAACGAATATCTTCCGGTCTTTTTTATTTCTTTTGCGCAGCTCGATGATATCCCTGGGGCAGGCTTCCACGCAGGCGCCGCAGGCCACACAGTTCTCGTCGATCACCACCGGCAGGCCTGTTTTCTCATCCATATAGAGGGCCTCGAAATCGCAGGCAGCCACACAATCGCCCAGGCCGAGGCATCCCCAGGGACAGTCCGTATCGCCGGTATAAAGCGCATGTTCAACGGCACAGGTAGAAGCCCCTTCATAGCGGCTGGTGCGGGGTCTGTGCTCAAAAGAGCCCTGACAGCGGATCACCGCCACGCGCGGCTCGGCCTCCACCGCCTCCAGCCCCAGGATAGCAGCTACTTTGGCCATCGTCTCATTACCACCCACCGGACAAAACAGACCCTCCAGCGTGTCGGCTTTGACACAGGCCTCGGCAAAAGGCCGGCAGCCCGGATACCCACACCCCCCGCAATTGGCATGAGGCAACGCCTCCTCCACCTCATCAATGCGGGGATCTTCCACCACCTTGAACCGCTGAGCCACAAAATAAAGGATAACCGCAGAAATCCCTCCCAACAAACTCAGGGATAACACGGTATAAAGCACAATATTGCTCATATGCTATGATATTAAACCAGTTTTCTTACAAAAAACCTGAACTCCCTCCTGATCCGGGACCTCAGCAGGTACAGACCACCGTAGTAGGGTACCAGCACCGTCAGGGAAGCAAGCCCGGAAGCAATCTCATCGCCGGTAACACCGTAAACGGCAAAAAGAGTGATCATCACCAAAAGAAAAGGTAAAAGATAACCGTACAGCAGGGCTTTCATCCCCTTCGACTGCGACAAAACAACATTCACTTTCTCCCCCACACGGTAAGGCTGTCCCTGCAAATCCGCCTCCACCGCCTTATCCTTCATGTCGGCAGCCGAACAGACCCCTTTGAGCTGGCAGTGGGCACATGCCGACTGCACAATAAAACGTACGGTTGCTTTATTGCCGTGAATTTCACTGACGGTGCCTTCGTGCCCGATAACCTTCGGTGTATCTTCCATCTGAAAACCCGGTCATTTTTTTCACTGCAATAATATCATTTTTATTAGTTCTAACGAATGATTTTTTTAGGTTTTTTCATAATTTATTCACATTATAAATAAGAATGATATGTGCATATATGAATATCTGGAATGATGGAATGATGGAATATTGGAATAGTGGAATAGTGGAATGATGGAGGAAAATCATTCGTTCAACCTTCAACCTTCAAGCTTCAACCTTCCTAACTGATCCTGCTCCAATCTTTGTGTTCTTCTTTGCCGTAGATACCGAGACCTTTTTTCAGCACCTGGTTTCCGGGCTCTTTCAGGTCGGGATCTTTTTGCAGTATTTTACCGGCGGCATCGCGGGCCAGTTGCAGGAGTTGATTGTCCTGCGCCAGGTTGGCGATACGCAGGTGAAAGGGGATCCCGCTTTGCTGTGTGCCTTCGATATCGCCCGGTCCCCGCAGTTTCAGGTCGGCGTCGGCGATCCTGAAACCGTCGTTTGTTTCCACCATGATCCGCAGTCGTTTGCGGGCTTCGGCCGATAGCTTGTATGAAGCCATCAGGATGCAGTAGGACTGGTCGGCGCCGCGGCCCACGCGTCCTCTGAGCTGATGGAGCTGGGAGAGACCGAAACGTTCGGCACTCTCGATGACCATCACCGAAGCGTTGGGCACATCCACGCCCACCTCGATGACGGTGGTGGCCACCAGGATCTGGGAGCGTTTTTCGATGAAGTGTTTCATAGAGATCTCTTTCTCTTCGGGTTTCATCCTGCCGTGCACCACGCTCACCTGGTATTCGGGGGGCGGGAACGCCCGGACGATGCTCTCGTAGCCGTCTTCCAGGTCTTTATAGTCCATGGCTTCGCTTTCGCTGATGAGGGGATAGACCACATAGATCTGTCTGCCTTCTTTGATCTGTTCACGCATAAACCCGAAGAGCCGTTCTCTTTTGCTGTCATTGAGGAGGATGGTCTTTACGGGTTTCCGCCCCGGCGGCAGCTCGTCTATGACCGACACGTCGAGGTCGCCGTAGAGGGTCATGGCCAGGGTGCGGGGGATGGGGGTGGCCGTCATCACCAGCACATGGGGCAGGGAGTCGCTTTTCTCCCACAGACGGGCCCGCTGGGCCACCCCGAAGCGGTGCTGTTCGTCGATGACCACCACGCCCAGCTTATGAAACTGCACCTCATCTTCTATCAGGGCATGAGTCCCCACGAGGATTTGCATCTCTCCGCTGCGCAGGGCCTCATGCAGCACTTTTCTCTCGGCTTTTTTGGAAGAGCCCGTCAGCAGGCCCGTCCGGACGCCGGTACCTTCGAGCCAGCGGCTGATGGTACGGTAGTGCTGGCGGGCCAGGATCTCCGTCGGCGCCATCAGGGCGCTCTGATAGCCGTTGTCGGCAGCTATCAGCATGGTCATCAGGGCCACCAGCGTCTTGCCGCTGCCCACATCGCCCTGCAGCAGACGGTTCATCTGCCTGCCCGAGCCCAGGTCGCGGCGGATCTCTTTCATCACCCTTTTCTGGGCACCGGTAAGCTCAAAAGACAGTTTATCATGATAAAAACGGTT
>CAZYPI010000019.1:1740-18818 GCA_964649335.1 uncultured Rikenellaceae bacterium | reverse complement strand
CCACCTTCACAAAACGGAACCCCCGGACATGTTTGATGCGGTACACTCTCCGCATCAACAGGTTGAGCTGAATAAAAAAGAGCTCCTCGAACTTCATCCGCAGACGGGCTTTTTCCAGGAGGGAAGCGTCTTTCGGATAATGAATATTCACCAGCGCTTCCTTTCTGGAGATCAGTCCTTTTTCTTTCAGCAACCCTTCGGGCAGGATCTCTTCCAGCTTGCCGGCCACCTGTTTCAGCAATGTGCCCTGCAGTTTGTGGATCACGCGGGAGGTAAGGAATTGATTCTTCAGTTTTTCGGTAGTGCCGTAATGGGCCTGCAGGGCCGCATTGATCTGTTTCTCCGCCCGGGCAACCTCTTCCACCTCGGGGTGCACCAGGTTGACGGTGCTGCCGAAAAGGGAGGGTTTGCCGAAAACGATATACTCCTTTTCCGGCGGATAAGAAGAGGTGACCCACGACAACCCCCGGAACCAGACCAGGTCCAGGGTATCTGTATCATCCGTAAAAGTGGCCACCAGCCTTTTCTTCCGGGGAGATCCCATGATCCGGTAGCCCGTAATACGGCCCCGCAACTGGATATAGGGCAGATCAGCCGTCACCTCACTAACCTTGTAAAAACGGGTCCGGTCTATATACTTATACGGAAAATAATAAAGCAAATCGAAAAAGGTGGCAATGCCCAGTTCCTTCTTCAACAGCTCGGCACGCTTCGGCCCCACCCCCTGTAAAAATTTAATATCCGTGGTCAATATCCTTTCCATTCCGTATAGTTTCCTGCGGCCGGTAAAAAATGTGTGGAAAATTAAGAAATTTTACCAGAAAAAATATAACAAATATTCCGCTGTTTTCGTAAAGAAACAATGGAAAACATAAAATCCGTAAAAAAGTTTCCGTAAATTCTTTTTGAAAAATTTTCTTTTTAATGAATAAATTTTCCAATCAAATTTTTTACCTTTAACCTTTGCGGTCTCATTATCCTTTCATCCCATTTCACCATATTCCGCATAGCGGCCTTTTTATTTACTTTTTTTACCGTTAAGATTTTCGTCATGAAAAAGAATGCCATCATTTTACTATTGATTATGGGTTCAATGAATCCTTTCATCTCTTCAGTAGCGAGGCCACCCGGAAAATTCGGAGATATCAACAAAAGGAATCTGGAGCTGGATGTATGTTTTCTCGATTCGTCCGCTTCGGCCTACTATATCTTCGATTTCGGGGAAGCCTATTTCGATTTTAACACGAACGGTATGACCCTGGAATATCACGCCCGCATTAAGATCCTGAACAGCAACGGTTTTTCTTATGCAAACCTCAAGATACCCTATTATGCGGGCAAGCCTGTAACAAAGCTCAGAGCCGCCACATATAATCTGGTGGACGGGAAGGTTGTCACCACGAAGGTGGATAAAAAAATGATTTTTGATGAGAAAGTGAGTGGGGATCTGCGGCAGTTGAAGATCTCTTTTCCCGATGTCCGGGAAGGCTCGATCATTGAATACACTTATCACAAAACCACCGGCGATTATGTCCATCTGGTGCCCTGGGTATTTCAGACAAATATTCCCGTCATGTACAGTGAGTTCAACCTGAGGATCCCCGATTATTTCCAGTACAAATATGTGGAAGCCGGATATGAGGTGGTGGATATCTTTACCAAAAAAAGAACCGTTGAGCATGGCAGCATCCCCAGTACGGTCTTTCACTGGGTGATGAAAGATGTTCCGGCATTAAAAGAGGAGCCGTATATGCCGGACCTCAACAACTATTATTCGCGGATAGAGTTTGAGCTGATGTATATACAGATTCCGGGACAGGCAACAAAAAACTTTCTGACAACCTGGGAGGAATTTGAAAAGGAGCTGATAAAAGACGAAGACTACGGTCTTATCCCGGGAGGGTGGCATTTCTTAAAAGATTCTGTGGATAATATCACGGCGAACAAGGAAGGTAAGGAGTCCATCCAGGCAATCCATGATTTTATCGCGCGGCATGTAAAATGGAACGGGAAAAACAGGATCTATGCCAGCGGCACTGCCAGAAAAGTCTATAAGACGGGGCGAGGCAATTCTGCAGATATCAATCTGATGTATGCCGGTTTGATGCAACTGGCCGGTTTTGAAGCAAAACCTGTTATGCTCAGCACACGGGATCACGGCATCATCCGTGATTACGGCAGGCCGTTTCTGGCAAAATACAACTACACCATGGCCTGGGCCCGCGACGGGGAGAAAGAATACCTGCTGGACGCTACCGATCCTTTCCTGCCGGCCCGGCTGATCCCTGCCAATTGTCTCAACGGCAAGGGCCGGGTGATCATGAACCACGGCAAGTGGGTTAAACTGGAAGTGCCCCGGGGCGTTGAGGAGAACACACTTTATGTCTTTAACATCACGGAAGAAGGCGATCTGGAAGGATCGATACAGGTGTCACACAACGGCTATGTCGCAGCATCCATACGAAAAAAAATCGACACACAGGGAGAAGACAAATACATTGAAAATGTCAAAAAGGACAAAAGCGAATGGTCTGTGCAAGATTACCAGATATTGAACCTGCCGGAGACCACCAAACCCCTGGTGGAAAAGATAAAATGCACCATCGAAGGAAAGGTGGAGAACATGGGAGATATACTGGTATTGAATCCGTTGATCGACCCCGACTGGAAAGAGAATCCTTTTAAAGAGGAAAAGAGGATGTTTCCGGTGGATTTTATTGCACCCCGCAACAAACGTATCATCCTCAACTACAGCATACCGGAGGGTTATACCGTGGACGAGATCCCTTTAAGCACCCGGATATCCATGCCCGACAAAGGAATCATTTATACCTATTATACCAAGGTGGTGGATGAGAAACATATCCAGATCGTCAGCTCCCTCAATATGAAAAAATACTTCTACAACCAGAAGGATTATGACGAGCTGAAAAAATTCTTTGATGAGGTACTCGCCAAACAGGCCGAACAAGTCGTACTAAAGAAAACCGGTTAAAAGAAATAAAATGCATACCATCCAGAAGATCTTCGCTGTGCTTGTTTTATCCTTTATGCTGCATCCGGTATCCGGGGAAAAAGTAAATGCCCGGCTGGCATCAGGTCTTATACCGGAGGAGGTAAAAAAAGATGCAGATGCCGTGGTACGTTTTGATGAAACAACCCTGAACATTGTTACAAACAAGAAAATCGTTTATCATTACCATTACGCAATCACGGTTTTGCACAAGCAGGGAGTCTATCACGGTTATTTCCGGGAGTATTATGATAAAAACAGCCATATCGACCATTTCAGCGGAGCTGTTTATGATAGTGAGGGCAAGAGGATACGTAAGATCTCCTCTAGCGACCTGAAAGATCTCAGTGCCGTCAGCGAAGGAACCCTCTATCAGGACGACCGTGTAAAGATTTTTGCTCCCGATATCACAAATTATCCGGTAACGATAGAATATGAATATGAGAAGGAATATGACGGTGCAATATCTTACCGTACGTGGAGACCCCAGGATGCCTACCGGCTGGGGGTGGAGAAGTCTTCCTTCCGCATCGTTGCCGGCACAGACGATCTGCCGCGTTTTCAGGGGCATAGGCTTCCCGGCCCTGCACAGTCGGCAGAGGAAGGAAAAACCATACTCACCTGGGTGGTCTCCGGGCTGCCTCCCCTGCGCAGAGAGCCTTTGTCAGGAGACATGGATGAACGTATTCCCGTGCTGTACCTGGCTCCCACACACTTCACCTTTGCCAAAACCAAAGGAGATATGTCTTCCTGGCAGGATATGGGCCGGTGGATCGCCCGGCTGAATGAGGGAAAAAACGACCTGCCTCCCGAAACCGTACAAAAGATAAAAGAACTGACAGCCGGATACAACTCGACGGAAGAAAAAGCCCGGGCAGTATACCGCTATATGCAGAAACACACACGATATGTGAGTGTCCAGCTGGGTATCGGCGGATACCAGCCCTATCCGGCTTCTTATGTGGACCGCAACGGTTACGGAGACTGCAAAGCTTTGAGCAACTATACCTGTTCGCTGATGCAAGCTGCAGGTATTGATGCACGCTATGTGTTGATCGAGGCGGGGAATCAGGGAGGGGATATTCATACGGATTTCCCGTCCAACCAGTTCAATCATGCCATTGTCTGTATCCCTCAGGAAAAAGATTCTATATGGCTGGAGTGTACCAGTCAGACACAGCCTTTCGGTTTTTTGGGGACATTCACGGCTGACAAACACGGTCTGATGATCACAGGTGACAGCGGTGTTCTCGTACATACCCCCGCCTACAGACGGGAAGAAAACACACAGTACCGCCATGCCATTGTACAAATAGATCCATACGGAAATGCCACAGCCCGGATATACACCACCTACCAGGGGTTACAATATGAAAATGTTACCGTCCCCCTCTCATTGAAAGGGGATAAACAAAAAAAATGGTATTACACCGCGCTGGATATCCCCAACTTCTCCATCGTCAGTATCCGGCTGACAGACCACTCCCCTCACAGACCATTGCCTGTTGCCGAAGAGGAGTTGGAAGTCTCCCTGAAAAAATATATGACCTACGGAGGCAAAAGAGCCTACCTCCCGGTTAACCTGATGAACAAATCCACTTACATCCCGAAACAACTTACAGACAGAGAGTCTGATATTGTACTCACCTATCCTTTCACCGATGCCGATACGATCACTTACCTTCTGCCCGACAACCTCCGGGTAGAATACACTCCTGCACCGGTGCACATCCGTTGCGAGTTCGGAGAATATATAAGCAGTGTGAAAGCAGAAGGCCACAAGATCATTTATACCCGGATGATTAGTCTGAACAAGGGAAGATATCCGAAGGAAAAATTTGAAGAGTTCACTGCTTTCCGTAAAAAAATCGTAAAAGCCGACCACGCAAAAGTTTTACTGAGGCTGTGATTCCGGTTATCTTGTCAGAACATTCCGTATGTTTCCCGTAAAACAGCCGGAGAGAAACAAACTACCCATGGGATATTTTCTTCAAGCACTTGCCGGAACTCTTCGCACCGGTTACACGAAAAAGCCGGGGATAAACAGTCCGTTTGCACAGCGGGTCATACAGGAAGTTCTCTTTGACACGAAAAAATACGGTGCTTACGGCCGGATGTTAGCAGCACGGCAGAGATATCTGCATTCGCAACAACAGGTGCGGGTAGAAGATTCCGGCGCCGGGCACCGCAGAGGCAAAACAAAAGAATGGAGAAAAGTAAGCGATATCGTAAAAAGATCATCCGCCCCCTTAAAATATCACAGGCTGCTGTACCGGGCCACCAGGTATTTTAAGCCGGATATCACGCTCGAAGCAGGCACCTCGCTGGGACTGGGCACCCTGGCCCTGGCCCTGGGAAACCCCGAAGGGAGGGTCTTCACCGTTGAAGGCGATCCCGCCAGTGCCCGCCTGGCCCGGCAACTGTTCGAACAGCAGCACCTCCCGAACATCACCCTGCTGAACGGTACCTTCAGGGAAATGTTCCCAAAAGTATTCCAACAGACCCACCGGCTCGATCTTGTCTTCCTCGACGGGCACCACGAAGAGGAACCTACCCTGGAGTATTTCGGGGCTTTCCTCCCCCGTTTCCATGAAAAAAGTATCCTGGTAATGGATGATATATACTGGTCACGGGGTATGTTCAGGGCCTGGAATACCGTCAGACATCACCCTTCCGTCAGCCTCAGCATCGACCTCTTCAGAATGGGGATTCTGTTTTTTGACCCGGAGCTGCCCCAACAAACAGTGAGAATGAGGTTCTGAAAATAAAATAAAAAACTAACTTTGCCGTTGAAAAAGGCTAAAGGATAAAGTAGAAAGTTCAATGTTTGAAGTTTGAGGTTTGATGTTCAATGTTTGAGGTTTGTGGTTTGTGGTTTGTGGTTTGAGGCCGGGGAATAATTGGAAGAAATGAATTGTCAAAATATAATAAGGTAAGGTAAAAATGCATAAATCATGGAAAATGTTATTGAGTTAAAGGATATCATCAAGAATTATTATGTAGGGACTGTTGTGGTTCGTGCTCTGCGCGGGGTATCATTAGAGATAAAACGCAATGAATACGTTGCCATCATGGGGCCTTCGGGCTCGGGGAAATCCACGATGATGAACATCCTGGGCTGCCTGGATACCCCTACAAGCGGGTTATACATGCTGAACGGCCAGGATGTGAGCCACATGAATGACAATCAGCTGGCGGAAATCCGGAACAAGGAGATCGGTTTTGTATTTCAAACATTCAATTTGCTGCCGCGATATACGGCTCTGGAAAACGTCATGCTGCCCATGATCTATTCGGGGGTTCCCAAACACGACCGTATTGAAAGGGCTACGGAGGTGCTGAACGAGGTGGGTCTGGGAGACAGGCTGGACCACCGGCCCAACGAGTTGTCGGGCGGGCAACGCCAGCGCGTGGCCATCGCCCGTGCCATGGTAAACAAACCCTCCATCATCCTGGCCGACGAGCCCACCGGTAACCTCGACTCCAAAACATCCCTCGACATCATGCGCCTGCTCGATGAAATCAAAAATCTTGGCAATACGGTCATCCTGGTTACCCATGAAGAAAGCATAGCCAAACATGCCGAACGTATTATCCGGCTGATGGACGGCATGATCGAAACAGACATGGTAAATGAAAACAGGACCCTCATAGAATCAAGCTGAAAACAACCGGAACATTGAAAATATACACCAAAAAAGGAGACAAGGGAACCACTTCTCTCCTGACCGGAGAAAGGGTAAAAAAAGATCATCCACGCCTGGAAGCTTACGGCAGTGTGGATGAACTGATCTCATATCTCGGACTGATCAGGGACCTGACCGGTGAAAGATATACCCACGGTATGCTCGTGCAGATACAGGACCGTCTCATGCGCGGCGCCTCCCTGCTGGCCTCGGGAAAACCCGTCGCAAAACTGCCGGAACTATCGGAGGACGATATCCGTATGCTGGAAAAGGAAATTGATAATATGAACACGCAAATACCCGAACTGCATCATTTTATCCTGCCGGGCGGTGATACCCTCGCCTCCCACTGCCATGTGGCCCGTACCATCTGCCGCAGAGCCGAAAGAAAAACCGCCGCCCTGACCGATCCGGATCATCCCGGCCGGCAGATCGTATTGCAATATCTCAACAGATTGTCCGATTATCTCTTTGTACTCGCACGTTTTATTATTTACCAAAACAATAATAACGAAACAGTCTGGTTATCAGGTGATTAAAAAATCAACTTTTTATTGCTTTTTTTATATTTTTTTCTATATTTGCAAAATTTTGTAAGGGACTTGTAACTCTAATCTCAATAATGTAAGGCCTATGTACTGGACATTAGAATTAGCATCAAAACTGGAGGATGCACCCTGGCCGGCCACGAAAGAAGAGCTGATCGACTTTGCCATTCGTTCCGGTGCACCTCTGGAGGTTATTGAGAATCTTCAGGAAATTGAAGATGAAGGGGAGGTCTATGACAGCATCGAGGACATCTGGCCGGATTATCCGAGCAAGGATGATTTCTTTTTCAACGAAGATGAGTATTGACGAACCGAACGGGCTGCGGCCCGTTTTTTTATATTATTTTTCAGAAAACACATCTCTTTTTGAGCGGGGTCTTCGGGCATCCAGCCAGATAAAACCTTTGAGTTTCTGATCTTCCGTGAAGGTTTGCGGCGGAGGGTCGAGGGTCCCGGAAGGTTGTTTGAGCATGACGATCTTCCGGATCTTGTTATCTTTCACCCAGATTATAATATTGGAACACTCCACCTTGTTATAACCGATGATCTCGCCCTGGTCATCCGGGTAATAAATACTCTGGCCGTTGCCGTTGACATCGATACGGTAGAGGTGGTTGTCCCTGAAATATCCGGTCATATTTTTTCCTTTGATCTGGTTGAAATGCACGGAATCATACCGGGAGATGATCATGGCATCGGTGATCATCTCAAAATGATCAATATTCCTGCCGCGCGTAAACAGGTAGATGGTTTTCGCGGTCATCTGGTTTTCCCCCGACCAGAGCACGGGACTGCCGAACATCCTTATCACCGAATCGGCGAAGGAATAGGAAAGGGAATCACAGGCTCCCTGCATATCCTTTGAGTAGATCCTGACCCCGAAAAAAGCGGTAAGCATTCTGTAGCCTGCCGTGTCGGTAAAAGAGCGCAGGGTGTCGGCATGCAGGTACAGACTGTCTCCCTCGGCGCTGTACTGGACAAACAGGGCGCTGTCGGTGATCATGGAACGCTCCGGTTTTTCCCAGTAAACGGCTTTGTTGCCGTATAAAACAACCTTCTGTACCGTATCCAGCATCTCCACATTCCCGTCCGCCGTGCCATACCCCCGGTGTTTGTCATAAAAGAGGGTGTCTCCGCGCACACTGTGTTCATGTGTCTGCATAAAAGCATGGACGGAGAACTTCGATATATCTTTTTTCAGGTTATACCATCCCCGTTCGCAAAAAATGGAGACACTGTCACTGATGATCTTCGTAGGCCCGTAAAACCAGGTGATGTCTTCGTCGGGATCATAGCGCATGGTATCCGACGTTATGGTATAGTCGGACGTTTCCACCTTCACGTTTCCCTTGTAAAAATACTCTTTGGTATTGCTGTGGTAGTAGCCTTCGCGGCTTTCGATCCTGTTGTCTTCGCTGGTGATAACCCCTCCGGTGAGATAATACCCGATATTGTTTTCCATATCGAACTCCAGCCGGTCGGTTTTCAGGTCGGTCTTTTTATCTTTCAGATGAACATTGCCTGTCACCACCGCTTTCTTCGTATCGCCGTCATAACGGATATAATCCCCGTAGAGAAAGAGTGTGTCCCCCCGGTTCAGGGTCACGTTGGAATAAGCTTCCACGACATTGCTTTTATCGAACACCAGGGCGCTGTCGCAGATCAGCAGGATGTCTTCGTGTTTCAGCCGCACGTTCCCCTGCAGCTTTCTCAGGGCACGGACCCTGTCGATCTTCAGAATATCGGCATTGAGTATCTCCACCCTGCTTTTTTTGCCTTTCTGCTGGGCTGTCAGCGAAACGGACAGACCAAGAAAAAAGAAAAAGGGCAGAAAAATAATCTTTTTCAGTCCGGATATTCTATTCATCAGCCCATGCTAAAAGATCATTTTAATGAAATGCCGGGAACATCAATGCAGCCATCCCTTAAACTGAAAATCGCATTGTTTGTATGCATCATCGACCCGCACATAGGTTACCTTTTGTTCTTCCCGGATCCAGTCGTGGAACACCTCCTGCTGTTTTCCTCTTTTTGCCATATTTTGCAACAGATCGTAATCCAGGTCGAGGTTGGCTTTGTGAGCGGGGATGACCGCTTTCAGTTTGATGATCTTGAACACCACGTTTCCTGTATTGTCAACATACTGGAAAGGGTCGGATATTTCTCCGGGTTTCAGTCTGGATACCACGTCGGCCATTTTCTGGTCGAGCTGTGCCAGGGTGAAGCGGGTATCTCCCGTAGCGGGGTTGACCATGAGGCCGCCGAGGGTACGGGTTTTTTCATCTTCCGAGAATCTGAAGGCAGCCCTCTCAAAAGAGATTGAGTCCATGCGGATCTGGTAGGCGATGCTGTCGAGCAACTTCATGGCTCTGCGTATAGCGTCGGCCGAAAGTTTGGGTTTGACCAGGATATGTCTCACGTTCACCTGGTCGCCTTTCCGGTCAATCATCTGGATGATATGGTACCCGAAAGGGGTCTCGACGATCTGTGACACCTGGCCCTGTTTCAGGGAGAAAGCCACCTGGGCAAAGTTCTTCACCAGTTGTGCTTTCCCCTGATATCCCAGCTCGCCGCCGTTGCGTGCCGACCCCGGATCTTCGGAGTAGAGCATGGCCAGGGTCTTGAAGCTCTCTCCCTCGAGGATCCTTTTGCGCAACTCCAGCAGCTTCTGACGGGCAGCCAGGCGGGCCTCTTCCGAATAAGGAGGATTGATTTGTATTTGCTGGATAATAAACTGCTCGGGGATCTCCGGTATCGAGTCGGGCGGTAAGTTACGGTAATAAGACCGCACCTCCCGGGGTGTCATTTTCACATCCTTGATGATCTCCTGTTGCATCTGCTGTGTGAGCAGTTGCTCACGCATAGGCTCCCGGAAATCTTCCTTGATCTCCAGATAGGATTTATGAAAATATTTTTCCAGTTTTTCTTTCGATCCGATCATCTGGATGTAATACTGCAGTCGTGCATCCAGTTGTCTTTCCACCTGCCCTTCATCCACCACGAGACTGTCCAGCCGGGCCTGATGCAGCAACAGCTTTTGTACCATAATATCCTCCAGGATGTTGCATTTCATATTCTCCGCCGGCAGGCGGCGTCCTTCGGCCTGCATCTGAAGATACTGGCTCTCGATATCCGACTCCAGGATGGTGCTCTCTCCCACGATCGCCACGATACGGTCTATCACTTTCTGCCCCGAAACAGGGAAAAAACCCTGCCACATCATTAAAAAAGCCAATATCCACCCTCTCCCTTTGTGCATACTTCCCTATTTATATATTTCAAATTCTTTTCGATTCAACGCCTCCGAATAGATATTATTTTCCAGTTCCCTGACAAATTTTATCTTTCTTTCATTCAGGATGATCTGTTTTATCTGTCCGGCCACATATTCTACCGGAGCATCGGCACCCCTGAGCCGGTATTCGTTGATCCTGACAAAATACTGATAGGCACTGTCTTTGGCCTCCATGAAAGGATTGTAACGCAAATACCTTTCCTGATTGCTGACTTTCATAGGCAGCTCACTCAACAAAAAGTCAAAGCGCACCCAGCGGTTTGCGAAGTCATCGAATTTCACGGCATACTGATAGCAATAGCTTTCCAGACTGGTATAATCGGCATCCCTGTTGGAGCGGTACCAGCGGCGCGCTTTGGAGATATCCGGTGCCGTCAGCGGGATTTTAATATAGAGAGCTTTGACGATATTGTGTTCAAGGGCATAAAGGTCTTTGTGTGTTTCATAGAAATTCTCTATCAGGGTATCCGCGACGGAGGTATCCATTTTTTGAAGAATCAGGTCCTGCTCATACCGGTGCACCAGCAGGTTGCGTCTGGTCTCTTCCACCTGTTTTTCTATCTCGTTCTTTTGTTCTTCAGGGAGGTAGAGGCGGGCTTTTTGTGCCAGCAGTTGCTCACGGATCCAGCGGTTGATATAGTTTTCTATGAAACCGGCACTGTCTTCCCCTGAAATGCCGGTGACAAAATTCTCAGGGATATCCTCTTTATACAGATACCGGGTACCCACTCTGGCCACAGGTGTTTTGTTTTCCGCCTGCATCCCCCCCTGGCGGCAGGCAGCCATGATAAGAATGATTGCCAGCACCGGGAGAAGATATCGCCACCGGAACAAACAGGAATATGCCGGGTGCGGTTTTCTCATTTCAGCTCTGTTTCCAGTTTGGCAAAGACCTTATTATTCACTGTCACCGGATATTTTTTTCTCAGTGATTCGACCCATTTCTTTTCGAGATAATCCTGATAATCGGAGGTAACAATACCCCTGACCTCCTCCAGCGGGCGGGGCTCCGGCGGAATGATAACGGCTGTTCTGTATATGTACACATGACCGTTGCGACGGACAGTACGTACGCCCCCTTTTTTCCAGGCCAGCGTATCGGACCGGGTCCCTTCTTTCTTTTCGAGGGTATCCCTTTGCACCGTGAGCAGATCCTTTTCTCCCCTGTTGAATTTTTCCAGGAGCCGGCCGGGGGAAACGGCCTTTTTCCCTTTCTTTTTTATCTCTTTCAGCACCTTTTTCAATCTGGAGGGATCCTTCAACACAAAACGGTCGTACACCATCTTTTCGGGCGAGAGGTATTTCTGCCGGTGTTCTTCATAAAAACGTTTCAGGCCGGCGGTATCTGCCACGGTTTTCGACCAGACGTTCTTATCCATGATATTGAACATCAGCATCCCCTCCCGGTATTCCTTCATGACGGCTGCAAACTCAGGATACTCTTCCTCGAGATGATCATTTTCATACGATGTCAGCTTACCGGCCGTGAACTCTTCCAGGTGTTTCCATACAAAACTGCGGGCATCCATATTGGCGGTAAAAGCATATTTTTCAAGAGTGGCATAGAAATCCCCGAAGGGGATCTTCCGGTCCAGAAATCGCAGGACGACATGGTTTTTCTCTTCTGCCGTCAGCGGGATGAAAAAACGTCCGTTTTGTACCGTGGCCTTGTCAATGATCTGATCCAGCCAGGCGGTATCCGCCACGGCATGATATTTCTGTATCAGGTAACGCAGATGGATATTCCGGGCCACCTTGAGTCTGTCCGAGCTGCTCATTTTCTTTTTCAGTTCCGGTTTCATCTCTTCGTATGTCCCGAGGCTTCTGCGTCCCAGCAATTTTATGATATGCCAGCCGTACGGTGTTCTCAACGGTTTGGAAATATCCCCGATATTTTTCAGGGCGAAAGCAGCCTCTGCAAACTGTGGGATCATCCTGCCGGGACCGAACCAGGGCAGCTTGCCGCCGTTGCGGGCAGAGTTATAGTCGTCCGACATGGTTTTGGCCAGTTGTGCAAAGTCTGCCCCTTTTTGCAGACTGTCATAGATCATATATATCTTTTTCCGTGCTTCTTCTTTGACTTTATCGGAAGCATTGCGCGGCACGGCCACCATGATGTGGGCCACCTCAATCTCGCCGGGATTGGGCAATACGGTATCCACCCGGATCAGGTGATAACCGTAGCGTGTGCGTACCGGCATGGATATCTCGCCGGGCGGCAGGCTGTAAGCAGCTTTCTCAAAAGGATACACCAGTTGAAAAGCAGTGAAATACCCCAGGTCGCCTCCGTTGGTTTTGGCCGACGGATCATCGGAGACGGCCCTGGCCATCTTCTCAAACGGCACGCCGTCGATCAGTTTCTTCCTCACTTCCATAGCTTTGTCCCACGCCTCAAGGGTATCTCTCTTGCTTATCCTTATCAGGATATGGTGAGCCCGCACCTCTTTCTGCATGCGGGCATAGGCCTCCTGCATCAGACTGTCCATGACGTGCGGATCGACAAGATAAGGTTTGGCCAGTTGTTTGCGGTATCCTGCCAGCTCGTCTTTGAACGCCTTAACGGTATCGAGACCCTGTACCTCTGCTTCATGCACCTTCAGCTTGAAGTTGATATAAAGGTCAAGGTAGTTCTTCGGATCGGGTTTCTCCCCCTGCATCTGCCGGGCGTTTTTCAGATACATGTATTTGAACTCCCCGGCGGTCACCGGCTCTCCCGCCACCGTAAACAACACTGCCGTGTCAGGCACCTGTGCGTAGAGGAATGACAGGCAAGAGATTATAAATATTCCTGATAATAATATCCTTTTTTTCATCATGACAAAATATATTTTATTTGGTCCTCAGTTTGAAGATCATCACATCTCCCTGCTGTAGTTGGGTGCTTCACGGGTGATGGTAATATCATGCGGATGACTTTCCACCACGGCTGCCTGTGTGATCTTGACAAAACGGGCATTTTTCAGTTCTTTGATATTCTGTGCCCCGCAATATCCCATGCCGGCACGCAATCCTCCGAGCATCTGGTACACCACCTCCGACAGTTTTCCTTTGTAGGGCACACGTGCCGCAATCCCTTCGGGCACCAGTTTTTTTATATCCTCTTCCACGTCCTGGAAATACCGGTCTTTCGAGCCCTGCTGCATGGCTTCGATAGAGCCCATGCCGCGGTAGGATTTGAATTTTCTTCCGTTATAGATGCTGGTTTCGCCGGGCGACTCTTCCACGCCGGCAAACAGCGAGCCGGCCATGATGGCGGAGGCGCCTGCCGCCAGCGCCTTGACGATATCTCCCGAATAGCGTATTCCTCCGTCGGCGATCACGGGAATATCCGTACCTTCCAGTTCCTGTGCCACATCAAAGATCGCTGTGAGCTGCGGCACGCCCACACCGGCGATGACACGGGTGGTACAGATCGATCCGGGGCCTATGCCTACCTTTACCGCATCGGCACCGGCGTCCACCAGGGCGCGGGCTCCTTCGGCCGTGCCCACATTGCCTGCCAGCAGATCAACATGGGGAAAACGTTTTTTTACTTTTTTCACCGTCTCTATAACCCCCCGTGTATGGCCGTGGGCCGTATCGATCACCAGAGCATCCACCTGCTCGGCCACCAGGGCTTCGGCACGCTCGACGGTATCCTTAGCGATCCCCAGCGCCGCCGCCACACGCAGACGTCCTTTCTCATCCTTACACGAGTTGGGACGATCTTTCGACTTGGTGATGTCTTTGTAGGTCACCAGACCGATAAGCTTCATATCGTCATCCACAATAGGCAGTTTCTCTATCTTGTGCTCCTGCAGGATCTGTGCCGCTTCCTTCAGATTGATACTGTCGCTGGTGGTGACCAGGTTTTTATGGGTCATCACCTCTTTCACTTTGCGGTGGCCGTCTTTCTCGAAACGCAGGTCCCGGTTGGTCACAATACCGATCAATATTTTTTCCTCATCCACCACGGGGATTCCTCCGATGCCGAATTCGTGCATCAGTTGCAATGCCTCTTCCACCCTGCTCTCCGGATCGATCGTGATCGGGTCCATGATCATAAAGTTTTCCGCCCGTTTAACCCTTCTTACCTCACGGGCCTGCTCTTCTATGGTCATGTTCTTGTGGATCACCCCGATACCTCCCTCACGGGCAATGGCAATGGCCATGGCCGCTTCCGTCACCGTATCCATGGCCGCGGTGATCACCGGCACATTCAGAAGAATGTTCTTCGTAAAAGAGGTGGTGAGGGAAACATCCCTCGGAAGGATATCGGAATATGACGGAACCAGAAGCACATCGTCAAAGGTGATGCCTTCTTTTATAATTCGTTCACTGGAAAAAGACATTCTTTACATAATTTTGTTAAATTTCGAGGGCGCAAAATACAAAAAAATCACGGAAGCGGCGAGATTTATGGGCAAAAATTCGGAGGCATCGGATCTGTATCACCAGATACTGGAAAAATACTGGGGCTACACCAAGTTCAGGCCTTTGCAGGAGGAGATCATCTTCTCTGTGGCCAACGGCCACGATACGCTGGCCCTGATGCCCACGGGGGGTGGCAAGTCGCTCACCTACCAGGTGCCGGCCCTGGCCAAAGAAGGATTGTGCCTGGTGATCACCCCCCTCATCGCGCTGATGAAAGACCAGGTAAACCGCCTGCGCAGCATGGAGATCAAAGCCATCGCCATCTATTCGGGCATGATGCGCGAGGAGATCGACGTGGCCCTCGATAACTGTATATACGGCGACTACAAGTTCCTGTACGTCTCGCCCGAACGGCTCAACACCGATATCTTCCGTATGCGTGTGGAAAAGATGAACATCAACCTGATCGCCGTGGACGAAGCCCACTGTATCTCACAGTGGGGGTATGATTTCCGTCCTTCCTACCTGCGCATTGCCGAGCTGCGGGAAATGGTGCCGGAGGTGCCGGTGCTGGCGGTCACGGCTACGGCTACGCCGGATGTGGTGGAAGACATACAAAAACAACTGAAGTTCAGGACAAAGAATGTTCTGAAGACCACCTTCGAGCGTAAGAACCTGGCTTACATTGTCAAAGAGACCGATGATAAAAACGGCTATCTGGTACGGCTGGCACGCAATATCCGGGGCAGCGGTATCGCCTATGTGAGGACGCGCAAGCATGCCCGCGACCTGGCCCTGATGCTCAAAGACCAGGGTATAGCGGCCGATTTTTACCATGCCGGGCTGAGCCATGAGCTGCGTGACCGGAAACAGTCTTCCTGGACGGAAGGGTCTTTCCGCATCATGGTGGCCACCAACGCTTTCGGGATGGGTATAGACAAGGCGGATGTACGCTTCGTGGTGCACATGGATATACCCGACTCGCTGGAAGCATACTTCCAGGAAGCCGGCAGAGCCGGCCGCGATGCCGCAAAAGCCTGGGCCATACTACTCTATAACGAAGGAGATAAACACAAACTGGAACAACGTGCCCGCGTTAACTACCCTGAGATCGAAGAGATCAAAAGAGTGTATGAAGCCCTCGGCAACTATTACCAGATCCCGGTGGGCGGCGCCAAAAACCAGGCGTTCGATTTTGTCCTTTCGGATTTTGTCTCCCGTTACAGGTTTAACGTGATGATCGCTTACAACAGCCTGAAATTCCTGGAAAGAGAAGGTTATATCGAGCTGACGGAAGATATTCACAACCCCTCCCGGGTGCACTTCACCGTATCGCGCGATCAGCTCTACAAGTTCCAGATCTCCAATGCATCCTTCGATGCCTTTATCAAACTGCTGCTGCGTAGTTATTCAGGCCTTTTCTCCGAGTTCGTGCCTGTGTTTGAAGAAAGCCTCGCCCGTAAAACAGGAATACCCGAAGAAACCATCAAAACATATCTGCAACGACTGAACAACCAGCATATTATCCGGTACATTCCCCGGAAAGAAACCCCTATGCTGATCTTTACGGAAGAAAGACTGGACCCCAAAGCCCTGTATATCTCACCGGATAATTACCGGAAACGAAAAGAGATCTACCTGAAAAAACAGGAGACCGTCTGGCGTTATGCCGTTAACAAATCGGTCTGCCGCAGCAGGTTCCTGCTGGATTATTTCGGGGAATCGCCCGATCATGACTGCGGCATCTGCGATGTCTGCCGGAATATACACCAGACCACCCCCGACAAAACCACCTTCGACAGGATCCGGGAGAGAATACGGGAGATCCTGCAGAACCATCCGGGAGGACTCGATATCGGAGAGCTTTCCGCCCGGGCAGACCCTTCGGACAACGACCAGGCCATGACCGTAATACGATGGCTGCTGGATAACGGCTACCTGGCGTACGTGCCGGACAGCAGTCTGGTGAAAAAGACGGAGGCCTTGAAATGATAAGAAATGAGAAATGAGAGATGAGATATATAAAAAAACGAATTGTAGAGGCGCAAGGCCTTGCGCCTCAATGGAAATACCTGTCAGCGTGCCGGCAAAGCCGGCTCCTGACAGCGTTACGCGGAGGAGGGATTGGATGATTGGATGAGGGATGGGCAGAGAGCAGTGAGAGAAGAGACAAGAACCAAGTG
>CAZYPI010000019.1:0-1640 GCA_964649335.1 uncultured Rikenellaceae bacterium | reverse complement strand
ATGATTGGATGAGGGATGGGCAGAGAGCAGTGAGAGAAGAGACAAGAACCAAGTGATGAGCTATGAGAAATGAGAGATGAGATATATAAAAAAACGAATTGTAGAGGCGCAAGGCCTTGCGCCTCAATGGAAATACCTGTCAGCGTGCCGGCGAAGCCGGCTCCTGACAGTGTTACGCGGAGGAATGAATTGTGAATTAAAAATAATATTATGGAAGACTGGACAGACAGGGAAATTTATTCGGAAGAGGTGATCGAATTCGTGAGGCTGACTGCCGCCTATTGCGGATGGCTCGAAAACAGCCTTACACAAAAAAGAAAACCGTGGTTCCATAAACTGAGGATCCTGATGGCCGGGCTCTATCAGCAGGCACTGAAACTGCCGGCGGTGGAAGCCATCTATCAGGAAGGAAACCGGAAATTCGTCAAAGAGGAGGAGTACAACCGAATCCGTGCCATGGTGCGTAAAAAGGCAGGACAGTGGGATGCTTACCCCGAAGTGTTTGACCCGCAGGAACCCATTGAAGAGCTGGATATCACCGCCAGTGTCTCCGAAGATTGTGCCGATATCTACCAGGAGCTGAAAGACTTTATCACCCTTTACCATATCGGCAACCACGAGATGATGAACGACGCCCTGTGGGAAGTACGGGAAAACTTCGACCGCCTGTGGGGACAGAAACTGCTGAATGTGCTGCGCGTCATCCACCGCCTGCTTACCTTTGCCGACCTGTCACAGGAAGAGGATGAAGAAGAGGAAGAAAATAATGATCAGCCGCCGGATACCGAAAACTGGTTCATTACCAAACGGCAGAAAGAATTCAGGAAAGGAAACGATGAGGCGATAAAACGATAAAGAGATAAAGCGATGAAGAGATGAGATCTATAAAAAACGAATTGTAGGGGCGCAAGGACTTGCGCCTCAATGGAAATACCTGTCAGGAGCCGGCTTCGCCGGCACGCTGACAGTGTTACACGCAGGGGACGATAAGGCGATGAAACGTTCAAGCGATGAAGCGATAAAACGATGAGAAGGTTGAACATCGAACAATAAACATAAAATTACAACATAATGAAAACAAATGTCATGAATCACAAACGGTTCCGGTTTCTTTCGTTTCTTCTCTTTTTACAGGTATTTCTCACCGGCCTGTTTTATACGGAGGTTGCGGTTGCCCGCGACAAACCCTTCAGCATGGAGCAGGTACTCAGCTTTCCTTTTCCTTCGGATATGACCGTCTCGGCTACGGGTGCGCGGGCCGCCTGGACCATCAACCTCAACGGCCTGCGTAATATCTATGTAGCAGAAGGGCCGGATTTCCGGCCCCGCCGTCTCACACCTTATATGAAGGATGAGGGCCAGGAGCTCAGCAGCGTGCAACTCTCGGCCGACGGCAAATGGTGCGTCTATATCCGGGGCGGTGATTTCGGCGGCAACTGGGACGAGGCCCTGCCGGTGAATCCGCAACATCTGCCCGAACCGCCTGCCGTGCAGATATGGAGCATCCCCTTTGAAGGAGGGGATCCTGTGCTGCTGGGCGAAGGCACCTCGCCGGTCATCTCGCCACTGTCCGACAGTGTGGTTTTTGTCAGTAAAGGACAGCTCTGGGGTGTGCCCATCGACGGGTCGGCCAAAGCGGA
>CAZYPI010000018.1:0-23616 GCA_964649335.1 uncultured Rikenellaceae bacterium | reverse complement strand
CCCGGCCCCTTTTTCAACAATGGATAACAATAAGTTACTACAAAATTCATGCAAAAGATTCTGTCTCCATGGAGTGCCCTTTCTTCAACACGGTCAGGAGCCGGCCGGGCAGGAACGCTGACAGGCCCGGCGCCCGGTACCGGATTTTTGGTTCTTAATTTTCTTTTTACTTGTTTCTTGTCTCTTGTCTCTTGTCTCTTCAATTCAACCTTCATCCTTCGAGCTTCGAGCTTCTATAGTCTTTCGTGTCCGGTACGCCGGATGATCTCGTTCTGCAGCTCCGTGCCCAGGTCGTTGAAATAATCGCTGTACCCGGCCACCCGAACAATCAGATCGCGGTATTTCTCCGGATGTTTCTGCGCATCGCGCAGGGTGTCGGCACTCACCACGTTGAACTGTATATGATGTCCGTCCAGCCGGAAATATGAACGGATCAGGGCCGTCAGCTTTTGTTTGGCTTCGGCGTCCTTGAAAAAGTCCGGTGAAAACTTCTGGTTCAGCAGCGTCCCGCCCGTCCGGAGATGGTCTATCTTCGCCACCGATTTGATCACGGCGGTGGGCCCGTTGCTGTCGGCTCCCTGCACCGGCGAGATCCCTTCGGACAGCGGCTCTCCGGCTTTGCGGCCGTCGGGCATGGCGCCGGTCACCGAGCCGAAGTATATATGGCTGGTGGTGGGCAGCAGGTTGATGCGGAAGGTGCCGCCGCGGCCGGTGGGCCGGCCGTCCACCGCTCCGAAAAACATCTCAAACACCCCGCGGGCCTGCTCATCCGCCGTATCATCATCATTACCGAATTTAGGAGTCATGTACAGCAACGTGTGCCGCAACTTTTCATACCCCCGGAAGTTGTTCTTCAGGGCCTCCAGCATCTCTTCCATCGTAACATCCTGCCGGTCATACACATGCACCTTCAGGGAAGTCAGGTTATCGGTGACACTGCCCAGCCCCACGCCCTGAATGTAACTGGTGTTGTACCGTGCCCCGCCGGCGTTATAATCTTTTCCGTTGGCAATGCAGTCGTCTATGAACAGCGAGAGGAACGGCGCCGGCAGGTATTGTGCGTTGATCCTTTCAATGATATTATTCCCTTTGATTTTGATGTCTGTAAAATAATTCAGTTGTTTCCGGAAGGCCTCCGTCAGCTCATCAAAAGAGGCAAACTGCCGCGGGTCGCCCGTCGCCGGCCCGATCTTTTTGCCGCTGCGCGGATCCACACCGTTGTGAAGGGTTATTTCCAGCACCTTGTTCAGGTTGAAATATCCGGTGAGGATATAGGCCTCGGTACCGAAAGCGCCGGCTTCGACACAGCCGCTGGCGCCGCCTTTGCGGGCATCTGTGATATCTTTCCCCTGGCGCACCAGTTCGGCAATGATGGCGTCGGTGTTGAACACCGACGGCTGGCCGAAACCGGTTTTGATGATATCCAGCGCCCGGTGGATAAAACGGTCGGGGTTCCTGCGGCTCACCTGGATCATGGAGGAGGGCTGCAGGATACGCATCTCTTCGATCACATCCAGGATCAGGTAGGTCAGCTCATTGACGGCATCGTCCCCTTCGGGGGTCACCCCCCCCAGGTTGATCAGCGCAAAGTCGGTGTAGGTATTGCTCTCCTGTGCCGTCACCCCGATCTTGGGCGGCGAAGGGTGGTTGTTGAACTTCACCCAGAAAGCCTGCAGCAACTCGCGGGCCCCCTCTTCCGTGAGCGTTCCCTCGTCCAGACCCTGCCGGTAAAAAGGCAGCAGGTGCTGGTCGAGGCGCCCGGGATTGAAGGAGTCCCACGGGTTCAGCTCAGACACCACGCCCAGATGCACAAACCAGTAATACTGCAGTGCTTCGTGGAAGGTACGGGGCGCGTGCGCCGGCACGTGGCGGCACACCTTTTCCATCACCAGCAGCTCCTCCCGCCGCACCCGGTCTTTTTCTTCTTTGGCCAGCTCATGCAGGGCCTCCGCATAACGTGAGGCAAAGCGCATCACCGCGCCGGCGGCCAGGCTCATGGCCCTCAGCTCCTCTCTTTTGTCGAGCGCTTCCGGGTCGTTGTAATAATCCAGCGACCGGATACGCTGCCGTATCTCCCGTTGCATATCCAGCAACCCCTGATGATAAATTTTGTCCCCCAGCACCGTATGTCCCGGCGCCCGCTGCTCCTGAAATTCTGTGAACACCCCCGCATGGTAGGCATCCAGCCAGCTCTTGTCCATGGCCGCCATGATCCGGTCGCGGTTGGTACGGCCCCGCCAGAAAGGAATGATCTCTTCGCGGTACACCCGGTACACCTCCTCGTCCACCTTGAAAGAGACCTTGGGGCGGCTGTCGAGGACCTCCAGATCCTTCAGCGAGTGCAGGGTAATCTCGGGATAGGTAGGCGTTGCTTTGGGCGCCGGCCCACGTTCCCCGACGATCAGCTCGCCTTCATTGATACAAAGCTGCTTATGGCTCAGAAAATAATCCAGCGCCAGCGCCCGCTGCACCGGCACAGACCGCCCCCGCGCCCGGTCGCTTCTGTAAAATTCCGTCACCAGCACCGCCCGCTCTGCAGAAATACGGTTCACGGCCTGCAGGCTCTCTTCGCGTAATCTTTCAATTCTTGTTGTCATAATTTATTCTCTTTGCAGACATTATTTTACGTTTATGAGACAAGGCATGCCTTGTCTCTACGATTCATCGAAACATCGCATCATCTCATCATCCTTTGTCCGCCATAGCACATTGTGCGAAGGCGGAGATTCATCGTTTCATCTCACCCTCCTATTCTTACCGTGAACCCCGCCTCTTCAAACCTCCTCTTCATTTTCTTCATCTCTTCCTCTCCCGGTTCGGGCACCCCTGCCATTTTATATTCCATGTGAAACTTCTCATACTTATGGGCGGCCAGGGCGTGGTAGGGTAGCAGGTCCACCTCTTCCACCGCCTCTCTGACCGGATCCATCAGGCGCAGGATCCGGCCGACATTCTCTTCATCGTCATTGATGGAGGGAATCACCGGGAAACGGATGAACAGCTTTTTGCCCTCTCCCGCCAGGAACAGGAGATTCTCCAGGATCATCCGGTTGGACACTCCCGTATATTTTTTATGCTTTATGTCACCGGCCAGTTTCAGGTCATACAGAAAGAGATCGGTCAGTCCCATGATTTTCTGCAGGTTTTCCCGGGAGGTGTGGCCGGTGGTATCCACCGCCGTATGGTATCCTTCGCGTTTGCAGGCCAGCAACAGATCTTCCAGAAAATCCGCCTGCCACAGGGGCTCGCCGCCGGAGAAAGTCACACCGCCGCCGGATTCTTCCATGAACACCCGTTCGCGGTTAACTTCTTCCATCACCTCCTCCACGCTCATCCACCGGCCCACGGTTTCGGTCACCGGATACTCTTTCCCTTCCATCCGGTGTATGGCCACCACCTCTTCGGGTTCTTTCCGGATCCCTTCGGGATTGTGACACCACCGGCAGCTCAGCGGACAGCCTTTGAAAAAGACCGTCGTCCGGATGCCGGGTCCGTCATGTACGGCATAGCGTTTGATATCGAAGATCAAGGCTTGCATAAGATAAAAGATAAAAGACAAAAGGAATAAGATAAAAGGAAAAGGGGAAACAACCCGGGAAAGAGGGGAACCGGTCAAGGAAAATTAATAGAACATCCAGCACTCAAAGAGGTGGCGCACAAACAGTTTCTTGTATTTTTTGATTGCCGGCATCACAAACTATTTACGATTGCAAGATAATAATTTCATAGGATTTATCAAACTTCAGGCTTCAAGCTTCAGGCTTCGAGCTTCCTAAAACGCTTCTCCGAACCCCAGAAAGAGAGTATATCCCTCATTGGAAAAACCCACATCCACCCGTAGCATGGAGCTGGTGGCTTTGTCTATGCATATCCTCAGGCCGCCGCCCCCGGCATAATGAAAGCCGTTGCCCTTAAAATCCGTCAGGCGGGGACCCACCTGTCCCATGCCGCCGAACACAGCCCCTCCTATAATCCAGACGATGGGAAAACGCATCTCCAGTTGTGCCATGGCCAGGGTTTTGTCGCGGTAACGGCCCCGGTAAATGCCCCGCATCCTGTACTTCCCGCCGATCACCGCCAGCGACTGCACAGGAACATCTCCCGACTTGATCTCCGAATACAACTGACCCGCAAAGGTCAGCCGCGGCACCGGCGTGAAATATTTCCGCAGATCCACCGTGAAATAACCATAGTCAAACCGGCTGCCGAAAACATGATTGTAAAAATCATAGGAAAGATAGATATAGGAACCTTTGGTCGTTTCCAGGCGGTTGTTCCGCCCTTCCCGGAAATACTTGATCCCGAACCCCGACTGAATGCCTTCGTTCACCGTCAGATCAGGGAACTCCGTTGTCGTATCACTTGTCTCCACCCTGATAAAGTTGTTAAAGACATACTTTGCCCCGAGATAATTTTTCCCGTAAAACTTGTAATTGAACTCCGGAGAAATCAGCAGGTTCTTAAAATCCGTCAAGACACCGCCCTCTTCGGGAGTCCGGTTTCCCACCCCGAAATAATACATCGGAAAATCCCGGAACCGGAACTCAAACACCGGATTGTACCGGTTGTTGCCGCTCATCACATCCACCTTGAGTTTGATCTCGTATTGCTTATTCAGCGTATAGAAACCGTACAGGGAGACACTGGACAGCATAACCAGTGAATCCGGGACATGAAGACTGTGTATCTTAAAAGCATTGTATTTGATTAACCCGAAGGTGAGACTGGTCTCCGTAGAATATCCGAGATACGGAATAGGCACATACTTAAAAAGTTTCCCGAACAGATTCTCGGCTTTCTCGGTAAGGAGCATTTCCGGCACCGTATCCTGCAGATGGATGGTATCTCCGGCGTTTCCGGAAATATACCCTGCCCCTTCGTAACGTGTGTTTTGAGACAAATAAGGCCGGCTATCCTGCGCATACAGACCCCGTCCCCATACAAACAGGAAAACCAACAGAATATTTCTCACGGTGTGCATCCCGGCAAAATTTGAGCACAAAGAAACGAAAAAAGCAGATATTATCTCATCTGCTTCTTTCCTGTCCTCAACGAACCTCCGGGTTCACAAGGTCATCTGTGAGAAAAATCAAATTCCTTCGGCGGGGTGGCATCCAGCAGATAACGCACAAAATAATCCCACTTGCGGCGCATCATATAGTATGAATCGCTACCGTAACCGTGGGCCCGGTTGGGGAACAGGATCAGGTCGAAATCCTTGTTGGCGGCGATCAGTGCCTGCACCAGCACCAGCGTGTTGTTCAGCGGCACATTGTCGTCCATGGTGCCGTGGGCCAGCAGCAGATGCCCTTTCAGGTTTTTTGCCAGCAGCTGGTTGGCCTGGTTGTCGTAGTTGGTGGTGCCGTCGGGATTTATCTTCAGCAGCCCCTGCCATTTCTCGCCCCAGTCATCTTCATAGATCCTATTGTCATGATTCCCCGACTCGCTGACAGCCACCTTAAAGAAATCCGGATAACGCAGGATAGCGTCGGCGGCGGCAAAGCCCCCCCCCGAATGTCCGTAGATGCCCACCCTGGTGGTGTCTATCCAGGGATATCGTTGCGCCAGCTGTCGGATGCCGGCGATCTGGTCGGGCAGGCCGTTGTCGCCCATATCCCCATAGTAGGCGGCGTGAAACGATTTGGAACGCATGGGCGTGCCCATGGCATCGAGAGAGACGACGATGAAGCCCAGCTCGGCCAGCGCCTGTTTATCCCCGCGGGACGGCAGGAAACTGCGGCCCCGGATGCTGCCCGTCTGCGGTCCCGGATAAATGGCGTTGATCACCGGATATTTCTTCGAGGGGTCAAAGTGTGTGGGTTTGAACATCAGACCGTAGAGGTCCGTCTTTCCGTCGCGCGCTTTCACTACAAAGGGCACAGGCGGCTGCCAGCCGGCAGCCACCAGCTCCGAAATATCGGCCTGCACCAGCGTCAGGAGTTTTTTGCCCCGTATGTCCCTCAGCACCGTCACCGGCGGAGACACCGGCGTGGAATAGCTGTCGGTGAAATACCTGCCGCCGGGCGACAGGGTCACGGAATGATTGGCACTGTCGGGCGTGAGCAGCCGCAGGCCCTTGCCGTCCATCCGGACATTGTAGAAATATTTGAAATAGGGATCGCCGGGTTCACGGCCGGCACCGGTAAACCAGATCACCCGGTTGTCCGGATCAAGTTTCATGATCTCCAGAACATTCCACGAGCCTGTGGTGATGCGGTTCTTCAGCTTCCCCGAAGCCAGATCATACAAGTACAGATGGCCCCAGTTGTCGCGTTGCGAGTACCAGATCACCTCGTTCGATTCCGGAAGATATCTCCAGTTGACACTGTTGAATCCCGACTCAAAAAAAGTGTTCACCTCCTCTTTCAGGACATCCCGCACCTCTCCTGTCGCAGCATCGGCCACACGGAGCACCACTTTTTTATGATCCCGTGAAACGGAAACAAAAGCCAGGGTTTTGCCATCGTGGCTCCACGCCACATCCAGCAGCTTACCGTCCCTGCCGGCAATATCATCCGTGATGGTGGAACGGTGCTGGTCCGGTTTCATCTTCAGCCGAATCACCTTCGGCCCGTCCAGGTCGATGATCACCCGGTGGATACGGAAGATCACCGAATCCTCCGGCAGGGGATACCTCCACGCCTCCAACTCCGGATGTCCCACCTTTGTGGAGACCATATACATCATCCCCACCCCGCGCTCATCCATCTGAAAGGTAGCGATCTTGCGGGAATCGGGCGACCACAGCAACACCGGCCGCGAGCTGCGTTTCCATCCCGCATTGTCGGTGGCATAACCGAAATCCTTCTCTCCGTCGGTCGTCAACTGTACCTCCTCGCCGCTCTCCAGATCTTTTACCCAGAGATTGTAGTCGCGGATAAAAGCCCCGTAGCGGCCGTCCGGCGAGTTGACGCGGTTGCTCCTCAACGAGGCATAACTCCTGCCGGCAGAGATCCCTGCTCCGGGTTTCCGCTCACCCTTCTCTTCTTCCGCCACACGAAGTCTGTTTTTCTTCCGGTCCCAGACGTATTTCTTCGACTTCAAGGAAAAAGACACCTCATTTCTGCCGGCAGAAAAGGTGATCCTGTAAAAAGGCAGTTCCAGCGGCTTGTACTCTTCTCCCGTCGCCTCCGACAGGGCGGCTGCCAGCTTTTCATGGTCGAAAGCCCGCAACTGCTTTTTCCGGGCTGCATCCACCAGCATGAACTCCGTACCTCCGGAGATGCTGTTACGATACCAGCAGTGATCATCATCGATCCATACCGGCCTGACGGATAATCCGTGTACCAGAGGAAACGTAGAGGAAGAAAGAAATTTTGCCGCCCGGGCATAGTCTTCAGCGGTGACCACCGTTTTGCCGTGGTGCTGAGCCATAGCCACAACCGGCAGAAAAAGGATCAATAAAAAGAAACCGGATACTTTTTTCATCATTACCTTTGTTTTAATTATGATATCAGGAACCTGAAACCCTATGCTCAATTGTTAAACAAAAGATCCAGGATTAAAGAACCAAGATCCAAGTAAAAGAAAAACCACAAACTACAAACCACAAACTAAAAAGATCCAAGATTCAAGAATCAAGAACCAAGTATAAGAAAAACTACAAACTACAAACTACAAACCACAAACCACTAAGCTTTTTCCGGAATATTTCTGAGTGTCTCCACCAGAAAATCCCAGAACTTCTGCACCGTTTTGATATTCACTTTCTCATCGGGCGAGTGGGGATAACGGATGGTTGGCCCGAAAGAGATCATATCCAGTCCCGGATACACGCCTCCCAGCAGTCCGCACTCCAGTCCGGCATGAATGGCTTTTATCTCCGGGATCTTCCCGAACTTATTGTTGTAGATCTCTTTCATCTCCCGGAGTATTTCCGAGTTCATATTGGGTTTCCACCCCGGGTACTCACCGTCAAAGGTGATCTCTCCGCCTGCCAGTTCGGCGATGGCCGAGAAAACATTTTTCAGGTCTTCTTTGGCCGTATCCACCGAGCTGCGTATCAGGCACAGCTCTTCAAACGTACCTTCTCCCATTTTCACCACGGCCACATTGTTGGAAGTCTCCACCAGCCCTTCCATGTCGGTGCTCATGCGGATCACGCCGTGCGGGCTGGCATAGAGGGCATCCAGTATCTTCTTCTGCGATCCTTCATCCATGACTGTTTCAGGAGCATCCACCTCTTTGCTCTCCAGCGTCAGTTCCGGTTCCACCGTCCCCAGTTCATCCTTCAGCACCTGTTCCATTTTTTTCACATAATCCGCAAACTCTTTTTTCTTATCCGCAGGGACAGCCACCGTGGCGTAAGACTCCCGCGGGATGGCATTGCGCAGGTCGCCTCCTTTCATATCGGAAACACGCACGCCATATTCCCGGGCAGCACCCCAGAGCACGCGGTTCATCAGCTTGTTGGCATTGCCGCGCCCCAGAGGGATGTCAATACCCGAATGGCCTCCTTTCAGCCCCGTCAGGGCCACCTCAAAGGCTTCGTATCCGGCAGGAAACTTCTCTTCCCGGTAGGAAAAAGCAAGATTGGCATTGGTGCCACCGGCACAGCCCACATACAGCTCCCCTTCGTCCTCCGAATCCATGTTGATCAGGATCTCTCCTTTCAGGATGCCGGGTTTCAGTCCGAAGGCCCCGGTCATGCCCGTCTCTTCATCAATGGTGAACAGCGCCTCCAGGGGCCCGTGCTCAATATCCTTCGACGCCAGCACCGCCATGGCTGCCGCCACGCCTATGCCGTTATCCGCTCCCAGCGTGGTGCCTTGGGCCGTGACCCACTCGCCATCCACATAAGCTTCAATGGGGTCTTTCTCAAAATCATGATCCACATCGTTGTTCTTCTGGGGAACCATGTCCAGATGCCCCTGCAGGATCACCCCTTTGCGGTTCTCCATGCCGGGTGTGGCCGGCTTGCGGATAATCACATTACCCACCTCATCCACCAGCGTCTCAAGGCCCAGCCCTTCACCAAAATTCTTCATATACTCAATGACTTTCCCCTCTTTCTTGGAAGGACGGGGAATCTGTGTCAGCTCGTAAAAATATTTCCAGACTTCCCTGGGTTCCAAATCTAAGATCTCTTTGCTCATAATGTTTCTCTCCTATATTTTTTAGGGTGATATTAATAAAATAAATTGCGTAAATGTATAAAATTTTAGCACGCTGTGTCTGCGTGGCGACAAAAATATCATGAAAACTCCCTGAAACTAACAGGAATAAGAAATTTGGCGGCTCCTGACTTTCCGAAACAGAAAGGTACGTAACGGCATGATATTTGGAAAAGAATTTATTTTGAACAGTTCTATATAATTAAATATTTATATACCTTTGTACTCCCTTTTTTCACAAAAAGGACAAAAAAGACCAGAATTATGTCTGAAAATAATTTTCTCAGCGACCTTTGTGCATTTATCCGGTATTTTTTTGTTTTTAAATTTTTAACCACAGAGGTCACAAAGAATGCACAAAGGACACAAAGCTTTGTGTCCTTTGTGGTAAAAAATCCGGATTATGTTAAAGCATGAGTGTTTTTGATGATAAAAATCTTGAATCAGGGAAAGGGTTGACAAATAGAATAAGTATTTGAAAAAAAAATTGATAATAAATAATACGAACAAATGAAAAGATCATTTTTTTTGGCAGCAGTGCTGGCCTTTTTTACTTTACAGGGTTTCAGCCAGGGAGATTCGGAGGGGGTGAAATGGCTGACCATCCAGGAAGCCCTGAAACTGAACAAACAGGAACCACGCAAATTTTATGTTGATGTGTACACCGACTGGTGCGGATGGTGTAAAAAAATGGACCAGACCACGTATAAGGATCCGGTCATCGCCCATATCCTGAATACCAAATTTTATCCCGTAAAATTCAACGCCGAATCCAAAGAGCCGGTCACGGTAGCCGGAAAGACCTTCGTCAACGACGGCAGCTCTTCTCGCAGCCCCCATCAACTGGCCGTGGCCTTGCTGCAGGGCAAAATGGCGTACCCTTCCGTGGCCTATCTGGATGAGAAATTCCAGCTGCTCACGGTAGTGCCCGGTTTTTTTACCGCAAAAAACCTGGAGCCGATCCTGCAGTACTTTGCTACAGACAGTTATAAAACGGAAGACTGGCAGGATTATCAGAAAAACTTCGTCAGCGAGATAAAATAATCCTGGGTGCTGGGTGCTGGGTGCTGGGTGCTAGGTGCTGGGTGCTGGGTGCTGGGTGCTAGGTGCTGGGTGCTGGGTGCTCCACCTTCGGCAAACCTACGGTGGACACGGTGGGTGCTGGTTTTGCCCGCAGGCCGTACCCCGTCCGAACAGACGTTCGTCCGGGCGGGCAAACCTCAAACCATTTTTACCTTTTATCTTCCAGTATAACATTCGGGGCCAGCCCGATGACAGGTCCGAACTGGTAGATCAGTATATGTTTCTGTGCCAGCACCCTGTCGTTGTATTTCAACCGGACATCCGTCAGCTCGGGGATCCGGTAATAGAGCCTGCTGCTGTCGGCAATGGACACCGTGTCGGAAGGAACCTGCGGGGCATTTCCCGCCGTCTTCCAGGTAAAATATACAGGCATGCCCTCACAATTGCCGTCCTGGCACACACCGGATTCTTTCCTGAAACGGAACAATACCTGTTGCTTTGACGGGTCATCCGGTGTGAACAAAAAACGGTAATACCATGACTGATGCACTTCTTTCCCGAGAAAAAGGGCAAGATATTCATGCTCCAGACGGGTGAGCTCTTTGACGGCAAACTCCAGCGCCTCATCCCGCGGATAGGGGTCATACTGACCCGACATCAGCTTAAAACGGCGTTTGCGTATCTTGATGATAAAATTGGCCGCCTCTTCGGCCTTGTCATCGAGGGTCTTGGGCGACTCACTTGTCCTGACCACAGGGATGCGCACAAACCCGGTATCCTGCATCACCGTCCGGTACACAGTATCAATTTTTTCGATAATGTTTCTTTTGACAGACAGATCGGTGAAATAGGGCTTGCCATCCGGTTCATCCGAAGTCACATCAAAAGCCGGTGTCTCCGTGCCCGCCATATGAGCCAGATCGAGGATCAGTCCCTGCCGCGTCAGTGCCAGTGCATTCCCTGCCAGGAGACCATTGGCGGTAACCGTAAAATAATTGGCCGGATCGGGCTCGGTATAGGATGAGATATCTGCCTTCTTCAGCGTCCAGACCGTACTGCTTTCGGTTATCTGTGGCTTGATCCCCAGATACTTTTCAGCATATTTCCTGAACGGTCCGGGAACACGAACGGTCTTCACGGCCTCCACCCTCACCACCAGGGAGGTACGGGGCAAAGCATACAACACCGTCCCGCCCGGCAGGGCCGTGCCGGGCTCGAGGTTCTCCACACGCGTTTGTGCCGTCTCCCTGTGTATAAAACAGGAGGTCAGCATCAGGAATGCAGGAAAAACAAGAATGACTATGGCTTTTCTCATAGGATAATTTTTTCTGTTGTTTTTATATGCGGTCCTTTTTCAGTTTCAGGAATGCTTGTCCCATATTCTCCACAATATCCGTGGCGATAAGACTTTCCTGCCCTCTCTGTTCCGCCGCCAGATCACCGGCCAGGCCGTGGAGATAAACACCGGTCAATGCGGCCTCGAGGGGAGGGTAACGCTGGGCCAGCAGGGAGAGGATGATGCCGGTGAGCACGTCGCCGCTGCCGGCGGTGGCCATGCCGGGGTTGCCCGTCATGTTGAAATAGACATTCCCGCCGGGTTCGGCAATGGCCGTATGGGCTCCCTTCAGCACCACGATCACCTTATGCTCTTTTGCAAAATCCATGGCTTTGTGCACCCGCTCATAGCCGTTTTTCGCCGGGCCGGCAAGGCGCTCAAACTCTTTCGGATGTGGTGTCAAAACCGTGTTCTCCGGCAACTCGTCATACCATTCGGGATGCATTGCCAGGATATTCAGCGCATCGGCATCCAGCACCAGCGGGATCGCAGCGCTTTGCAACAGGGCATGCACCGCCTTTTGCGTATTGTTGCGCGTATCCAGGGCCGGGCCGGCACCCACGGCCGTGTAAGCAGAGAGGTCCGGCACCTCGCTGAAAATAATGTCCGACTGGTCACGGCTCAGCATGGCCTCGGGCACCGCCGTCTGGAGAATGTCGTTGCCCAGGCGCGGGATATGCGTGGTCAGCAAACCCACCCCGCCCCGCAGACAACCACGTGAGGCCAGCACCGCCGCACCCATACGGCCGCACGACCCGGAGATCAGTAAAGCATGACCGTAGGTGCCCTTGTGGCTGAACTTTTTCCTCTTTCTGATAAGAGGAGCTATATCCTCATCCGTCAGATAATGATAAGAGGTCGGCGTCCGGGCAATGATGTCGGGATGCAACCCGATCGGAAGCACCACCCATTCTCCCGTATATTCCGCATTCTCCGCAAAAAAGAAAGAGAGCTTGGGAAACTGGAATGTCAGGGTGTAATCGGCCTTGAGAATATTCTCCGGCACATTTGCCGTATTGTCTTCACCAAATAATCCCGAGGGCACATCTATGGCCACCACCGTGGCCTTCGAGGCGTTGATGTGTTTTACCGCTTTTTCGGGCAGGCCGCGCAGCGGCCTCGTCAGCCCCGACCCGAACATGCCGTCTATCACCAGCTCATCGCCCCGCAGCTCCGGCAGAGCCTCCTCCTGCTCTATATAGGCAATGCTAACTCCCTCAACCTTTTTCAACCGGTCCAGATTGATCTGACAGCTTTTGGAGATCCGGTCACTGATCTTCAGAAAATAATCCTTCACCCGGAATCCTGCGCCGGCCAGCATCCTCGCCAGAGCCAGACTGTCTCCCCCGTTGTTCCCGGGGCCGGTAAAAACAACCACCGGTTTTTCCGGCGTAAAATGCGCCGTAACCCACCTGAACAAGCGGCCGGCAGCCCGCTCCATCAGGTCAATATCGGCAATCGGCTCATGTTCTATCGTATAAGCATCTATCGCATGCACCTGGTCAGTCCTGAAAAGTTTCATGACATCTCTCTCTTTGAATGGAATCACAAAGTTAATAAAGTAAGGCCAATTCTCATACACCGTAAGACATATGTAAAATTCGTAACAGGTTGTTCTTTCGTTTCTCCCTCAGAAACAAAGGGTTTTAATCCTTCTGATAAAAACTTTATAATACTTTCATATTATCCCCAACACCTTTTTCCTGATACACTTTTACTTACAACACACCTCCTACGTAGCTCCCTACGTAGGAGGCTTTTGCTGGTCACAAGTTTTTCCGGATTCATAGAGAGTGACAGTTGGCCGGTAAAAAAAGATAATTATTTTTGTCACTGAGAGTTTTAACCTCTTATTTTTAATTTAACACCAGGCATTATGTTCAAAGGACATCCCAAAGGATTGTTTGTCGCTTTCTTCACCAATATGGGCGAGCGTTTCGGTTTTTACACCATGATGGCCATACTGGTCTATTTTTTACAGGCCAAATACGGTTTGTCGGCAGACAGGGCCGGAAACATTTACAGTTGGTTTTACTTTGCCATTTACGCTTTGGCGCTGGTGGGCGGTATCGTAGCCGATGCCAGCAAGAAGTACAAACTGATCATCATGCTGGGCCAGGTGGTCATGTTTGCCGGATATGTGATCATGGCCATGCCGGGATTATCTCTTGCGGTGACCATCACCGGCCTGTTCACCATCGCCTTCGGCAACGGGTTGTTCAAGGGCAACCTGCAGGCCGTGGTGGGGCAGTTGTACGATGACCCGAAATACGACAAGGTACGGGACAATGCCTTTCTTATCTTTTACATGGGCATCAATGTGGGGGCTTTCTTTGCTCCTTTTGCCGCCATGGGCATCCGCAGCTGGTGGCTGCGCATCAACGGCTATCTTCACGACGCCAGTCTGCCGGCCCTCTGTCATCAATACCTCGACGGCACCCTCCAGGATGTCGGCACCTTCCAAAACCTGGCCGATAAAGTCAACCTTGCCGGGCCGGTGACCAATCTGCAGGCCTTTGCCCACAACTACCTCGACGTCTTCGCCCGGGGATACAACAACGCTTTTGCCATTGCCGCCGGTGCCATGCTGTTCTCCCTGATCATCTATCTCATCTTTAACAAGCACCTCCCCAACCGGGAGAAAAAAACGGGTGAGAAAACCATCACCATTACCGAAAAACCGGCCGCTATACCGGCCGCTGTTGCTGCCGGCATCATTACCGCTTTCCTTATCAGTCTGGTGCGCGATTTCGCCACCGGCATGGCCATCGGCCTTTTCGCCGGCTTTGTCACCTGGATATTCATCCTCTCCAAAAAAGAAGAACGGGATAAAATCGTCTCTTTGCTCCTGGTCTTCTTCGTGGTCATCTTTTTCTGGATGGCTTTCCATCAGAACGGCCTCACCCTTTCTCTTTTCGCCAGAGACTACACGGTCAAAACGGTTGGGCCTTTCACCTATCTCTTCTTCACGCTGAAGAATATCCTGTCGGTGCTTTTCTTTCTCTCCGGGCTGGTGCTGCTGCTGGGTAAGAAAAGAACGCTGCTGATGCGCATCCTGGGGGCTCTCTTCACCCTCGGCGGCGGCTCTTTCGCTTACTATTTCTATACCCAGGCCTCTCCCCTGAACCCTATCCAACCCGAAGTCTTCCAGAGCTTCAACCCCCTCTTTATCGTGGCCCTGACGTTCGTGGTCATCGGGGTCTTTTCCTGGCTGCGCGAACGGGACATGGAACCCTCCACACCCCGCAAGATAGGTATCGGCATGATCATCGCCGCCATGGGTTTTGTGATCATGGTCGTCGCCTCTCTCAACCTGATCTCCCCCCACGACCTGCAGGTGGTTGACGCCTCCGGAGCCGTAAAATACAAGCCTCTGCCCGACACCTCCCGCGTCTCCCCCTACTGGCTCATGTCCACCTACCTGGTGATGACCATCGCCGAGCTCTTCCTCAGCCCCATGGGGCTCTCTTTTGTTTCCAAGGTGGCCCCCACACGCTTCCAGGGCGTCATGCAGGGCGGATGGCTGCTGGCAACCGCCGTAGGAAACAAACTGCTCTTCATCGGCAGCACCCTCTGGAGAAAGATCGACCTCTGGCAGCTCTGGATGATCTTCGTCGTCACCAGCCTGCTGTCAGCCGCATTCATATTCATCATCATGAAAAAGTTGGAAAAAGCAACAGGAAATAAATAAATGATCACGGCGCCATGATTTGGCGCCGTTTTTTTTATCTTTGAATTTGAAAAAGATTTTAAAATTATTACCCATGAAACGTTTTGTTTACCTGCCGTTACTGCTGTTTGTTTTTCTCCTTGTTACCTCCTGCCAAACAAAAAAAAGCTCATCTCTCCCCAACGTCGTGATCATTTTCATTGATGACCAGGGATACGGGGATATCGGCCCCAACGGGGCGATTGATTACAACACGCCCAACATCGACCGGCTGGCGGCCGAGGGGATGCGTTTCACCAATTTCTATGCGGCCCAGGCGGTCTGCAGCGCCTCGCGGGCAGGCCTCCTCACCGGATGCTATCCCAACCGCATCGGTATTTCCGGAGCTCTGATGCCCTGGGCAAAGATCGGTATCAGCGACCGTGAAATGACCATCGCCCAGTTGCTGAAACAAAAAGGCTATGCCACCGGTATGGTCGGGAAATGGCATCTGGGACACCTGCAACCTTTCCTGCCCCTGCAACACGGCTTCGACGACTATCTCGGCCTTCCCTATTCCAACGACATGTGGCCGGTAGACTATGACGGCACCCCCGTGACCAAAGACTCCCCCAAACCCTGGAGATCCAAATACCCCCCGCTGCCCGTCATCGACGGCAATAAAAAAGTGGGAGAGATACGTACGCTCGACGACCAGGGTAAACTGACCACCATGTACACCGAGCGGGCCATACAGTTCATCGACAAACACCACAACGAGCCTTTCTTCCTGTATGTAGCCCATTCGATGGTTCATGTGCCCCTGGGCGTATCGGATAAGTTCAAAGGAAAAAGCAAACAGGGCCTCTTCGGGGATGTGATGATGGAAGTGGACTGGTCGGTGGGCGAGATCATGAAGGCCCTCGACAAGTACCACCTGCGTGACAACACCCTGGTGATCTACACCAGCGACAACGGGCCCTGGCTCAACTTCGGCAACCATGCCGGCAGCACCGGCGGCCTGCGCGAAGGCAAAGGCACCAGCTGGGAAGGCGGACAACGCGAGCCCTGCATCATGCGCTGGCCCGGCATCATCCCCGCCGGTACCATTTGCAACCGGCTCTCTTCCACCATAGACATCCTGCCCACCCTGGCGGCCATCACCGGCGCCAGACTGCCCGACCACATCATCGACGGGGTGAACATACTGCCCCTGATGAAGGCCGAACCCGGCGCCAACCCGCGTAACGTATTCTACTACTATTACCGGCGCAACAGTCTTGAAGCCGTGAGAAAAGGCCACTGGAAACTGGTGCTCCCCCACACCTACCGCTCCTATGTAGGCGTGCCCCCCGGCCATGACGGATTCCCCGGCCCCTATGCCAAAGACTCCACAGGACTGGCCCTATACAACCTGCGGAGAGACCCCGGCGAAAGATACAATGTCATCCAACAACACCCGGAGGTGGTGGCCGATATTATGAAAGAAGTGGAGAAAGCACGAAAAGACCTGGGCGACGACCTCACCGGATACCCCGGCGCAAACCGGAGAGAACCCGGAAAAGTGGAAGAATCACAAAACAAGACAGAAAATTAAACCTATTAAAACCACCGCGTTTCCGTTTTTTTATATAAATTCGCTACCTTAAACATCCTTGTCAGTCATGGAGCCACTCAATATTGAAGAAACCTCCAGAACGCCGATGATCCGGTATGTGCCGGAGAAAAACAAAATCGAGATCAGGGGGAAATCCATTCCGGAAGACCCCAGGGATTTTTTCGGCCCCGTCATTGACTGGTTTGAAAATTTTACCAGCTCACCCCCCGATCATACGGAAGTAGATGTAAAGCTCGAATATTTTAACACCAGCTCCTCCAAAACCTTCCTCCAGATATTCAAAAAACTGGAAAACATCCCCAAGAAAAAAGGCAAAGTCAACATCAACTGGTATTACGAAGTAGATGACTACGACATGAAAGAATGCGGGGAAGATTACCGCACCATGCTGAAAGTACCCTTCAAAATGATTGAAGTCCTCGAATAAAAAATCCCGCACCCAGGCGGGATTTTTTGTAGCGAGAGAGGGACTCGAACCCTCGACCTCAGGATTATGAATCCTGCGCTCTAACCGGCTGAGCTACCTCGCCATGACAGGAGCATCTTTTTTGAGCGGTGCAAATATACAACTTTCAGATAAAACTCAATCCCGCTTCCAACAGAAATATTCCTCCACGTTCCGGGAAAAGTATTTTTTATTTCCATTTTTTTTCTATATTGCATGCAAACTTTATTTATCCCTGAAAACGGATTGGTAAAGAAATAGCATTCCTGAAAAAAGGGATGATCTCACATTGACCAAAAAAATAAAAAACATATGAAAACGAAATACGAGCTGGAATATACGATCAACACTTCCCCCTCAGTTCTGTTCAACCGTCTGAGCACGGCAGGCGGACTGTGTGAATGGTTTGCCGACGATGTGTATGTCAACGGCGATGTATTCACCTTCGTCTGGGAAGGCACCGAACAGCAGGCCCGCCTCACCGGCATGAAAGACAACAAATATGTCCGTTTTCACTGGGTGGATGACGAAGACCCCAAGTCCTATTTCGAGTTCCGTATCAATATCGACGAACTAACCAAAGATGTGGCCCTTATGGTCACCGATTTTGCCGAAGAGGATGAAAAAGACGACGCCGTGGACCTCTGGAACACACAAATCGCCGAACTGAAAAGAAACCTCGGTTTATAATCCTTTTCCGGACTGCCGAAAATATCTTACTTTTACATCCGTTCCCTAAGTAAGAATATCTTCTTCTATGAAGCGGCTTCATTGGTATATTCTGAAATCTTTTATGGGTCCTCTGACCCTGACCTTCTTTATCGTCATGTTCCTGATGATCATGCAGTTCCTGTGGAGGTACATCGACGACCTGGTGGGCAAAGGTCTTCAGTTCCATGTGCTGGCCGAGTTACTCTTCTATCTGGCTGCCAGTTTTGTGCCCATGGCCCTGCCGCTGGCCATCCTGCTGGCCGCCCTGATGACCTTCGGGAATTTCGGAGAACGTTTCGAGCTCACCGCCATGAAATCATCAGGCATCCCCCTGCAAAAGATCATGCTCCCCGTATTCTATCTGATGATCCTGCTCACCGGATTCGCCTTTTATTTCGCCAACAACATCCTCCCCATTGCCAACCTGAAATCCAGATCCCTGCTGTGGGATATCCAGAGACAACGCCCCGAACTGAATATTAAGGCAGGCGAGTTTTATAACGGCATCGACGGATACAGCATCAAAATCGGCAAAAAAAACTTCAAGACCAATATGCTTTACCATATCCTTATCTATGACCATTCGGATAAGAAAGGGAACATCGCCGTCACCTATGCCGACTCCGGGAAGATGATCATTACCCCCGACAAGCAGGATCTGATCTTTAATCTCTACCACGGTCAATCCTACCGGGAGATCCCCGACAAAAAAAGAAGGCCCGTTTACAGAAAAGAAAGAACCTTCCCCTTCAGGCAGGATTTTTTCACCAAACAAACCATGGTAATCAAGCTGACCGGCTTCGGACTGAAACGAACGGACGAGAACCTGTTCAAGAACAATTATTCCATGCTGAACCTGAACCAGTTGCAGCACTTCATCGACTCTCTCAACCAGCAACTGGCAGACCGGAAAGCCTTGTTCAAAAAAACAGTGATAAAACAATATTTCCAATACTCTTATCTGTTCGCGAAGCACTTAAATAGAATTAAAGAAGACTCTCTCGCGGAGACTTCCTCTCCCGATAGTTCTGCCGTTCCTTTTGACCTGTGGAAAAACATCTCGGAACTCAGTCTCCCCGAACAACAAAATGTGGTCGAAAACGGCGTGGTAAGCGCCAAGATCACCCACGATTACGTGCGAAGTATTACCAGGGTGGTTGAAGCACAGATAAAATGGATCCGGCGCCACCAGATCGAATGGCACCGAAAGTTCACCCTCTCTTTTGCCTGCGTTATCTTTTTCTTCATCGGCGCTCCCCTCGGCGCCATCATTCGCAAAGGAGGTCTGGGTATGCCCATCGTTATTTCCGTAGTGTTCTTTGTGTTTTACTATATCATCTCCATGTCGGGCGAAAAGTTCGTCAGGGAAGATGTATGGAGCCCTTTCACCGGCATGTGGATATCCACCTTCATCCTCCTGCCGATAGGGATCTACCTCACTTACAAATCCACCAACGACGCTGCGATCATGAGCTCGGAAGCTTACGGCCACTTCTTCAAAAAAGTGCTGAGCCGTTTTTCACATTTCTTCTCCGGCAAAAAAAAGGATTAACCCCCTGAGCACATGAGAATTCTGTTTTTAACCAATAAACCTCCTTTTCCACCCCGTGACGGCAGCTCGCTGGCCACGGCACAAATGATCACCGCACTCGGGGAAGCAGGCCACCGGGTGCATGTCTTTTTCCTGAACACATCCAAACATTCCTCCGCCGGGGAAGAGTTCCCCGGCACCCTGAAAAATGTTTCTTTTACCGCAAAACACATAAACACCACCATCCGCTTCCTGCCGGCTATATGCTCCCTGCTTTTCTCCTCTACCCCTTACACCGTCAGCCGTTTCATCAACCCTGACACACGGAAAACAGTGAAATCGTTGGTCCGGGAAAGCACCTTTGACATAGTTCAGATAGAAGGGCTGGCAATGGTTCCCTATGCCGACCTGCTTTCTGCCCCTCCGCAATCCCTGCTCATTTTCAGGCCGCACAATGCCGAGCACATGATCTGGCAGAAAATTGCCCGTACGGAAAAAAACCCTCTCAAAAAAGTTTATTATCATTTGCTGGCACACCAGATCCTGAGGTACGAAAAAAAGACAGCCCGCAGGTTCCCGGCAATCCTGCCCATCAGCCCCGACGACACCTCCCTGTTCCGGAAATGGAACCCCTTTGCCAGGATCCTGACAATCCCTTTCGGGGTGGATATCCCGGAGGAAAATCAACTCTCCTCTACCGGCACAATCCCGGTCATTCTGTTCCTGGGAGCCCTGGACTGGGAGCCCAATATCCGGGGCCTTACCTGGTTCCTGACGGATATCTGGCCTCTGCTCAAAGAAAAGATCCCGGAGCTGCGAATCAGGATCGCCGGACGAAATCCCCGGAAAGAACTGGTACGTTTCATACAAAACATTCAGTCCTCCAAAGACTTCCGGGACATTGAATTTCTTGGTGAAATCGCCGCTACGGACGCATTTTTCCGCAGCGGTTCCGTTTTTATCGTTCCTTTGCAGGCCGGCGGAGGCATACGGATAAAGATCCTGGAGGCCATGGCCCGGGGGCTCGCCGTAGTCTCCACAACCACCGGCGCCGCCGGCATACCTGTAACCCACAAAGAGAATATCCTCCTCGCCGACCAGCCGGCAGATTTTGCCGCCGCTACGGAAAAATTGTTAAAGAACCCCCGTTTCTGCAGGAAAATCACCGGAAATGCCTTACTTTTATTGCGCAAAGATTTTAACAGAAAAAAAATTATCGAAAACCTGGAAAACTTTTACCGGAGCCTGTGATCTTATTCTTTCATATACTTTTTTGGTCCACCCTGGCCCTCATCCTTCACACCTACCTGGTCTTTCCCCTGTGGCTTGACATCAGGGTACGGCTCTCCCGGAAAAAAAACCGTCCTCCGGAGGATCATTATCCCTCTCTCAGCATCATCATCCCCGCCTACAACGAAGAGAGCGTGATCCGCCAGAAGATCCTGAGCATATATAAATCCGACTATCCGCACGACAAAATGGAGGTGCTGGTCATGTCGGATGCTTCCACCGACAACACCGATACTATCGTAAAGGAGCTGCAGACCGTTTATCCTTCCCTTACGTTCACCCGCTCTGAGCGAAGAATCGGCAAGCCCTCTATCCTGAACCGGCTGGTAAAAAAAGCTTCCGGGGAGGTACTGGTCCTGACCGACGCCAACGTCATGCTGGCGAAAAACACACTCCGCCTGCTGACACGACACTTCTCCCGTCCGGAAACAGGCCTGGTGGATACCAGACTGGTGGCAGTGGACCATCAAAAAAAAGAAGGAATCTCCCTGCAGGAAAAGATGTACACCAGCCGCGAAGTGATGATAAAATACAAAGAAGGCCTTCTCTGGGGCATCATCATGGGCCCCTCGGGAGCCTGCTTCGCCCTCCGCAAAGATCTGTTCCGGCCGGTGCCCCCCGGGTTTCTGGTGGATGACTTCTACATCAACATGAAAGTGCTGGAACAACACTACCGGGCCATCGTCGAACCGGAGGCCGTGGTTTACGAAGATACCACCTACAAACTCAAAGAAGCTTTCCGCCGGAAAGTGAGGATAGCCACGGGAAACTTCCAGAACCTCCGGGCTTTCAGGAAACTGTTCCGGAACATCTTCAGACCTGTGGGCTTTTGCTTCTGGTCCCACAAAGGCATCCGCTGGTTCGTCCCCTGGCTCATCCTGATGAACCTGCTGTCAAACCTGTACCTGGCAGCATATTCCCCGGTTTATCTTATCTTCCTGGCACTCCATCTCTTTTTCCTTTTCCTGATATTCATTGATAATATATTAGGTATTTTCGGAAAACAAATTGTAATTTTGCGCTTTGTTACACATTTTTATTCCATGAACCTGGCACTTGCTGCCGGGTTGATAAAAGCATTGAAAGGGGTTAAAACAAATGTCTGGGAACCAACGGAAAGAAGCTTCCGGGAACGTCGCCGCGGATAACGGCCGGAAAATCGTATTCGACACCATCCCCGCAGCCATCGAGGATATAAAAAAGGGCAAACCCGTTATTGTAGTGGATGATGAAGACCGGGAAAACGAAGGGGATTTTATCGTCGCAGCCGGGCTGATCACGCCCGATATGGTCAATTTCATGGCCACGGAAGCTCGCGGGCTCATCTGTGTGGCCCTGACGGAAGAACGCTGTAAAGAACTGAACCTTGACCTGATGGTAGGAAAAAACACCGCCCTGCACGAGACCCAGTTCACGGTCTCCGTCGATTATCTCGGGGAAAACACATCTACCGGCATCTCCACGTACGACCGGGCGGCCACCATCAAGGCGCTGGTAGATCCTGCCACCCGCCCCGAAGACCTGGGGCGTCCCGGCCATATCTTCCCCCTGAAAGCCAAATCCAACGGTGTGCTTCGCCGTGCCGGCCACACCGAGGCGGCCGTCGATCTCACCCGTCTGGCAGGACTCTACCCCGGCGGCGCACTGGTGGAGATACTCAACCCCGACGGCACCATGGCCCGCCTGCCGCAACTGCAAAAACTGGCCCAAAAATTCAACGTCCGGCTGATCACCATCAAAGACCTGATCGCTTACCGCATACAAAAGGACAGCCTCATCGAAAAAGGCGTGGAGGTGAAACTGCCCACACGTTACGGTAAATTCCGGCTTATCCCCTTCCGCCAAAAATCCAATAACCTCGAACACGTGGCCCTGCTGAAAGGACACTGGTCCCCCGACGAACCCATCCTGGTGAGGATGCACTCCTCCTGTGTCACAGGAGATATCTTCGGCTCGTTGCGCTGTGATTGCGGCGACCAGCTCCATAAATCCATGGAAATGATCGACAAAGCCGGAAAAGGAGTGATCGTTTACCTCAACCAGGAAGGCCGCGGCATCGGACTCTTCAACAAAATAAAGGCCTATAAACTGCAGGAAGAAGGAAAAGACACGATACAGGCTAATATCGAACTCGGATTCCAGGCCGACGAAAGGGATTACGGCATCGGCGCCAGTATCCTCCACGACCTGGGGGTGGGGAAGATACGGCTGCTTACCAATAACCCGGTGAAAAGAGCAGGACTCGAAGGCTACGGACTGGAGATCGTGGAGATCGTACCCATAGAAGTGAAACCCAACAAATACAACGCCTATTACCTCCAGACCAAAAAGGTGAAAATGGGCCATTTCCTCGAACTGGTCAACCCGGAAGATTTTGAAAAGTTTCCGGAAGACGAGGAGGATGACGAATAAAAACAATTGGTAATATCACGGAACGGGAATATTCATGAAAACATACCCTTCCATCGTTTTTTACGGCACCCCGGAGTTTGCCGCGGGCATCCTGGATCATATCATACAACAGGGGATCCCCGTTACGGGTGTGGTCACGGCCCCTGACAAACCCGCCGGCCGCGGCAGAAAACCCCAACCGTCGCCGGTAAAACAATACGCCCGGGAAAAAGGTATTCCCCTGGCCCAGCCCCTCAAACTGAAAGACCCTGACTTCCTCGGGCTGCTGGACAGATGGAAACCCGACCTGCAGGTCGTCGTCGCTTTCAGGATGCTGCCCGAAGCGGTGTGGGCGTTTCCCAGACTGGGCACATTCAACCTGCACGCCTCCCTGCTGCCGCAATACCGCGGCGCCGCACCCATACAATGGGCCCTTATCAACGGCGAAAAAGAAACCGGTGTGACCACTTTCTTTATCAACCATGAAATCGACACCGGCAAGATTATCC
>CAZYPI010000017.1:0-23676 GCA_964649335.1 uncultured Rikenellaceae bacterium | reverse complement strand
ACCCATTGTATGTTTTTGGTTTCGGATTGAGTTATACCTCCTTTAAGTATGGGAAGATTAAGCTGGGAGCGCATAAGATCCATGCGGGGGACACGGTACACGTCCGTGTGAAGGTAACCAACACCGGTAAACGGGCCGGCGACGAGGTGGTGCAACTGTATGCCCGTGATGTGAAGGCACCGGTGCCGAGGCCCGTAAAACAGCTCGTGGCTTTCAGCAGGGTACATTTGAAACCGGGAAAAAGCAAGAACGTGAACCTCGACTTCCCGGTTAGCGCACTACAGTACTGGGATACCGAAAAGAAAGATTTTGTGACGGACCCGGGAGCGGTTGAATTGTTTGTCGGAGGCAGCTCAGATGATGAGAGGAACAGGGCCGGGATACAAATAACCAAAGGATCGAAGTAAATTGTGTCGTATGTTGCAAACATATGACATGGCAGAATGACAGGCATTTATGTAAACCGTTTATTGAGTTGATATAGTATGGACAGTAATCTTTACCAAAAAAAAGACAAAGGAAAAATGAAAAAAACAATTTTATTCTTTCTTCTTTTTTGTATCGCTGCGGGGAGCTGGTCAAAACCCCGCTATGCCATTGCTCTGTTTCATTACAACTTTCAGTATGTGGCCGGAGATTATCGTATCGAGGCCCGGATCGTGCGGGAGTCCCTGTACCCGGCCCTGCAATTTTTTGAAAAACATCCGAAGTACAAAGCGGATTTAGAGTTTCAGGGGTATGCCATTGAATCGATGGCGGAGGATTATCCGGATGTGCTGAAACTGTTGAAGAAGCTGGTAGAACGGGGTCAGATCGAGCTGGTTATTGCCCATTATTCCGACCAGTTTTTTATCGGTTATCCGGCCCTCGATTTGCAACGGTCAGTAGCTATGTCAGACAGTATTCTGAAAAAATACGGGATGAAACGATCCCGGGTGTTCTTTGGCCAGGAAATTCAATACTCGCCCGGGTTGGCTTATGCATTGAAGGGGCTGTATGACGTGGTGGTCACCAGTTCCGACCCTTACGGATGGTACCGGGGAAGCACGATGCCGCTGGTGCATGTACGCTATGGGGATAACACGATACTGGGCTGGATGGGCGGAGGCAAAAAGGAATTGAAGAATCTTGCCTGGGACTGGGCCTTCCTGGATGACGGCGAAGTGTTCAATACCCTGGATTATAACAGCAACTTTTACCGGGTGCCGGAGCAGGAGAAAAAAAACAAGGATCATTTCCGGCAGCTGGAAAAAGAGGGATATACTTTTGTTACTATTTCCAAGCTCGTAGATATCCTGCGTAAAGACCAGGATTATACTATCCCCGATCTTCCGTTTATCCCGGAGGGTACCTGGAATATGTCGGTATGCGGGCCTTTTATGTGGATGGGCCGTCAGCGCAGCGGGGTGGAAACCGACGGGATCACCCGGGCGCTGAGCTACGGGCTGCGCGGCAAAGTGCTGCTGGCGGAGAAGCTGGTAGAATATTTTCACGGCAAAGTGGATAAGAACCTGTGGCAGAAACTGCTTGCCTGGCTCAGAGAGGCATGGAAACACCTCTTTCTCTCCGAGGTGTCTGACTCCAGCGGCTGGACCCCCTGGCCGGTGGAGGTGCAATATACCGCCAACGAGGTGGCTATGGCCCGGATGTACCTGAAAAAGATCTTCGACGCACTGAAAGAGTATATCCCGGCAGGAGAAGAGACGCTGGTGGCGGACACCCGCACGGGGAACGTAACGAAAGAGAAAATGGCGGTTTCCGTAACCGGAAAGGATGATTACCTGCCCCTGCCCCTGTTTGTCAGGGCAGCGGCCTATCAAACAAAAGTAAAAAAAGTAAATGACCGTCTCTGGCGGCTGGATATTCACTGCGACCGTCCTGCCGACGGGGCGGTGGAAATCGCCTTTCCCACCGCCGGCGAAGGATTGTATTATTCGGCTGCCTGCGGCGAAGAGACTCTGGTGGCGGTGCCCGGCGACCTGAAACACGATCCCGCCCTCGCTCTCACCAACGGCTTTCTGTATCTGGGAAACGGATATTCCCTGATCAAAGATTGCAGCGTCGAACATCTCGCGGTTACCTGGAAACAAAAAAATAAAAGAGCCGTTTTCCGCGAAGAACTGAATGAAAACAATCCCGGTATGAAAATGCGTTTGTATATTTATAAAGGAAACAAGGAAGAGGGCCATTGCCTGGCAAACAAATTGAATACCTGGCCGGTATTTCGCTTATGGAAGGAAGATAATGCGCTGAAAATGCAAAAAATATTCCCCTGATGAAAAAAACGATACAAAGCAGAACCAAAAGAATATGGATCGGGCTGTTTACACTGATGGCAGTGGTGATCCTGATTCCCCTGTCAGCGCCTTATCATGTGCGTATCATTGATGCTTTATCCCTGCAGAAAGTTCCCGGTTACGGGGTTCATATCCCTTTTTATCGCATTCTTTTTGAGCCCTTTCTCGGACTGCTTCTCTATTTTAACCGTTCCCTCTATGCCCTGACGGAAGTGCCGTTGGCTATGGGATGGTTGTTTGCCGCTTATCTGGTCTGGATGGTGTGGCGGGGGCTGGCCATGAAAGACCGCTTATACAGGAAAAGGTGGTTCGGAGGCAGGATCGCGGACATTCCCATAGCAGGCGGACTGTTGCTGACATTGTTTGTAGTGATGATCTTCATTCGTCTGCCGGGCAATACCATTGTCAACAATACTTCCGATGATGTTCTGGTGACGACCCACTGCCATACCGAGTGGAGCCACGACGGCCTGATCTCACAGAAAGCGCTGTGGCGCTGGCAGAAACACAACGGCTTCGACGCTTTCTTTATCACCGATCATAACAATCATGATAAGACCCTGGCGTTTATCCGGTCACAACGGGCGGGAGATTTTCCGGCCGTGCCGCTGGTGATGTGCGGCGAGGAGTTTTCGGGCAGCAACCACCTGAGCCTGCTGGGTTTGAAAAAGAATTTTTCCACAAAAGATTTTCCGGACTCCGTAGCGGTGAATACTACTCATGCCCAAGGGGGCGCGGTGATTGTTAACCACTGGTTCGACGGAGAGAATATGACGCTGGAGTATTACAAAAACCTGGGAGTGGACGGTTTTGAGATAGAGAATACCGCTACCGACAGGTACTACCCCCGTGATATCTACTGGAAAATCCGTAATTTCTGCGAAAAGAACCACCTGATCATGAACGGAGGCCTGGACTTCCACGGATACGGGAACGTCTGTTCGCTCTGGAATGCCTTTGCCATTCCCGGATGGCACCGGATGGATCCGGATGCCAAAGAAAAGGCGATCCTGGCAATCCTCCGGGCAAAAGACCAGTCGCGGCTGCGGGTGCTGATGTACCATGACCGGCCTTATTATGATAAGAAAAATCTGGCGCTCAGACCGCCGGTTACCCTTTTTAATTATTTCAGGACCCTCAACGGCTGGCAGATCCTTTCCTGGCTTTTCTGGCTGGCGGTGTTTGGTATCATCGCGAAACGTTTTGCAAAGAAAAATGAAAAAGAGAAGATCATTGTCACCGGCAAATCAGCAGCCGTGAAAGGAGTCGTTGCCTCCCTCTTTTTACTGGTGCTGGCCCTGCGATTTTATTTGCTTATCGGAAAAACGGCCGGTTACAACACCATATATCCCGAATATGCCTCCTTGTTCCTGACCCTTGGACTGCCTCTGTTGGTATATTCTACGGGAGTTGCTTACATTCGTTTATTTAAATACAAAAAATAATGAAGAAGTTAATGCATTTTAAGAAACAAATTCTTACGGTGTCATTTTTTCTCTTTGTTTCTTTCCTATATGCGCAGAATACCGGTTTGCCTCCGTACAAAGATGCTGCTCTTCCGCCGGAGGAGCGGGTGGCGGATTTATTATCCAGGATGACCCTGGAGGAAAAACTGGGTTTGATCCACGGGGCGGAAATAAAAGAAGGGGGAGAGACGTCCGCCGCCGGCACTACGCCGGCGACGATCATCCGGGCGGTTAACTTTCTCTCGCAAACCGCCGTTAACAAGCGCCTCGGCATCCCTCCGCTGGTGATGACCGACGGACCGCTGGGGCCTAACGGTAAAAACGGATCCGTGAATTATTCGGCAACGATAAATTTTGCGGCTTCGTTTGATGACTCGCTGGTATATTTAATAGCAAAACACATCGGGGCTGCCACCCGTGATCTGGGATATAATATGCTCCTGGGGCCGTGTATCAATATCGCCCGCACCCCTTACGGCGGCCGCACTTTCGAAGGCTTCGGGGAAGATCCTTACCTGGTTTCCCGCATGGCGGTGGCCTATGTGAAGGGGGTGCAGAGCCAGCAGGTGATCACCTGCACCAAACATTTTATCCTGAACAACCAGGAGTGGAACCGCATGAGCGTGGATGCCCGGGTGGACGACAGGGCGTTGCATGAGATCTACCTGCCCGCTTTCCGGGCCGTAATCCGTGAAGCCGGCGGCAGGACGATCATGACGGCTTATAATGCGGCCTTCGGAAAATATTGTGCGGAAAACGATTATCTGCTCAACGATGTCCTGCGGGGTGAGCTGGGCTTCGACGGGGTACTGGTATCCGACTGGGGAGGTGTGCACAGCACCCTGCCTACCCTGCAGGCAGGACTCGACCTGGAGATGCCGACGGGACGCTTCCTGGGCCGGGACTCGGTGATGCCGCTGCTGAAAAAAGGAATCATTAACGAAAAAATGATAGATGACAGAGTACGCCGTATCCTGCGTGTGATGTTTGAGACAGGCCTTTTCGACGAGACGGTGGCGGCTTATGGGGGACAAGCCTATACGGCTGAAAGACGAAAGCTGGCCCTGCGGATGGCACAGGAGAGTATCGTTCTGCTGAAAAACGAAAAAGACTTTCTGCCTCTCGACAAAAAGAAATATCCGAAAGTGGCTGTTATCGGACCCAATGCCGATCCGTCACCCGTTTGTGGCGGCGGCAGCGGCGGCAACGACGGTTATTTCCCGGTGTCCCTCTTGCAGGGAGTGAAAGATTATTACGGAGATTGTGCGCAGGTGAACTATGAACGTGGAATCCCCGTTTCCCGCTCTGAACTCACCGTCGTGCCGGACAGTTTACTTCTGCTGCCGGCCTCCATGGGGGATGACCACGGGGTTTGGGCCGAATATTTCAACAACCGTGATGTGGCAGGAAAGCCCTCCCTGACGCGCAAAGAGAAAGATATCAACTTCGACTGGGGCTATGGCGGGTTCCGGAATCCCGATCAGCCGGGCTCTCCCGATCCGCGGATCATACGCACCGACCGCTGGTCGGCACGGTGGACAGGCCGCCTGATCGGTCCCGGAGACGGATGGTATGATATAGGATGTAAAGCTGACAACGGTGTGCGTATCTGGCTCGATGGCCGGCTTATCGTAGATGCATGGACCGACCAGGCACCGGGACGGTACAAAATCACCCAGTACAAATTCGAGAAAGGAAAGAAGTATGATCTGAAAATCGAGTTTTACGAGAACTGGGGCAGTTGCCGTTGTATCCTGGGCATGGATCCTTATGTGGCGGGAGAGTCGTCACAACGTGCCGTGGAGCTGGCCCGCACCTCGGATGTGGTGATCATGGCCATGGGGCTGAACAAGGATATGGAGGGGGAAGCCAAAGACCGCGACCGTCTCACCCTCCCCAAGGCCCAGGAAGATCTGATCCGGGCGGTGACGTCCGTTAACAAAAAGACGGTGGTGGTACTCTACGGAGCCACTCCCATCGTCATGCAAAAATGGCTCGGACAGGTGCCGGCGGTAGTGGATGCTCTCTATCCGGGAGAAGAAGGAGGACACGCCCTGGCCGGTATCCTCTTCGGTGAGGTGAACCCTTCCGGTAAGTTGCCGCTTACCTTTCCCCGGCGGTGGGAGGACTCGCCCGTACACGCCACCTATCCCGGCCCGCGTGATTCGGTGTTTTATTCCGAAGGGATTTTTGTGGGGTACCGGGGTTTCGACAAAAACAATGTAAATCCCCTCTTTCCATTCGGTTATGGTTTGTCTTATACCTCTTTTACCTTTGGAAACCTCTCTCTGGACAAAAAAAAGATAAACAAAACGGATACGTTGACAGTTACCTTAAAAGTGACCAATACAGGAGAAAGAGAAGGAGATGAGGTCGTACAACTTTATATTCATAAACCGGCATCGGGCATTCCAAGGGAAGTGAAAGCGTTGAAAGGATTTAAGCGGGTCAGCCTGAAAGCCGGACAAAGCAAGACCGTTTCTCTGAAGGTGCCCTCTTCGGCACTGGCGTACTACGATGTAAAGAAAAAATCGTGGGTTGTGGAACCGGGAGAATATGAGGTGTGGATTGGAAATTCATCTGAGAATATTTTACTGAAAGAAGGGTTTATAGTGAGAAGACATGAGTAACTTATACCCATGCCTTCTCAGAATAGAAAATCGTTTGGGAATTGATTATTGAAAATTATTTGTTTTTTATGATTTGAGATTTGAAATTTACAGGATATGAAAAAGAGACGATTTTATCAGATTATTTTTTCTTTGATATTTTTCAGTCTGATATTTTTAACCGGGTGTACATCTTCCGGCCACAACGAAAGATCTCCCTGGGATGAGGTGGCTCCCGGTATCGGCGGGGTGGGCCGGTTGCTGCAGCCCACGCGTCCTACGGTGTCGGTGCCCAACAGTATGATCCGAATGTATCCCGTCCGGCCGGACTGGCTCTCCGACCAGATTGACTTTTTCCCCCTGACTGTCAAGTCACACCGTCAGGGAGAGCTTTTCGGGATCATGCCATTTACAGGCACGGCAGCCGACAGTAACTGGACAAAAAAACAGATGTACGACCATGATCTGGAGATCACCCGTCCCTGGTATTATACCACATACTTCCCTGATCCGGAGATAGAAACCGAATATACGGCCGGCAGACACAGCGGCTTTTTCCGGTTTAATTACAACGGAAACCAGCCCCGCCTGATCCGCCTGCAAATAAACAATGCCGGTGCCTGGAAAAAGGCCTCCGCCCATGCCGTCAAAGGAATGGAAGCGTTTGACGGCATGAAAGCGTATGTTTACGGTGTCTTTAATACGGACGGGGTATTTACGGATACGGTACTTACCATAAGCGGCAGGCATGGCAGAAAAAGATTACCCGTGATACTTTTCAGCCCCAAAAAAACCGTACCGCAGGTGTTGTTTAAATACGGCATTTCTTTTATCAGTGCGGAACAGGCCCGGAAGAATCTGGAAGAAGAGATCCCCTCCCGGGACTTTATGAAATTGTCCGATGCCACAAAAGAGGTATGGAAAAACAGACTGGGAAAAATCCGGGTCAGGGGAGGCACTCCCGCGCAGCGGCGGGTGTTTTATACGGCTCTTTACCGCTGTTATGAGCGGATGGTGAATATTACCGAGGAGGGCCGGTATTACAGCGCTTATGATCATAAGGTACACCGGGCGGATCATGATTTTTATGTGGATGACTGGATATGGGATACTTATCTGGCATTGCATCCTCTCCGGATGATCCTCAACCCGGAAATGGAAAGGGATATGCTGCGTTCTTATGTGGATATGTACAAACAATCTGGCTGGATGCCCCAGTTTCCTCTGTTATATAAAGATAACCCGGCTATGAACGGCTTTCATTCCACCGTATATTTTCTGGATGCCTGGCGCAAAGGGATCCGGGATTTTGATGCGGAAAAAGCCTACGAGGGGATGCGTAAAAACGCTACGGAGGCCACCATGCTGCCCTGGCGCAACGGGCCGGTCACTGTCCTCGACACCTTTTACCGGGAGCATGGTTATTTCCCCGCTCTGCATCCGGGCGAAAAAGAGACCGTGCCGCAGGTGCATCCTTTTGAGCGGCGCCAGGCAGTGGCCGTCACGCTCGTTGCCTGCTACGACGACCGGGCACTGGCGGAAATGGCAAAAGAACTGGGAAAAGAAAAAGATTTTGATTATTTTATGAAACAATCGCTTAACTATCGAAACCTGTATGATCCTGTCAGAAAATTGTTTATGCCGAAAGATGCGGAAGGCCGGTGGATAGACATCGACCCCAAATGGGACGGCGGCCCCGGCGGCCGGGACTATTATGACGAGAATAACGGCTATACCTATGCCTGGCAGGTGCAACATGATATCGATGGACTGATACAATTGAAGGGCGGACGCCGGGCGTTTACCGCCAGTCTGGATCAGTTGTTTCGTGAAGATCTGGGACGGACAAAATATCAGTATTTTGCAAAATTTCCGGATGCCACTGGTATGGTGGGCCAGTTTTCCATGGGCAATGAGCCCTCGTTTCACATTCCTTATCTGTATAACTACTCCGGTGCACCCTGGAAGACGCAGAAACATATCCGTTTCCTGCTGGATGCCTGGTTCCCCGATTATATCTTCGGCATCCCCGGCGACGAGGACGGCGGAGCCATGTCGGCATTCGTTGTTTTTTCGATGATGGGTTTCTATCCCGTAACACCCGGCATCCCCGTATACAATATCGGAAGCCCTGTATTTAAAGAGGTGACCCTCTTTCTGCCGGAGGGGAAGAAATTCCGTATCGTGGCTCACAACTATGCCCCGGAAAATAAGTATATCCAGACGGCACACCTTAACGGGAAACCGCTCAATAAACCCTGGTTTACCCATAAAGAGCTGATGCGGGGAGGTACCCTTACCTTGGAAATGGGAGCTTATCCGAATAAACAATGGGGCAGCCGGCCGGAAGAGGCACCGCCGGGGTCTTTGGATATCAATGAGGGAATGATTGAATGAATGATTGCTTTACCCGCCGACGCCGGTCCCCGAGTGATCCCGCGAAGCGGGATTGTATCGAAGGGCGGCGAAGGAGGGGAAGGGAAAAAGGGAGGGAGAGTGAGGAAGAAGATAAAAGATAAAAGTAAAAAGATAAAAGTAAAGTAAGGCAAAAGGAATAAAACAGATGAAACATCCATGAATGATCTAAAACCTACGGGAGAATGATTATTGAAACAAAAAAATAAACATAATGAAAAAAGATCTTTTTTTGATTTTCTTGGTTGCGGGGATGTTTTCATGCACCCCAACATCCCGGGAAAAACCTGAAGAACCTGTCCGGTATGTTGATCCTTTTATCGGCACGGATTTCTTCGGGCATTTGTTTCCCGGGGCCACGGTACCTTTCGGGATGGTGCAGTTAAGTCCCGATACGTATAATAAGGGCTGGACCTATGCCGCCGGTTATCAGTGGGCCGATCATTCAATTATGGGATTCAGTCACACCCACTTCAGCGGCGTGGGCATGACGGCCGGCGGAGATATACTGGTGATGCCCACGGTGAATCAACGGCTACAGGTAGTGCCCGGACCTCGTGAGGATCCGGACAAAGGATACCGTTCCCGTTTCAGTCATGCCCGGGAACAGGCTTCACCCGGATATTATTCTGTTTATCTGGAGGATTATGGTGTGCTGGCGGAGCTGACGGCCACACGCCGTGCCGGTATGCACCGCTACACTTTCCCGGAGAGCACGGATTCTCATATCCTTATCGACCTGGGGCACAGCATCGGCCGCCTGCCGGAGGGGAAATCACATATTGAAATCGTTGATGATCATACCCTCCGCGGGTATAAAGTTTCGTGGCATACCATGGTGTATTTTGTGGCGGTCTTCAGCCGGCCTTTTGATGCATACGGTACCTGGGATGCCGGTTATCATACCCCGGAATCGGGAGCCTCCCTGTTTCCCTGGAAATCGGCCGAGTCGGGAGCACAGGTGGGCGCCTTCGTGAATTATCATACGAAAAAGAATGAGCAAATAACGGTGAAGGTGGGGATTTCCTTTGTCAGTATGGCCGGGGCAAAGCAAAACCTGGAACAGGAAATACCCGGGTGGGATTTTGATGAGGTGAAACGGAATGCCCGGGAAGCCTGGGACAGGGAACTGAAAAAAATAACCGTCACCCGTGCCACGGAGCGACAAAAGAAGATATTTTACACGGCACTTTATCATGCCGTGCTGGCACAACAAATCTCCCAGGACGTGGACGGCAATTATCCCGGTATGGACGGAAAAGTGCATAAAGCACAGGGTTTTGATTTTTATCCTTCTTTTTCATGCTGGGACACCTACCGTTCGGAGCAGCCGCTGATGACGCTGGTGGAGCCGGAGCATGTGAACGACATGATCCGTTCCATTGAGGAAAAAACGAGACATTACGGCTGGCTGCCTGCCCAGCATTTCCGCAACCGGTATGGCCAGAGCATGGCGGGCGATCATCTGGTGCCTGTCATCGCAGATGCTTATAATAAAGGTTTCCGCGACTATGATGCGGATTTTCTGTTTGAGGCCATGGTACGCAAAGCCACGCAGATGCCTCCGCCGCCGCTGCCGCCGGAGGACGGCCGCTCCGGGCTGGAGGACTACATGCGCCTGGGCTACGTGCCGGTGGACCGGTGGCCCGAGTCGGTGTCCAACACGCTGGAGCTTGCTTACGACGACTGGTGCATCGCACAGATGGCTAAAGAGCTGGGAAAGAAAAAAGAATATGGGGAGATGATGCGCCGGGCAAAGAACTACCGCAACCTCTTTGACAAAACAACTCTTTTTATGCGTCCCCGCCTGACTGACGGAACGTGGTTGCCCGCCTGTGAAGGCCGGCCCGCCGGCATCGCCCGCAACGGCGAACATACCTACTACGACTGCTTTGACCCCCTGCTCGTGGGACGGCGTCCCAACCGCTATTTCACCGAATCCAATGCCTGGCAGTATGTCTGGTCGGTGCAGCACGATGTGCCGGGGTTAATAAATCTTTTCGGCGGAGCGGAAAATTTTATTGCCAAATTGGATACTTTCTTTACCATGAGCCCGGAGATCAGCGGCCCGAAATATGTGGGGGTGGTGGGTACCATAGGCCAGTATGTCCACGGAAACCAACCATCACACCATGTGGCTTACTTATATGACTTCGCCGGAACCCCGTGGAAAACACAGGAACGAGTGCGGCAGGTGCTCGGCCTGTACAGTACCGGCGCCGGAGGCATCTGCGGTAATGAGGACATGGGCTCGCTGTCGTCGTGGTATGTGCTCAGTGCCATGGGCTTCTATCCCGTAACACCCGCCTCGGGAAGATATATGATCGGCTCTCCCTTAATGGAGAAAGTGATCCTGAAGAAAAATCCCCCCTGGCAACAGAAAGACCTGGTCATCCGGGCCGTGAATGTCTCGGACAAAAATATATACATACAGTCCCTGGCACTCAACGGCAAACCGCTGGACAGGCCGTGGATTACGCACAAGGAGATAACGGGGGGCGGTGAACTGGTGTTTGTCATGGGACCGGAACCCAACAAATCGTGGGCGACAGGCACTGTTAAAAAATGATCTGTTTTATGCAATATTCCTGTAGCAGGAAAGCGTTAATTCTTTTTATTTTGTAAATCGTTATGGATTGTCTGTGATTTTATTTTGTCAATGAATGCATTTTGCCGGAACATTTTTTATATTTAACACTTTGTAACCAAATTCTATCGCTTTATGCTTGCTGGCATTGATTATTTTATCGTTCTTTCTTACCTGATAGGGGTACTCATCCTGGGTTATTATTTCAGAAAGTTTGTAGGAAGTTCCTCCGATTATTTCCTTGCGGGAAAATCCTTGCCTTTTTGGGCTATCGGCATGTCGATCGTCGTTTCGGATATCGGCGCTTTCGATTTTGTAGGGGTGTCGGGTCAGGCATACAGATACGGAATATCGGTAGGGAATTTTGATTGGATCGGCTCGGTCCCTGCCATGTTGCTGGCGGCTTTTATTTTTGTTCCCTATTTCTGGAAGGGAGGCATGTACACCATCCCGGAGTATCTGGGACGGAGGTATAACCGTACGGTACGAATGATCGCTTCTTTGACGTGGATTCTCTTTTTTGCCGTCGATCTGGGCGTATTGTTCTGGGCAAGCGCTGTCCTGCTGAATGTCATTATGGGCTGGCCAGTCTGGGTTTCCATTCTCATTACGGCAGTTGTCGTGGGCTTGTACACTTATTTCGGCGGAATCACCGCCGTGGTGATGACGGACGTGATCCAGCTGATCATCATGTTCATCGGAGGATTTACCCTGGTATTTATTGGGTTACATGCCGTGGGTGGCTGGGAATCTCTCGTGGAGAAAGTCCATAATATGGGTCCGGCATACCAGCAACACTTTCATTTGATCCAGCCGGCCGATACCAAAACCCCATTTCCGTGGACCGGTATTCTGTTCGGACTGACATTTGTGATGGCCAATGCCTATATGATCGGAAACCAGACGATAGTACAGCGGTGTCTGACAGCCAAAAATGAATGGCATGCCAAGGCCAGCATGATCTTCGGGTCATTATTGAAGATGCTGATCCCTGTCCTGGTATTATTTCCCGGACTTTTTGCCATTATCCTGATCCCGGGACTTAAGGATGGCGATCAAGCCATGCCGATGATGATCAAGAAATTATTGCCTCCGGGATTGATGGGCCTGATGTTCTCGGCATTCCTCGCCGGAATGATGTCCAGTGTGGACTCCCTCTTAAACTCTACGGCAACCCTCTTCACAAAGGATATCTATGAACCTTATATCAACAAGAGGGCTACCGACAAACACTATCTTAAGGTGGGAAGGATCACCACGCTGGTGTTGCTGGTGCTGGGAGTGATCACCTCTCCCATCAGCAGTAAATATCCGGGGATATATGTTGCCATTCAAACCTTTATGTCCTATTTCCAGGGCCCGCTGTTTTCCATACTGCTGTTGGGAATATTCTGGAAAAAAACAACCCAGTGGGGAGGCCTCAGCGGCCTGGTCACGGGAATCCTGTTTGCTTTTATCCTCAATATCTTTAAAGACAGGATTTTTACGATTGAAGACCCCTTTCTCTATGTCTCCTGGTGGTCATTTGTCCTGGGCTTTGTGGTGACGGTTGCCGTCAGTCTGTTTACTTCACCCTGGCCCCGGGAAAAACTGGAGGGTCTGGTTTATAATCTGAGTATCAAAAAGTAGAATCGAATTAATGATATTGTTATGTTAAATTTTGACTGGCTTTCCGGGATATCGCAACATACGGCCAAAATGATCTTTCTGGGCTTGTTTATCCTGATCGGGATCCTGGTGTTGTTGATTCCCAATGATTATATTTTCCGGGGGGTGGAGAAAAAAGACCGCCACTGGTATATGAACCTGAAGCTCTGGGCCTGGATCGTTCTGGGCATCCTGTTTTATATTTATTATATTTTTTAACCCTGTTTATATATTGCTTATGGAACCGGCAGATACGGAAAAACTAAAAAGATATAAATCCATGCAGATCAACAATGCCCTGGGTCTTTTTATCCTTTTTTTTGGTATTGTTGTGCTCGTCGCCGTCCCTTTTTCGGATAATCATTATGATAAAATGACCAATTTCATTGCCGGTATGATCCTGACAGTGATTGGAGGAGGCACCGTTTTGTATGCCCAAAGGGTGATGAAAATGCTTCGGGGAAAATCTCAGGGTGATGCCGGTGAAAAGGATATACATCCGGAGAGTTAACCGACGTATGAGCAATGTTGTCTTTTCATCATAAACTGTCTGCAAACTGGTCGATCTGTTCTTCGAGTGAATTGCCGGAGAGTGGAGCGGAAGTCTCTTTACCCGGATATTCGTTACAAAATTGGTACCCGGCACAGGTCCCTTCCACGGTATTGGGAACCCTGGTACAGGCAGGAGAGTATAAAGATCTGTATGTGGGAATGAATATGGAGAAAGTTCCCAAAGAGCGCTTTCGTGTGCCCTGGTGGTACCGTACGGAGTTTGATCTGACGGAGGATGAGGCTTCTGCCACCGTCCTGCTGGCTTTTGACGGGATCAACTACAAAGCGGACATCTGGCTCAACGGAACGCTGATAGCCGGCAAAAAAGATGTTCTCGGCGCATTCCGCCGTTTTCGTTTTGATGTTTCCGGGAAGGTGCAGGCCGGCAGGAACGTGCTCGCCGTGGAGGTGACCCCGCCCGGGCCGGGCGACTTTTCCACCGGATTTGTCGATTGGAACATTGATCCTCCCGACCGCAATATGGGGCTCTTCCGGGAGGTGTCTCTGCATGTCAACAGGGGGGTGTCGGTGGAGAATCTTTTTGTGGATACGCAGTTTAATCCGGAAGATCCTTCTTATGCCTCCCTGACCGTGACGGCGGAGGTGACCAACCATACCCGCAGAAAGGTGAAAGGGAGCCTGAGGGCATCCATAGACAGCCTCGAGGTTAGCTTGCCTGTAACGCTGGAGGCCGGTGAACATAAGACGGTTGTCTTTTCACCGCATGAGTTCCTGGTACTGAACATCCGTAATCCGAAACTTTGGTGGCCCAACAACCTGGGGAGCCCTGCCCTCTACCAATGTAAACTTTCTTTTGAGATGAACGGGGAGGTCTCGGACAAACAGCAGATTGTTTTCGGCATACGCAAGGTGGAGGATTATTTCCGGAACGGCCACCGCGGGTTTAAGATCAACGGCCATAAAGTGCTGATCAAAGGAGCCGGCTGGACAGACGATCTGCTCCTGATGGATACCCATGAATCTCTCGAGGCCCAGATCGCCTATGCCAGACACCTGAACCTGAACTGTATCCGGCTGGAGGGCTTCTGGGGCAAAGACCAGTATCTGTATGAGCTGTGCGACCGGTACGGCATCCTGATGATGGTGGGGTGGAGCTGCCACTGGGAGCATGAAGAGTATCTGGGCAAACCGGTGGATCCCAAATACGGAGGCATCATCGAACCGGAAGAAATAGATCTGATGGCACAGGCCTGGAAAGACCAGATCCTCTGGCTGCGCCATCATCCGGCCATCTTTGTGTGGAATGTGGGCAGCGACAAGCTGCCTCATCCCGATGCCGAGCGGAAATATGCCCGGATACTTGAGCAGTACGACGGCACCCGCCCTTATCTAAACTCTACCGGCGGCGTAGGCAGCGACCAGGGGGTGATCACCGAAGTGGAGCTGATCAGTGAGATCAGCGGCTCGTCGGGCATGAAGATGCTGGGGCCGTACGCCTATACACCTCCCGTTTACTGGTATACCGATAAACAATTCGGCGGGGCCTACGGCTTTAACACCGAAACCTGCCCCGGCGCCAATGTGCCGCCGCTGGAGAGCATCAGAAAAATGATTCCGGAAGATCATCTCTGGCCTGTGGATGAGGTGTGGGAATATCATTGCGGCAAAAATGCCTTCAAAACACTCGACCGTTTTCTCACGGCTGTGGTGAAACGTTACGGCAAACCCAGGGGTGTGGAAGATTTTGCCTTCAAAGCCCAGGTGCTCAACTATGAGCTGATGCGCCCCATGTTTGAGGCATTTCAGGTGAACAAAGCAAAAGCTACGGGGGTGGTGCAATGGATGCTTAACTCGGCCTGGCCCAATATGTACTGGCAGCTCTACGACAGCTACCTGATGCCCAACGGGGCTTTTTACGCCACACGTATTGCCTGCAAACCGCTACACCTGGCCTATCATTACGGGAAAGGAACAATCCATTTGATCAATGATCATTTCCATCCTGTTGCCGGGTATAAAGCACGCATCCGGGTGCTGGACGTGAATGCTCGCCTGTTGCTGGATAAAACCGTGCCGGCAGCCTGCGAACAGGAAGCCGCCTCCCGCATCTATGAAATCCCGGAGATCCCTGATCTTACCACCGCCTGGTTCCTCGATCTGCGGCTGACGAATGATCAGGACACGGAAGTGGACCGTAACTTTTACTGGCTCTCCCGGGTGCCGGATGTCCTGGATTATGATTATGAATTTGAAGACTGGCCTTTCTATACCCCCAGTAAACAATATGCCGATTACTCCCTGCTGCGGGAGATGAAACCGGCCGGGCTGGAGGTCAAATACAACAAAGAGAAAGAGGGGGAATATCTTTTTGAGATTAAAAACACGGCAGAGGTCGTGGCCTTTTTTATTGAGATGAATATTGCCGGCGGGAAGAATAATCTTTCCGTATTGCCCGTTTTCTGGGAGGATAACTATTTCAGTCTGTTACCCGGCGAGATCCGGGAGATAAAAGTGATGTTGCCGGAAAATTCTTTACCGGCCGGTTCTGCGATCCTGAGGTATGAGGGATGGAATGTGCCGAAAAAAATAATTGAGTTAAAATAGGATCACCATGAAAAAGTTAGCGATCAATGGAGGGGCTCCGGTCCGGAACACGGGGAGAAACCCCTGGCCTGCCTGGCCCGTATGGGATGAGAAAGAGGAGAAAGCCCTGCTGGAGGTTTTGCACAGCGGGGTATGGTCCTATAACGGGCCGAAGGAGAGGGAGTTTAATCGCATGTTTGCGGAGTTTACGGGGGTGAAGTATGCTGTCTCCGCTGCCAACGGTACGGTAACCCTGCAACTCGCCCTGGAAGCGCTGGGCATAGGCCTCGGCGATGAGGTGATCGTCCCCGGACTGACGTGGCAGGCCACCGCCGCCGCCGTGATAGACGTGAATGCCGTGCCCGTGCTGACGGATGTGCTGGAAGATACCTGGTGCATAGATCCGGCGGCAGTGGAACGGGCCGTGACCCCACGTACCAAGGCGATCATCCCCGTGCATCTCTATGGCAGCTTTGCCGATATGGATGCCATCCTGGCAATCGCCCGCAAACATGATCTTTATGTTATTGAAGATTGTGCCCACAAGCACGGCGGGGAGTGGAACGGTAAAAAAGCCGGCTCAATAGGAGATATCGGCAGCTTCAGTTTTCAGTTGTCGAAACATCTGACGGCCGGCGAAGGAGGGATCCTGACCACCGATGACAAAGCCCTGGCCGATAAGCTGGATGCCTTGCGCAACTGTGGCCGCCGGCCGGAACAGGAGCCGGAGGAAGAGGCCGACAAAGGGGCCGGCCATTACAGCGATGAAGGAAACTTTATCCAGTCGGGCAACTACCGCATCACCGAGTTCCAGGCGGCCGTTCTGGTGGAAGGGCTGAAACGCCTGCCGGAACAGAACCGGCGAAGGGATGAAAACGCCATGTATATGAATGAATTGCTGGAGCAGCTGCCCGGCGTGAAGCCCATGCGGCGCGACCCACGCGAAACGGCGGAAGCTTATTTCAATTTTGTCTTCCGGTATGATGGCAAGAATTTTAAAGACCTGCCGGTGGAGAAATTCCGCGAAGCCCTTGCCGCCGAACTGGGGCTGGACGTGGAGAGCTCCTATGAACCCCTGAACAACTGCTCTTTGTATGTCCCGCATACCAAGCCGGCCCGTTATAAACTGAACGATGAATACTGGAGGGCCATTGACCCTTCACGCTTTGATCTGCCGGTATGTGAACGGATCTACCGGGAAGAGGCCGTAACCACCCATCACAAAATCCTGATGGGTAGCCGGGCGGATATGGAGCAGATCGCCGAGGCCATTCGGAAAATTTACGACCATGCGGAAGAATTATTGTAAATCATGAAACCGGTCAATATAGCCCTTATCGGAACAGGTTATATCGCGGATTATCATGTGCGGGGCCTCTTGGAACAGCCGGGAGTGAAGATCACCGGCGTGGCTGCGGCTACCGCCTCTTCGGTGAAGAAATTTGCTGAAAAATATAAAATAAAAGGAGTGCTTACCACCGACGTATCGCTCCTGGCGAAGCGGGACGATATTGATGCTGCGGTCATCAGTACTCCCAATAAATACCATGCTCCCTATGCGTTGGAGTTTATGAGTCACGGCAAGGATGTCTTCCTGGAAAAACCCATGGCTATGAATGCACGGGAAGGGGAAGAGATCCTGAAAACGGCTGAAAAGACCGGCCGGCTGGTGATGACCGGCCACATGTGGCGTTTTGATGAAGAAGTGAATTATATGAAAGAGGCCGTGGCTTCCGGTGTGCTGGGACGCATCGTCACGACCAGAGGGTACGGCATTCATGTGAACTGGGGCCCCGGGGGCTGGTTTACGCAAAAGGAGCTGGCCGGAGGAGGCGCTCTGATAGATATGGGCGTGCATGCCATAGACACCGTAAGGTATATCCTGGGAGACCCTCTGCCCCGGACGGTGTATGCCCGCATCGGGACATACTTCGGGGATTATGACGTGGATGATACCGGCATCCTGGTGATCACCTGGGACAACGGCACGGTGTCGGTCATCGAGAGCGGCTGGTGGCAACCCCATGCCGGCGGGCCGGAGGCCGCCACACGCCTCTCGGGCACGAAAGCTTACGGGAGCGTGTTCCCCACTTTTCTGGAGAAGAAAGATGCCCCGCGTGAGGAATATAAATTGTCCGGTCCCCCGAAGCAGGAGCACTGCGACCAGCGTATCTACACCCGCCAGATGGAGCATTTCATCTCCTGTGTCAGAACCAGACGGCAGCCCTCACCGGGCGTGAGAGAAGGACAAGTCATCATGGAAATCGTGGATGCCGCTTATCTCTCGGCCCGGAAGAATGAGGTCATCCGCCTGTAACTTTTTTAACACTTGAAACATCCTTGATTGATTTAAAATACACAGGAGAATAATTATTGAAACAAAAAAAATATTTTATGGTATGACCCCCACCCAAAGTTATTTGTGAGATAAAAAAGCAGTAAGAACATCCCTCCCCCTCGGCGAGGGGGAGGGATAAAGGGAGGGGGTTAAACAAAAAGGTAAGAATTAGAATGTTAGTTAGATACAGGATCATAAACAGATAAAAAATATTATGGTAATGGAGTATAAAGGAAAATACGGTTTTTTTGATCCGGGACGCATACGTACTTATCCTGTGACAGAGCGGCATAACAAAGTACGGCTGAGCGATCTGCTGTCGCCGTCGCAGGTGCTGGAAACACATTATGATGTTTCGCCCCGTGTGGAGGGAGAGATTTCTTTTGTGGCGGAGAAGATCGTTGAGTTGCGAAAAAAGGGCTTGCCGGTAGTTTTTTTTACCGGTGCTCATCTCATCAAAAACGGTCTGGGACCTCTCGTGATTGATCTGGTGCGGCGGGGCCTCTTTACCCTGGTGGCCGGCAACGGTGCCACTTCCATCCACGACTTCGAGCTGTGCCTCTTCGGCGAGACCAGCGAGGATGTGCCGCGGGCCCTGGAAAAGGGAGAGTTCGGCATGGCTTTCGAATTTAATTATATCAACGCCGCTCTGATCGCCGGAAACAAAAGAAAACTGGGTTACGGCGAGTCCGTGGGGCGGTTGATGCACGACGCCGGGTTCCGGCATGAGACCGAAAAAATACTGGGACTGGAGCCGGGAACCATCCGTTTTGAGCATCCGGAAGTGAGCATACAATATGCTTGTTATGAAGAAAATATCCCTCTCACAATCCATGCCGGTATCGGCACCGACGTGCTTGATCAGCATGCGTGGTTTGACGGAGAGGCGAAAGGAGGCTGCTCGGGCCGGGACTTTCTGATCTATGCCAATGAGATCACCCGTTTTACGGAAGGGGGCATGGTGCTGAACATAGGCAGCGCCGTCACGGGACCGGAGGTGTTTCTTAAGGCGGCTTCCATGGCCGGGAATATCGGGAAAGTGCCGGAAGAGATCATCACGGCCGATTTTGATATCCGGCCCTATGACCCCGGTGTTTTTACCCATGAGGAGAAAGCGGGTTATTACTTTCGTGACCAGAAAAGCATCGTCACCCGGGTGCCCGCAGCCTACCACGGGCGGGGGATCTATGTGGGAGGAAACCAGAAAATCACGATCCCCCTGCTATACAAGAAAATTATAAATCAAATGAATGTTGTTTGATTATTGACCCCCACCCCTTCCCTCCCCCTCGGCGAGGGGGAGGGAGTAAGGGAGGGGGTTTCTTTTTTTAAATGAAAATATCTTTAAAAAATTTTGTATGAAAGATGAACGTATAAAAGATATCCTGAAAAAAATCAAAGAGGTACGCATTGCCGTTTATGGTGATTTTTGCCTGGATGCTTATTGGGTAATGGATCCGGACGGGTCGGAGGTCTCTGTGGAAACGGGCCTGAAGGCCGAGGCGGTAGCACGGCATGCTTACTCGCCCGGCGGCGCCGGAAACATTGTGGCCAACCTCTCGGCGTTGCAGCCTGCTGCTATCAAAGTAATTGGTGTGGCCGGGGATGATATTCACGGCCGGGAGCTTACGGCACAACTGCAGGCGTTGGGGGCGGATACCTCCTCCCTGTTGATACAAAAAGAGGAATTTGACACATACACCTATACCAAGAGGATCTATGGCGAAAAGGAAGGTGCCCGCATCGACTTCGGGGTGAAAAACAAGAGATCGCAGCAGACCGACAAACTGCTGCTGGAGCAAATAGAAAAAGTACTGCAGGAATATGATGCCCTGATCTTCAACCAGCAGGTGATGAACAGTATTCCTGACCGGACATTCATCGGGCGGGCCAATGCCCTTTTTGACAAATATAACGACAGGATCGTTGTATTGGACTCCCGGCATTACAATCATCTTTTCCGCAACGTCATCCGCAAGGCCAACGATGTGGAGGTTGCCCAGCTAAATGGCCGTGAGGTGACGCCGCAGGATACCGTCCCCCTGCCGGAGGTGCGGAACTACGCAAAAAATATTTACGACAAGTATCACAAACCGGTCTTTGCCACCTGTGGTCCCCGCGGTATTGTGGTGGCTGACAGAGAAGGCCTCCATGAAGTCCCCGGCATTCTCCTGACCGGCCGGCTGGATACGGTGGGCGCCGGCGATACGACCATCAGTGCGTTAACCTCCGCCCTGGCGGCCGGTATCCCGCCGGCAGAAGCGGCTCAGTTCGCCAACCTGGCAGCCGGCGTGACGGTACAGAAACTTTATACCACCGGCACCGCCACCGGGGAGGAAATTATTGCATTAAACCGGGAGGCGGTGTACAACTACCGACCCGAACTGGCGGAGGATATCCGGAAAGCCCGGAGGATTCCCTGCACGGAGTTTGAAATCTGTGACCCGGCTGTAACCAGGCGGTTCGGAAAAGTGAAGCATATACTCTTTGACAACGACGGCACCCTCAGTACCCTCCGGCAGGGATGGGAAGAGGTGATGGAACCCGTGATGATCAAAGCCATCCTGGGTGACAAATACGAAACGGCGGAAACATCGCTTTTCCGAAAGGTGCAGGAGCAGGTGCGGCAATACATAGATGCTTCGACCGGCATTCAGACCATCCTGCAGATGGAGGCGCTGGTGGAGATGGTGCGTGAAGCCGGATTTGTCCCCGAAGAGAAGATATTGGATAAATTCGGCTATAAAAAGATCTATAACAACGCCCTGATGGAAGTGGTAAATAAACGGCTGGAGAAGCTGCACCGCGGGGAGCTGGATGTGGAAGATTTTACCCTGAAAGGTGCTGTCCCTTTTCTGAAAAAATTGCGTAATGCAGGGATGGTGCTATACCTGGCCAGCGGCACCGACGAAGAGGATGTCCTGCATGAAGCCGCCGAGCTGGGTCTGGCAGAGTTCTTTAACGGCGGTATCTATGGTTCGCAAAACGATATCAGAAAATATTCCAAGAAAATGGTGGTGGACCGTATCATCCGGGAGAACGACCTGCATGGCGACGAGCTGGTGGTGTTTGGTGACGGGCCGGTGGAGATACGGGAGGTGATGCAGGCAGGAGGTATCGCCATCGGCGTCGCCAGCGACGAGGTGAGGCGTTACGGTCTGAATCCCGCCAAACGTACCCGCCTGATCCGCGCCGGAGCTCACCTGATCATACCGGATTTTACACAATGGAGTAAGTTGAAATCAATGATCGTGAAATGAACATTAACTCTTACTACCTCGGCATTGACATCGGCGGCACCAAGTGTGCGGTTATTCTGGGGGACAGCGATTTCAATATTTTGGATAAGGTGACTTTTCCGACCCGCACTGCCGAGCGCGGCTGGCGGGAGGTGCTGGATGAGTTTGTAGGACACGGCCGTCGTTTACTCAAAAAACACGGTGTGTCCCAACCAGTGAAGACCGGTATCAGCTGCGGCGGGCCACTCGATTCCAAAACGGGAGTGATCTATTCCCCGCCCAACCTGCCCGGCTGGGACGGCGTGCCGGTGGTAAAGATCCTTGAAGAAGCATTCGGTGCGCCTGCCGAAGTACAGAACGATGCCAACGCCGGCGCCCTGGCCGAGTGGATGCTCGGCGCCGGCAAAGGCACCCGCAACATGATCTTCCTGACCTTCGGCACGGGCATGGGCTCCGGACTGATCCTGAACGGCCGCCTCTATGCCGGCACCAACGACCTGGGCGGCGAGGTGGGACATGTGCGCATGGAGAAAGAGGGTCCGGTGGGTTTCAATAAAGCAGGCTCCTTTGAGGGCTTCTGCAGTGGCGGCGGCATTGCACAACTGGCGGAGAAAAAAGTTAAAGAACTGAAAAAGAAAGGGACGAAGACAAAGATGTGTCCTGCCGGTAAAGACCCTTCGGCCATTACGGCCCGGGATGTCTTTGAAGCCGCTCATGCCGGCGATGAAGCCGCCCTGGAGATTGTTCGTACCACCGGGGAATATCTCGGGAAAGGGTTGGCAATACTGATTGACATCCTGAATCCCGAATGTATCGTAATTGGTAGTATCTTTGCAAGGAATGAGACGTTGCTCAGACCTCATATGGAGCGTGTTCTGAAAAAAGAAGCCATCCCGGCAGCCCTGGAGGTGTGCCGGATCGTCCCTGCACAGCTGGGAGAGTCCATCGGCGATTATGCTGCCCTGAGCGTGGCGATGCAGAAAACCTAAAGACGTGGTAAAGAGAAAAACAGACTGAAAAAATGAAACTTCCATGATTGATTTAAACACACAGGAGAATGATTATAGAAACAAATAAAAAATATTTGATGGTATGACCCCCACCCTAAGTTATTTGTGAGATAAAAAACGCAGAAAGAACATCCCTCCCCCTCGCCGAGGGGGAGGGATAAAGGGAGGGGGTTAAACAAAAGGATAAGAAGAAGAATATCAAATAGATACAAGATTATTGACAAATGAAAACAAAAATATTGGATCAATTGTTTCTCCGTTATCCGCCACTGGAAGTCTGCCGTCCGGAGGTGGAGGCGGCCTGTGAGGCGGTGATAAACAGCTACCGTCACGGCGGGAAAGTGCTGGTCTGCGGCAACGGAGGCAGCGCCGCCGACGCCGACCACATCGTCGGCGAGCTGATGAAGAGCTTCGAAGGAAAACGGCCCCTGGACGATAAAATAAAACGCCGTCTGGAAAAAACGGAGCCACAAAGAGGCCATTATATTGCCGGAAAGCTGCAGCAGGGCCTTCCTGCCATATCCCTGAATGCCCACACGGCTCTTATCACCGCCACCGCCAACGATCTGGATCCTGCACTGATCTTTGCCCAGCAGGTGGCCGGTTACGGCAGGGCCGGGGATGTGATGATCGCCATCTCCACCTCCGGCAACTCACAAAACGTGACGGATGCCGCTATCACGGCCAAAGCCATGGGACTGACTGTCATCGGAATGACCGGAGAAGGCGGTGGCAAACTGAAGGAAACCTGCGATATCATCATCCGGGTGCCCGCATCACGCACGGCAGAGGTACAGGAATACCACCTGCCGGTGTATCATACCCTCTGCAGGGTGGTTGAGGAGGCGTTGTTTGGATAAGGCTAAAGGCTAAAGTAAAAAGGAAAAAGTGGGAAGGTTATCAGGTGCTGGGTGCTGGGTGCTTGGTACTTGATTAACCCGGATTAATTTCTACCTGATTTTGTTGACGGAG
>CAZYPI010000016.1:21018-26542 GCA_964649335.1 uncultured Rikenellaceae bacterium | reverse complement strand
TGGGCAACGGAAAAATAGAAACCATCACCGATGTGATCTACGTGAAACCGGAGACCTTTGACAACACCCGCACCCGCGAAATAGCCCGGGAAATAGCCTCCCTCAATGATGAGATGATCCGGGAACACCGTTTTTATGTCCTGATCGGCCCGGGACGTTGGGGATCGCGCGATCCGTTTATCGGCATACCGGTCATCTGGCCACAGATATCCCACGCCAAGGTCATTGCTGAAACCAGCTTGCAGGATTTTCCCCTGGACGCTTCCCTCGGATCCCATTTCTTTCATAACGTCACTTCCATGAATGTGGGGTACTTCTCTGTACAGCATTATCATGAGGAAGATCTGATACGGTGGGAGATCCTGAAAAAACAGAAAGCGGTGCATGAAACCGGATATTGCAGGCATGTGCGGTTTAAAAAACCGCTGAAAATTTATATGAACGGCAAAAAAAGGGCCTCTGCCATCCTTTTTCAGAATAACGGAAAGTCGTCATGAAAAAAACAAACCGGAATCCAGTGGAGATAAACCGTCTGAACTGGGATAAGTTGAGTTACGATTTCACGGACACGGCCTTCAGCCGGCTGATGCAGAAACGTATTCACCGGGTGTTGCTGGTGTGCAGCCATTACGACGCTTTCATCCTGGAAGAAGACGGACGCATCGAAGAGCAGATCTTTAACGAATATGTCTCTCTCAACCTGCGTTATCCCCCCATGGTCATCCAGGCCGACACACCGGAAAAAGCCTTTTCCATCCTCAGGGACGAACCGGTTGACCTGGTGATCTCCGCCCTGAGGATCGGCAACAAAGATGCTTTTACCCTGGCCCGGGAGATGAAGAATATCAATCGGAAGGTACCGATCGTCGTACTGACCTATTTTTCCCGGGAAGTATCCAAAAAGATCGAAGAGGAAGACCTCTCCGCCATCGACTATGTATTTAGCTGGCTGGGCAACGCCGATATCCTGCTGGCGATCATCAAACTAATCGAAGACAAGATGAATGCCGAAGATGATATCCTTAAAACAGGCGTACAGGCGATTCTTTTTGTGGAAGACTCTATCCGTTATATCTCCTCCTATTTGCCGAGCCTTTACAGGATCATCCTCCGGCAGTCCAAAGAATTTCAGATGGAAGGCCTCAACGAGCACCAGAAGATGCTGCGTATGCGGGGAAGACCCAAAATATTGCTGGCCACTACCCTGGAAGATGCAAAAACCCTGTTTGACAGATACAAACACAATCTGTTGGGCGTTATCTCGGATGTCAGTTTCAAAAACAGGGGAGTGAAAGATCCGGTAGCCGGTTTCGAATTGCTGGATTATGTCCGCGGTTTTGACCCACAGATGCCTTTTCTGTTACAGTCCTCTGATATCGGCCTGGCAGAAAAAGCCCATAGTAAAGAGGCGGGTTTTATCCACAAATATTCCAAAACCTTATCGGGTGAGCTGAAAAAGTTTATCATAGATAACTTTGCTTTCGGGCCTTTCATTTTCCGGGACCCGGAGACCCTGGAAGAGATAGACCGGGCTGCCGACCTGCAGAAATTCCAGCAGAAACTGATGACTATTCCCGACCAATCGTTGAGGTACCATGCCAGCAGGAACCACTTCTCCAGATGGCTGAATGCCCGTGCCCTTTTTCCGTTGGCCCAGATGTTCAAATACCTGAGGCCAGGCGACTTTGACACGATGGATGATCTGCGCAAATTCATCTATGTGGCCATTTCCAGCTACCGGCGTGGGAAAGGCAGGGGCGTCATCGCCAAATTCAATGCGCAGACCTATGATGAATATGTGACTTTTTCACGGATAGGTGAGGGCTCCATCGGCGGGAAAGCCCGCGGACTGGCCTTTGTGAATACCATGATCAAAAACAACCGGCTCTTCGGTAAATTTGAAGGGGTACAGATCACCATCCCCCGGACGGTGGTCATCACCACCGAAGTCTTTGATGAATTCATGGAAAACAATGACCTGTACGAAACGGCTCTTTCCGATGTGGATGATGAGGAAATCCTGAAACTGTTTGTGGAAGCCGCCCTGCCGGACTCTTTGAAGGAGGATCTGAGAGCTTTCCTGGCCATTGCCAGGAATCCCATAGCCGTACGCTCCTCCAGCAAACTGGAAGATTCCCATTACCAGCCCTTTGCCGGTATATACTCTACCTACATGGTGCCCTTTACGGAAAGGAGGGAGAGAATGCTGGAGGCGGTGATGACAGCCATCAAACAGGTATATGCTTCGGTATATTACAGAAACAGCAAGGCATATATGACGGCTACCTCCAATGTGATCGACGAGGAAAAAATGGGAATCGTCCTGCAAGAGGTGTGTGGCCGCCGGCATGGTAATCTTTTTTATCCCACTTTCTCGGGCGTGGCCCGCTCCATTAATTTCTACCCCATCCCCCCCGAAGAGCCCGGTGACGGCATCGCCAATGTGGCCTTCGGCCTGGGCAAACTGGTGGTGGACGGAGGCAAATCCCTGCGTTTCTCACCCAAATATCCGAAAAAGATCCTTCAGCTGTATTCCACCGACACAGCACTTAAAGAAACCCAGGACCGGTTCTATGCCCTGGATATGGATATCGACCGTTTTGTGCCCTCCACCGATGATGCCGTAAACCTCAGGAAAATGAGTATCCGTGAAGCCCCCGACGATGAGGCCCTGCGGATGGTCTCAAGTACTTATGATTTTGAGAACCATATGATCCGCGACGGGATGATGGAAAAAGGAAAAAAAGTGATCACTTTCTCCAATATTCTCAATCACGGTCTGTTTCCTTTGGCAGAGATCCTGGGAGAGCTGCTGACCATAGGGCAGCGGGAGATGGGCAATCCCATAGAGATAGAGTTTGCCGTCGATATGGAAACGCCACCGGACCAGCCGGCTGTCTTTTACTTTTTGCAGATACGCCCCATTGTGGATGACGACCAGATGGTAAAGATCGACATCGGAACGGTAAACCAGGAAGAAACCATTCTTTTTTCTTCGTCTGCTCTCGGAAACGGTATCATCCGGGATGTGCAGGACATCGTATATGTCAAACCGGAGGTCTTTGATGCGGCCCGCAGCAAAGAGATTGCAGAAGAGATCGACGAGAGAAATCGCACCCTTGCCCGTAAGGAAAAAAACTATATCCTCATCGGCCCGGGACGCTGGGGCTCTTCCGACCCCTGGCTGGGCATACCCGTCAAATGGCCCCAGATATCGCATGCCAGACTGATCGTGGAAGCAGGCCAGAAAAATTACCGCGTGGATCCCAGCCAGGGTACCCATTTTTTTCAGAACCTCACCTCTTTCAGGGTGGGCTATTTCACCGTCAACCCTCACAACAACAACGGTTACCTGGATATAGAATACCTGAACCGGCAACCGGCCGTTCATGAAACGTCATTTATACGGCATATACACTTTGACCAGCCGGTGCTAATCCGGATCGACGGCAGGAAAAACACGGGAGTCGTTCTCAAACCCGGTGCGGAAAAACTTAATCCCAAAAATTAGTTTTCCGGTGGCAACAGGCTGGCGGTTTCGGCAGAACGGTCAATTTTACGGATCAGTCCCTGTAACACTTTCCCCGGGCCTGCCTCAATAAACCGGGTTATGCCGTCATGCCTCATGTTCTGTATGGTCTGGGTCCAGCGGACGGGTGAGGTGAGCTGTTCGATCAGGTTGTTGCGTATCATCCCGGGATCGGTGACGGGGAGGGCCGTCACGTTCTGATAAACCGGGCAGGAGGGTGTGCCGAAGGTTGTGTTCTCGATGGCCTTGGAGAGCTCCTTGCGTGCCGGCTCCATCAGCGGAGAATGAAAGGCTCCGCCCACCGACAGTTTTACCGTTCTTTTGGCTCCTTTCTCCGCCAGCTCCTCCATGGCCCGGTAAACCCCCGTCTCGGTGCCGGAGATCACCACCTGTCCGGGACAGTTGTAGTTGGCAGGCACGACAATATCATCTATCTTCGTGCATACCTCTTCAATAACGTGGTCCTCCAGCCCCAGGATGGCCGCCATGGTGGAAGGCACGGTCTCACAGGCTTTCTGCATGGAGAGAGCCCGCATGTGCACCAGCCTCAGGCCGTCTTCAAAAGCCAGGGTGCCGTTGGCCACCAGGGCCGAAAACTCACCCAGCGAGTGGCCTGCCACCGCATCCGGCCGGAAATGCTCGCCGGCCAGGTGTACCAGCACCACCGAATGCAGAAAGATGGCCGGTTGGGTCACCCGTGTCTGCCGGAGGTCTTCCTCGTCACCTTCAAACATGATATCCGTGATCCGGAATCCCAACACATCGTTGGCTTTCTCAAAAAGATCTTTCGCTGCGGGATATTTTTCATACAGGTCCCGTCCCATACCGGGGTACTGGGCTCCCTGGCCAGGAAATACATATGCTGTCATAATCTTGAAATTTTTCGTTCTCTGTCAGGTGGCAAAAATAAGGAAATTTCTTTACTGCCGCCGCAATCAATGCAGTGTGGAGCCGATCAGGTGAACAAACTCATCCCGTGTAGCCTGCTTTTTCAGGAATTCGCCGGTAAAAGCAGAGGTGGTGGTCACAGAGTTTTGCTTCTGTATCCCCCTCATCATCATGCAAAGATGATGAGCTTCGATGACCACGGCCACCCCCATCGGTTTCAGGGTTTCCTGTATGCAGTCCCGGATCTGCATGGTAAGCCTCTCCTGCACCTGCAGGCGCCGGGCAAAAGCCTCCACCACCCGGGCGATCTTGCTCAGACCCGTAATGTAGCGGTCGGGGATGTATGCCACATGGGCCTTGCCGAAAAAGGGGATCATATGGTGCTCACACATGGAATATACTTCGATATCCTTGACAATGACCATCTCCTTGTAGTCTTCTTCAAACATGGCCGACCGCAGAATCCCGGCCGGGTCGGTATTGTATCCCTGGGTGAGGAACTGTATCGCTTTGGCTACACGTACGGGGGTATCCTGCAGACCTTCCCGCCGGGAGTCCTCTCCGAGGATCTTCAGTATCTGCTCGTAATGAAAGGATAACTTTTCCGTCTGGGCATCATTCCAGTGGTCAATGCGTACATACCCTTTATCAGGATCTATGACATCTCCGTTATTGAATATTTCCATTTTATTGCTCTTTTTGATATTCTACAATATTGTTTTCCGATTCTTTGATCCGGATGGAATACAGGGTGATCCCCAGGGCAGAAAAAGGAGGCTCCAGTTCCTCCCAGATGGCGGCAGCCAGATTTTCCGTAGAGGCCACTTTGCCCTGCATGAAATCCACTTCCAAATTGATGTTTTTATGATCCAGTTTGTCAATGACGAGCTCGCGGATAATGCGGCTCACTTCTTTCAGGTTGATAAGCAGGCCGGTTTGCGGATCGGGCTCTCCCCGGACCGTCACAAAGAGTTCATAGTTATGGCCGTGCCAGTTGGGATTGGAGCATTTGCCGAAAACCTCGAGGTTTTTTTCGTCACTCCATTCGGGCAGATACATGCGATGAGCCGCATTAAAACGTTCCCGGCGTGTCAGATAGATCATATT
>CAZYPI010000016.1:0-21008 GCA_964649335.1 uncultured Rikenellaceae bacterium | reverse complement strand
CGGAGGTGTCCAGAGGTTTTATTTCACCGGAAAGATCGGGTCCTCCGGAAGGTTTTTCTTTTTCCAGGTCATTGATCTCCCGGACAAAAAGCTCAATCTCCTCCGCCGAGAACCCTTTCTCCCGGGCCGCTTCCTCCAGGGTGCCCCAGATCGGCTCCCCGCACATGATGCAGCGTATTCCCTTTTTGCTCAGATAGGACACGGCTGCCGGGATCTTTTCAATCAGTTCTTCTATTTCAATATCCTTGGTGACAGGCATGGTTATACGGTTATGAATGATCCCCTAAAGATATATTTTTTTGCAAATATAGTCATGGTCAGTCCGCGACTGACCATAAAAACAGCCAGAGCCATCCAGAGACTGTGATTTCCCAGGTGACTTTGGGAGAAATACCATACCGGAAAGAAAAACACCATGGTAGAGAGCAACATGGTGTCACGCATGCCTTTGGAGGCAGTAAGGCCTATGTAAATACCGTCCCAGAGAAAAGCAGGGTAGGAGAGCAGGGGCATGATCACGATCCACAGGAAAAAAGGCCTGGCCATGCTGATTACCGACGGGTTGTCCGTCAACACGGAAAAAATGTCTTTGCCGAAAAAGAAATATCCCGCGGAAAAAGGAACACTGATCGCCAGACCCCAGAGGAACAGATACCTGATCACCTTTTTCAGTCCCGCCGTATCCGCAGCCCCCGCATACCTTCCGGTAAGAGCCTCAGCTGCAAAGGCAAATCCGTCAATGAGATAAGAAAAAAACATATGAAACTGTAGCAAAAGGGTGTTGACAGCCAGAATGTTATCGCCATATACAGCCGACCGGGCCGTAAAAAATGTAAAGACCACGATCAGACATACCGTACGGATGAATATGTTGAGATTCAGATTGAAAAGGGCTCTCAGTTCTTTCATGTTCAGAAAGGAAGAAAGAGAACCGACGAGAAGAGTCTCCGGATACTTTTTCCGGAGGAAATAAAGGGCTACAAACAAACCGCAATAATTGGCAATGAGCGTGCCCAGTGCCACCCCGTCGGAGTTCATGCCCAGCCCTGCTACAAACAGGAAATCCAGGAATATGTTGACAGCATTGATCACCAGGGCAATGATCATGGGATACCGGGCATTCTGCATGCCGAGGAACCATCCATTCAAAACATATAATAAAAGGGTGGCGGGGGCAGCCCAGATACGTATGTAGAAATAACGGGATGCAAAATATTCCGTCTTTTCCGATCCGTCCAGCAGGTAAAAACTGATTTTGTCAATGGGCACTTGCAGCAGCAGAATGATCCCACCGAACAGCAGGGCTGTCACAGCTGTCCGGTGGAGAGCACGGGTGGTGCCCCGCCGGTCACCGGCTCCGTAAAGCTGGGCCGTGACACCGCTGGTGCTCATCCGTAAAAAAGCAAACCCCCAGAAAATAAAATTGAAAATGGTCGTTCCCAACGAGACCGCACCGATATAATACACCTGATCAAGATGCCCCACCACCGACAAATCCACCATCCCCAACAGCGGTACGGTGATGTTACTGACGATATTGGGCAGGGCCAGACGTAAAATCTTCTTGTTCATCCCTGTAAAATTGTCAACTTTTCCCGGGAAAAAGACCGAAAAATAATAATTTATTTTATTGTATTCTATTGTATAATTGGGGATTTCAAAAAATATGCCCTTTTTTTGAAAAAAAGTTTAAAATATATTTGGATTTAATCTAAATTAGAAGTATATTTGTACCGTACAAAAAACAATACAAAAGCAGAAAGTTTATAGCATGTTTTTTTTAGGTTGGGTTTTTTAGGTTAAGGGTAAAGGCCGGTTGCTTAGACAGCCGGCCTTTTTTATGGTAAATGTTCTTTGAGAATTCTCTTTTTTATACTATTTTTAGAAACGTTTATTTATTGTTAAATCTTAAAAACTTTATAATTATGGCTTTTGAATTACCGCAATTACCTTATCCGATGGATGCCCTGGAGCCTATTATTTCCAGGAAAACGCTCGAGTTCCATTATGGCAAGCATCATCAGGCTTATGTAAACAACACGAACAACCTGAGCAAGGGGACTCGTTTTGAGAATGCTGATCTGGAGACCATCATTCGTGAAGCGGACGGGGGTCTGTACAACAACGGTGCCCAGGCATGGAACCATACCTTCTATTTTATGGCTTTCGGCCCAGACGGAAGCAAAACACCCTCAGGGGATCTGGCGGAAGCGATCAACCGGGATTTCGGATCTTTTGATAGTTTCCGGGAAGAGTTCAACAAAAAAGCGGCAACCCTGTTCGGGTCGGGCTGGGCCTGGCTGGTAAAAGATGCTGACGGCAAGCTGCAGATCGTCCAGGAGAGCAATGCCGGAAATCCGCTGCGAAACGGGCTGATACCGGTCATGACCTGCGACGTATGGGAGCATGCCTATTATCTGGACTACCAGAACCGGCGCCCCGATTACCTCTCATCTTTCTGGAACCTGCTCAACTGGGATGTGATCTCAGAGAGATACTAAAAAGTAAAAAAACACCAAACAAAAAAAGGCCGGAACCCCGGCCTTTTTTTGTTATTTCAATGAGAGCAGGTATTCCAGCCGGCTTGCCACATCGTCCCAATTGACCACATCAAAAAAATTGCGGATATAGTCGGCTCTTTTATTTTGATATTTCAGATAGTAGGCATGCTCCCATACGTCGCATACCAGCAGGGGGATGGAGATCCACTGAGACAGGTTCTGGTGTTTCTCGGCCTGCAAAACCACCAGCTTATCCGTGCCGGTCTGGTAGGCCAGTATGCCCCAGCCCGACCCTTCCACACTTTTGGTGGCTGCCGAGAAATATTTTACAAAACCTTCCTGTGTTCCGAAATCCCTGGCAATATATTTTTTCAAGGTTCCGGAAGGAGAGGTTTTCCGGGGAGTCATGTTTTTCCAGTAGATGGAATGAAGCACATGCCCGGCCCCGTGGAATGCCAGTTCCCTTTCCCAGTGTTTGATCAGTGAGAAATCACCCTTTTCGCTGGCTTCCCGGACGGCCTGCGTGGCCCGGTTCAATCCTTTTACGTACCCCGCATGATGCTTGTCGTGATGCAATTTCAGGGTTTGTTCGTCAATGTGAGGCTCCAGCGCATTGTACGGATAGTCCAAAGGAGGTAAAATATACTCCCCTTTATCATTGGTCAACGGTCCGGGAGAGAAAAATCCTGCCACCGGAAAGTCGGGGGTTGCTGTGGATCCTACCCGTGCCGCAAAAAGACCGGCCCCGGCCAGGGCCGCTGATTTGAAAAATGTTCTTTTGTCCATGTCGTCCTGATTTTCGTGAAACAATTCCTTATAAAATAAGGAAATATTTATGAAAAGAGCAAGTTTACCGGAAAACCGAAACCGTCACCCCCGGTGTTCCTGCACCTGAAAAGTTATTATTTTCTGTTGAAAAGCGCCTTGATGATGTAACTGGCCATCTGCGGGTTTTCTTTCAGACGGCGTGTGGAATACCCGAACCAGTCCTTGCCGAAAGGAACATAAACACGCATTGCGTGTCCCTTTTTTACCACCGAGTTACGCCGTTCGGGCGTCACTCCGTATAACATCTGAAATTCATAAGCATCTTCCGCCACATGATATTTTTCCAGCAATTTATATGATTCTTCAATAAGAAAATCATCGTGGGTTGCAATGCCCACATAGAATCCATTCTGAAGAATATATTCCAGGTCTTCCAGATAATGCCTGTTGATCTCATCATGATCTTTATAGGCGATCCTCGCCGGCTCAACATAGATACCCTTGCACAAACGGAAATTGAGGGGTGCCCCGGCAGAATGGAGGGGGGTGAGCTCCTGCAGGTCTTGATAGGTGCGTTTCAGATATGCCTGAAAAACCAGTCCTACATTTCTCGGAAACTCCTCATGCAGCCTTTTGTAAAGCCTGATTTCACGGTCCACACAGGAGGAATCTTCCATATCGATCCTGACAAAACTATGATAGGATGCAGCTGTGCTGACGATCTCACGAATATGCCGGTAACAGACTTCCTCATCTATAAGCAATCCGAACGAGGTGGGTTTGACGGAAAAGTTGCCGTCGATCTTTTCTTCTATCAGCCGGTCAATCACTTCGAGATATTCCTCTTTATTCCTTTCTGCCTCCTCCAGGTTGCTGATAAACTCTCCCAGCACATCCAGCGTAACCCGGATCCCTTGCCGGTTCAATTCTTTTGAAACCTTCAGCGCATCATCCAGGGTCTCTCCGGCAATGTATCTTTTGGAAAAAATCCATATGAACTTTTTCGGAAAGAGGGGCAGGAGAGAAGCCACGATTTTATTGAACATGATCCGGCAATTTTAAAATTTCAATGGTTTTTTTATATATTACCACCTGCAAAATAACACTATTCACAAATTGTATTTTTATGACCTTTGTCATCCCTGAATATATTTTGGAGCAGTGTTGAAAAAAGATGAATAAATAATAATTTTCCGTGCAACCATTTGGGGACATGACAGGTCGTATTTATTAAGCAGGGCAAATGCAGTCGGATGAAGAGATCATAAGGCGATGTATCGGAAAGGACCGGCAGGCACAAAAGATGCTGTATGAGCGTTATGCTGACATATTACTGGGTGTTTGCAACCGTTATGCCGCCAATCTGGCTGAAGCGGAAGATATCCTGCAGGAAGGATTCGTCAAAGTGTTTTTTCATTTACAGGAATACTCGGGTACGGGTTCCTTCTTTAACTGGATGAGGAAAATAATGATCAATACGGCCATAACATATTATCACAGGAACCTGAAGTACCGGTATTACGAAGAGGTAGAATCCATTTATAATACGCCCCCTGCCAACGACTCGGCCGGCAGTGACTTTACACGTGAGGAGCTGTTACAGGTCATACAAAACCTTCCTTCAGGATACCGGATGGTATTTAACCTGTATGCTATTGAAGGATATAAACACAGGGAAATAGCGGAAATGCTTGGCATTGATGTGAATACCAGCAAATCCCAGTACTCGAGGGCAAAAAAGATGATCCGGCGCCAACTGGAATATATGAGCCGGATCGCCGTAAGGAACGATAAAGAGGATGAGGAAAGATCATAACATAGAGGATTTGTTCCGTAAAGAATTCGAAGGATACAGGGTGACACCTTCCCTATCGCTGTGGGGTCGCGTACTCCGCAAAATGCGATGGAAAGAGTTTCTCCGTTTCTCCCCATCCCGGTTTAATATCTATTATATGGCCGCGATATTGGGAGTTTCAACCGCCCTATACCTGGGTATTAACAATTCTTCCGGGAAGATTTCCGGGAAATTTACCCCAAATATCTCCGACACAACAATTAATCAGGCAGATAAATACAAGATAAACCCTCCTGTCGACTCTTTACAGGGCAGAAACCTGCCGGCAAAGGCCGGTAATATCAGTCAGGCGGAAAAGAAAATTAATATAACGGAAAGAAAAGAAAAGTCCGTAAATACAGATAAGAATATCCCCGGCACAAAACCGTCGGCGGAAAATCCGCCGGAAGGATCACAACACCGGGAACAGACCGCGCCCCATGCTGTTGCTGCCGGCACTCGCAAGCCGAAAACATCCCCGTCCATACCTAAGGAAAAAATAAAATCCCCCACGGTTACAGGGAAGGAAAGTGTATCGTATGTCCGTTTCCGGGTTGAACCGGCAAGCGGTTGTCCTCCATTGCAGGTACATTTTATCAACCGTTCTGAAAACTGTACCGGCTACACATGGTCCATCGGGAATAAGAAAGTCGAGCTCAGCGAGGATAATCCGGTCTATGTTTTCAATAACCCCGGTATCTACGTCATTTCCCTGACCGGCATGGATAACAAAGGTAAAAAAACAGTGCGGACGGATACCGTAAAAGTTTTTGAACCGCCCAAAGCCCGGTTCGAAATATTCCCCGAAGATGCCACCGTGCCGGAAACGGAGATCACTTTTATCAATTCTTCCGAAAATGCCGCGGTTTATTTTTGGGATTTCGGGGACGGGCATTTTTCACAGGAACAGGAGCCGTCGCACCGTTACACAACAGAAGGGCCCTTCAGGATTGTTTTGAAAGTGTGGTCATCCCGGGGATGCACGGATTCCATGGTGGTGCGGAATGCTTTTGAGAACAGTATGTATTACATACGTTTCCCCAATGCCTTCCTCGCCAATCCAAACGGACCGACCGACGGTTATTATACGGAAGGCCCCGGAGCCAATGATGTCTTCCATCCCGTCTGGAAAGGAGTATCGGAATACCACCTGCAGATCTATAACCGCCGGGGTGAGCTGATCTTCGAAAGCCATGATCTGCAACGCGGATGGGACGGTTATATCCACGATGAAATGGCCAAACCGGATGTTTACATCTGGAAAGCCCGCGGAGTGTTCGCCAATGGAAAACCTTTTGTGCGTTTTGGCAACGTTACCCTGATCAAAAGGAAAAACTGAAATACCGGGATTTTGCCCTTTATGGACAAATTGTCTTCATTTATCAATTAATCTGACCGTTTTTTCAACTTATTTTTTTACATTTGATGTAAAATAATGAAAATACCTGAAACTATTGGGTAAAAGTACACGTAAATAAGCTAAGTGTTTATCTGGGATACAGAGGAGGGGTTTAGTTAATAAATAACTGATAACGAGTATTTTGGTGAAAAGGCTCTCGGTCATATTTATTTTAGGGATAGTTATTGTCACGCCCTTCTTTGCCCAGGATCCCCAGTTCTCACAGTTCTATGCCAATCCGCTTTACCTGGGATCCGCTTTTACAGGAGCCACCGAAGAGAACCGGATCGCCATGAATTACCGCAACCAGTGGCCGGCCATTCCCGGCGTTTTCACCACCTACAGTTTTTCATTTGATAAATATTTTCACAACTTCAATTCGGGACTGGGTTTTCTGGCCATGTATGATGTGGCCGGTTCGGGACACCTGAGTAACCTGAATCTGGGTGTTTTATATTCTTACAACATACAGGTAACCGAAGGCGTATATGTCCGTCCCGGTATCCAGGTGAAATACACCCAGTTGTCCCTGGATTTCTACAGGTTGATTTTCAATGACCAGCTTTCTCCGGGCAATATTACACCTACCACCGAACAACCGCCGTTTGACAATGTCGGGGATATCGATGCAGAAACATCTGTTCTCGGATATACCGATAAATACTGGGTAGGCGTTACGGTAGATCACTTGCTCCGGCCCAAACAATCCCTTTATGGCGACGCCAGCCATCTGCCCATGAAAGTGTCTGTGTATGGAGGCGCCCAGGTAATACGGAAGGGCCGGCTGCTAAAACCCATAGAAGAGAGCCTCTCCCTTGCTTTTCTCTTTCAGGCACAGGGCGGATTTAAACAATTGAACCTGGGCATGTATTGGTATAAAGATCCGCTGATGTTCGGACTGTGGTACCGGGGTTTTCCGTTTTTTAATCATATAGACAGCTATTTCAAACGCGATGCCCTCATCCTACTCGTTGGTTATAAAACCAAACAACTCCATGTCGGATACAGTTACGACTTTACCATCTCCAAACTGGTCGGATCAACCGGAGGTTCCCATGAGATATCATTTATGTACGAATTCAGGACAACACAATATAGAAGAAGAAAGATCCATGCTATTCCCTGCCCCGAATTTTAACAGGTTAAAAAAATTCTCTTTTCACCGTGTATGAGTAACCCCTCCCTTTCCCTCTTACGCAACCTGTTAGGACAGCCGGAATAAGATAAGCGAGGTTTTTGAATTTTTCCAGGACGATCTGTTTGTGGAAAGGGGAAATCGTATATCTTTGCGGGATAGTAAAACAAAAATCTGAAACGATGAAGAAGACTTCACTGATCATTAATGTTATTTTGATTATCGCCGTTATCATTTTGTATGGTCTTTATTTTGCCAAACCGAAAAGTCTGTCGCAAAAGGCAGCAGGTGCCTCCGGTACAGACAGCACCCGAGCAGCGGAAGCTTATGCAACCATTGTTTATGTGAATATCGATACATTGCTGGCCAATTACGATATGTTCAGTGATTTCCAGAACAAGCTGAATGAAAAACAGAAGATATCCGAAAATAAACTGACCACCCGGGGGCAGAAGTGGCAAAATAAGGTAACCGAATATCAGAACAACCTGCAAAAAGGTTTGGTTACACGTTCCGAAGCCCAGAAAATCGAAAAACAGCTTCAGCAAGAACAACAGGAGCTCTTGAAAATGAAAGATGATCTTGCCGGCAAGCTGATGGAAGAACAACAGGTCAGCTACCGGAAAGTTTTGTACAGCGTGGTCGATTATCTTGAAGATTATTCAAAAGCACATCATTACAAATATGTTCTGAGTACCACCCTCGGCGGAAACATCCTGTACGGGGACAAAAGCCTGGATATCACCCGCGATGTACTCGAAGGGCTGAACATTAAGTACAAGGCCATTCGGGATTCCATCCTTAAAGCCAACTAAGATGAACGTTGCGGAGGCCTACCTGAAACAGCGGGCCTCTTTTCCTGCCCTTACCGACCGGCCTCCCGCGCCGGACGTGAACAATGTGATCGTCATCCCCTGTCATAACGAGGAGAGGGTCACAGACACTTTGTCTTCCCTGCTTTCCTGTAATGCCCCGCTCCGTCCGGTGGAAGTGTTTATTGTCATCAATTCTTCGAAAAAGGACTCCGGAGAAGTAATACGCAAAAACCGGGAGACTTTTTCTCATCTGAAACAATGGGCGGAAAAGCATAACACCGGGATGATCAGCTTTTTCCCGTTTCTTTGTGAAGGACTTCCCGTAAAAAAGGCGGGTGTGGGACTGGCCCGTAAGATCGGTATGGACGAGGCCGTCAGACGTTTTCACCTGCTGCAGCGCCCCGAGGGGATCATTACCTCCCTCGACGCCGACACCCTGGCAGATCCGGATTATCTTACCGCCCTGGAGCATTTCTTCGAACATCACCCTGAGGTGTCCGGTGTGTCCGTTTACTTCGAACATCCCCTCGGGGGCACTACTTTTCCCGGAGCGGTCTATGATGCCATCATCCGGTACGAGCTGCATCTGCGTTATTTCGTCAATGCCCTGCGGATCATCGGTTATCCTTTTGCGTACCATACCGTGGGCTCCGCCTTTGCCGTCAGAATGGAGGCCTATGTCAGGCAGGGAGGGATGAATACCCGGCAGGGAGGGGAGGACTTTTATTTTTTGCAAAAGATCATCAAAGAGGGTCATTTCGCCGACCTCACCACAACAAGAGTCGTACCCTCACCCCGTCCCGGCAGCCGGGTACCTTTCGGGACCGGACCGGTTATACAGAAGCTCACCTCCGGAGAAGAAAAAGAGTTTATGACCTACAACCCGGCCGCCTTCCGGGAGCTGGCCCTCTTTTTCGCCATGGTCCCCCGGATCAACCGGGAAAAGATATCCCCCGAAAAGATCTTTGTCCGGTTGCCCCCATCCATGCAGTATTTTTTGGGAAAAGATCCGTTTGCCTCCCGAATACATGAGATCCTGGCCAATGTATCTTCGGAAAAGACCTTCCTGAAACGATTCTACCACTGGTTTGACACTTTCCGGGTGATCAGGTACCTGAATTACAGTCACGAAAAGTTTTTCGGAAGAAAACCTGTTGCCCGGGCAGCCCGTCAAATCCTCAAAGAGGCGGGTGTTACCTCTCTGCCGGAAAACAACAGGGATTTACTGGAACTATACAGGAAACGGGATCGTACCCACGGTTAGATAAAAATCACACTCAGGGATGAGACCTATTTCTTTTTGTCGATGATAATAAAAAGGTCTTCATTCTTCTTCTTGATGAAGTACTGCTCCCGGGCAAATTTCTCCAGGCTTTTGTCATCCGTCTCAAGCTCTTTCAGTTTGCGCGTGTCTTCCTCTATTTTTTTCTGATAATACTCCCGGTCATTCTTTAATTGGTTCAGCTCTCTTACCTGTTTGATGCGGTCCAGCAGGTTGTTACTGTCAAACAGCAGAAGCCAGATGATGAAAAGCAGCAGCGTTAAAACATATTTGTTTTTCAAAAGAAGAAAAATCTTTTTCGGCAAAGGCAAACCCATGGGAATGATATTTTCACATACAAAAATAGTGAAAAAAAAGATGCTGTTGACATCAAAAGAAAAAACCGCAACATAAATTGCATTGCGGTTTTAAACCGGCGGATGTCAATCCGTTATCATCCCATAAAAGGATACCGGTAATCTTCCGGCGGGACAAAGTTTTCCTTGATGGAACGGGGGGATACCCAACGAAGCAGGTTCAGGAGAGAACCGGCCTTGTCGTTGGTGCCGGACCCGCGGGCTCCGCCGAAAGGCTGCTGGCCTACCACTGCGCCGGTGGGCTTGTCGTTGATATAGAAATTCCCCGCCGTATGAACAAGACGTTCGGTAGCCCGTTCAATGGCAAAACGGTCCTGGGCAAAAACAGCGCCGGTTAGTCCGTAGATGGAGGTGCTGTCCAGCAGATCCATGGTCTCTTCAAACTGATCGTCCTTATAGACGTAGATGGTAAGCACCGGTCCGAACAGCTCTTCTTCCATCGTGACATAATGGGGATCGGTAGTCCGGATAATGGTGGGCTCAATGTAATATCCCGTGCTTTTATCGTATCCGCCACCCACAACCACTTCAGCTTCTTTGTCTTTTTTTGCCTTCTCGATGTAACTGGTGATCTTGTCGAAGGAAGCTTCGTCGATCACGGCATTGATAAAATTGGTAAAATCCTCCGGCGGGCCCATTTTCAGCTCCTGCACCGTGGCCACCAGCTCTTCTTTCATCTCTTTCCATAAGGTCTCCGGTATATATGCTCTGGAAGCCGCTGAACATTTCTGTCCCTGATATTCGAAAGCCCCCCGGACAATCGCCGTGATCAGTGCTTTTTTGTTGGCCGAAGGATGAGCCAGGATATAGTCTTTACCTCCCGTTTCACCCACGATGCGAGGATAAGACCTGTATATTTTGATATTCTCGCCGATCATCTTCCAGATGCTCTGGAAAACAGCCGTGGATCCGGTAAAATGAAAACCGGCAAAATCAGGATGGGTCAGTACCACACGGGCGGCCGTAGGTCCCGAAACGAAAACCAGATTGATCACCCCTTCCGGAAGTCCGGCCTCCCGGAAGATCTCCATCAGCACATGGGCGGAATAAACCGCTGTCTTGGAAGGTTTCCAGACCACTACGTTGCCCATCAGGGCCGGGGCTGTGGGCAAATTCCCGGCAATGGATGTGAAATTAAAGGGTGTGAGTGCAAAGACAAAACCCTCCAGCGGACGGTACTCCATCCGGTTCCAGGCCTGCGCCGATGAAGAGGGTTGCTGGTTGTACAGGTCGGTCATGTATTGCACATTAAAACGGAAAAAATCCGCCAGTTCACACGCGGCATCTATCTCGGCCTGAAATACATTCTTGGACTGACCCACCATGGTGGCAGCATTCAGCTTGTAACGGTAAGGGCCTGCGATCAGATCGGCAATCTTCAGAAAAATGGAGGCCCGCTGTTCCCAGCTCATGCCGGCCCATCTCTCCCGGGTGGCCAGGGCTGCATCTATGGCCCGGCGCACCTCTTCCTCACCACCCTGGTAATAGTACCCGATCGTATGATCAATCTTGTGAGGAGGAAAGATACGTACCTTCTTATCCGTTTTCACCTCTTTGCCTCCGATAAACATCGGGATGTCGACAACATTCTCGTAAACCCACTGTACGGCCTCTTCTATGGCCTTCCTCTCGGGAGTTCCGGGCGCATAGCTTAAGATGGGCTCGTTTTTGGCTTCGGGCACATGGTAGATTCCTTTTGGCATGATCGTCTGATTTATGGTTATACATTTTGTGAGTACAAAATTAGTGGATAAATATTCATAAAAAATGCTAAAAATCATGTTACTGATCATATAGATTTCCGTTTTTAGCTGTTAAATTTGGTCCTTCATATTAACCATAAAACCGTAAATATTATGAATCCGAAAGATTATGGAATTGCACAAATGCTACAAAGGCTTGGTATCCGGGATATTAACCCGGGTGTAACCACCGGCACCGTCTGGGTGGATACGGACGGTCCGGTGACGGAATCGGTATCACCCATTGACGGAAGCACCATTGCCGCGGTAAAAAACGCCACCCTGGAGGATTATGAGAACGTGATCCGGAAAGCACAGGAAGCTTTTAAGGAATGGCGGCTGGTACCGGCACCCAAAAGGGGAGAGGTTGTCCGGCAGATAGGCCTGGCCCTGCGCGAAAATAAAGAAGACCTGGGCAAACTGGTTACCCTGGAGATGGGAAAGATATATCAGGAAGGCATGGGCGAAGTGCAGGAGATGATAGATATCTGTGACTTTGCCGTGGGACAGTCACGCCAGCTGTACGGCTTTACCATGCAGTCGGAAAGGCCCAAACACAGGATGTATGATCAATACCACCCTCTGGGCATCGTCGGGTTAATCACCTCTTTTAACTTTCCCGTGGCGGTGTGGGCCTGGAATGCCATGATCGCCGCCGTGGCCGGCGATGTGGTGTTGTGGAAACCCAGCTCCAAGACGCCGCTGACTGCCATCGCCACACAGAATATCATTGCCTCCGTGCTGAAGAAAAATAATGTGCCCGAAGGGGTTTTTAACCTGGTGGTTGCCAAATCATCCGTGATGGGAAATAACTTCCTGGCCGATAAGCGTGTACCCCTGATCTCCGTCACCGGCTCCACGGCCGTGGGCAAACATGTCAGCGAGAGGGTGGCGGCCCGCCTGGGCCGGGTGATCGCCGAACTGGGCGGCAACAATGCCATTATCGTCTCCAAACATGCCGATATCGACCTGGCTATCCCCGCCATTGTGTTCGGCGCCGTCGGCACGGCCGGCCAGCGTTGTACCACCACCCGCCGCCTGATCATCCATGAAGAGATATATGACGACGTGAAAAAACGGCTCCTCAACGCTTACGAACAGGTAGCCCGCAAAATAGGCAACCCGCTGGATGAAAAAACCCTCGTGGGCCCGCTGATCGACCGTTTTGCCGTGGATATCTATTCCAATGCTCTGGAGCAAATAAAAGAAGAGGGAGGAAAAATCATCTTCGGCGGAGATGTGCTGAAAGGAGAACAGTACCCCTCCGGACTGTATGTAACCCCCGTACTGGCTGAAGTGGAAAATCATTATAAAATAGTACAGGAAGAGACCTTCGCACCGATTCTCTATCTTATCAAATACAAAACGTTCGATGAGGCCCTCGCCCTGCACAACGATGTGCCGCAGGGACTTTCCTCGGCCATCTTTACCCTGAACCTGCGAGAAGCGGAAGAGTTTCTCTCGGCCCGCGGGTCGGACTGCGGCATCGCCAACGTGAATATCGGCACCTCCGGTGCGGAGATAGGCGGGGCTTTCGGCGGAGAGAAAGATACCGGCGGAGGCAGGGAATCCGGCTCCGACGCCTGGAAAGCTTATATGCGGCGGCAAACCAACACCATCAACTTTGGTACGGAGTTGCCCCTGGCCCAGGGCATCAAATTTGATATATAACAGCGTTCAACGATCACCGATCAACGTTCATCATTCTTACCTGTCTGTGCCGGTGTTGATGATCTTTACCCCGACCAGCCGGTCATACCGTTCATCTGACGACCGGTGATAGACAAATACCGTATAGTCGTTCTCCGTTTCAAAATGGGAACCTTCTATGCGGGTCAGGTCACCACGCCGGCTGCCGGCGGGCTTCAGGGCATAAGCATAATTGTAATAGCCCTGTTTCAGGAACATTACCCCCTCATACCGGTGGGTGTCCATATGATAGGTCATCCGGCTGTTCTTATCGTAATGCCAGCCGCCCAGAGCCCCTGCAATATACACTTCCTCGTCGAAGGGGAAATTGGCCTCCAGGGTGAAAAAAACATTGAGATAATCCGCATCGGTGTCCGGATCACGGCCCAGGGAGTTTTCTATGTAGTACTTCCCGTTCAGGTCTTTATCCGAAAAATAAGGATCCAGGGTGCGGAAGACATCCGTTTTCAGGCGGATATTATAATACGGGGAAAGGTATTCTATCTTCTCAATATGCCGGCTCTGGTAACGGATACTCTTGATATCGAAATTGCGAAACTCATTTCCCCCGTGAAAGACCAGCCCCGATGTGTGATCATAGATCAGTTTCCTGTTTTCTTCACGCGAGGGGATGATGCCCCTGCGGGCATTGTCCCACCGGCCGTTCTGCCTGACCACGACATACAGCTCCTCCCGGGGCGATTGCACCGGATACCGGCTGTAATCCACAAACAGCACCACTTCCTGGTCACGATTACGGTCAGGGCCGGCAGGAGGAACCACCCTGCCCTCAATATCCACCTGCGCCGAATAGATCATAAAACGGGCGGTCAGAACCGGCTTCTCCCGGTCCATGTCCCTGTACACCAGGACCACGTAGTTGCCGGTAAGCAGGAAACGTACATCATCATTGGGAAAGGAGAGATGATAATGAGTATAGGGCACGGTGGTGTTTACCGAACTTTTATAATCGGTGATCTCATTTTCGGTATAACCGTCCAGGTAATCTGTCTCCGTCAGGTCGGACGGGCGCCAGTCGGCATCACAATGAATGAACGTATAATAATAGGTGCCGGGCACCTCCCCCAGATCGTCAAAATCCAGGCACAGGGTGTTGTCACTCTCCAGCCGCAGATACGGATAGGACATGCGCCAGCCCTTCAGGTACAGCTCGACGGTTTTTATGTTTCCGGAAAAAACCGTGTCTTCAAACACCTTATCCTCCGGTTGTGCTTTTGCCGGAACCAAAAATATCATTACCGCCACGCCGGCAAGGATGATCGTTTTCACTGGTTTCATAAAACGAAAGTAATGATTATTTAATTAACACCTGCCGGCAAAAAATATTTTGTCACTTAAAATATTAAAAGAAAATTTTATTAACTTGCTTTCGGATTTTATTCATTATTAATCCTTTCCGCCATGAAAAAACTTATTTACCCTTTTTTATTACCGGTTTTGGTCTTTTTGGCCGGTTGTGCTCCGAAGAGTGAAAAAGCCTTTTATTATACGAAACTTGACGGCCGGCCGGTGTTGTTTCCCTGGAGATTCCTGTCGGAGACCTTCATGAAATGATTGGTGAGAGTGAATCAAAGGGAAAGGTACCTCCGGAAATTGCTGCACGCCTGGAACCTTTGAAGGAACTGAATGACGAGGATAATCCCGTGATCTTCCTGTTTCATCTGAACGACCACATAAAGATAAAATAAAAAGACATGTAAAAATAATACCGATTGTCAGGGTTTACAACCAGAAACTATAGGTCAGTTTGGCGATGAGTTGGTTGGATTGATAGGAAAAACGATCTTCCAGGTTTTTCGCCATGTTGTGATTATATACGATGAAAAGATCCCCTTTGGGGGCAAAAGTCCATCTGAAACGGGTATTGGTGCCGATCGACCGGCTCATATTGTCATATTGAATAAAGGAACTGAGCTGCATATCCGGAGTAAAGTTTAATTGTAACTTACCGCCGAAAAGACTCTGGTCAAAATCGTTGTCCGGTATGTTGACCAGATTGCGTGCAATATTCCGTTCATAATTTACTTCGACGATCATCCAGGAGAAAGGACGAAGAAAAAGTTGTAACTCGATTTGATCGAGCCAGCCCCCGTAAAATCCGCCGTACCACCAGGTAATCTGGCCATTAACAGGTCGCTTACTGGCTGTCTCCAGTTCCAGTCTCGACCGGATCCAGTTGTAACCTCCGGCAGGAATAATCACCCCCGGAGAGATTTCAAATGGTTTTTTCAGATATTCACCGGCAGGTTTGATATTAAACTCAAAACGGTCACCACTCTCCATCCTGAAATGAAAAGGTGCAGTAAAAACAGTATAACTTTCCCAATGATTGCCTATATCGGTAACCAAAGAATAGTAAGACTCAAAGAAAAACTGCCGTATAAACTTTATTTTCTCAGGGCGGGGCATATAATCTACCGAGAGGGAATACATCTTCACGCCTTTCCGGGGAACAAAACCCAGGGACGGATCAAACTGTGCCCCAACTCGTTTGTAGGCAGCAAAGATATCCCATTTATCATTGGGGAAATCAAAAGACACCCCATAGGCAGAACGATCGTTTGTCAGGTCTTCCCGCCAGTTATACAATCCCCACACTCCTGCTTTGAGATTCTTATCTCCTTTGTAATGACTGGTTTGATAGGTAAAGTCCACACCGGCCATAGCGCCGCCGCTACGTCCGGCAGGATCCCCTAATGTGGAAATAACCCCCAGGGACGATTCTTTCAGAATATTCTGTTTAATCCGTATCACACCAAGATTGGTAGGAGAGAGGGTCGTATCCAGCTTTCCCATATGGGTAATCAGCGCTCCGAAGTTGGTTTTGTTTACCTTCCCGTTGATCTTTCCGCCTGCCACCAGCGGGACTTCCTTTCCCTGATAAAGGCCGATACGACGACTGTTAAAAGGTAAAAGGGAACGGGAAGATAACCCCAGTCCGAATGAATAGATATCTGCACCTTCCAGGAAAAACTGCCGTTTTTCGGGGAAAAAAAGCGAGAACCGGGTCAGGTTGGTACGGCGTGTATCCACTTCTGTCTCGGCAAAGTCGGTATTTACCGTCAACTGTCCTGTGATCTCGGGTGTGATACGCTGGATTACATCCAGACTCGGCTTTAAATTGTATTTTGCGTTTTCTCCCGCCGACCGGGACATGTCACCTACCAACGAGGGTTTTATTGTCATACCCAACCCCAGATTAAAATGAGGCAGGTCCTCCAATAAACCCGCAACAAAAACCTGTGCTAAATTATAATCCATTTTTGCACCGCTCCAGCGATCCGTTTCCTGCAACCTTTGTATCCTTCTTTCGATATTGAAACCCCATGTGCTTAAACCTTTTCCGAAAGTCATCGACCTGACGGGAATACGGATCTCTACCGACCAGAAATTTTTTCCACGGTAAGTTTTGGCATCCCAGATTCCATCCCAATTCTGATCCTCATCTTCACCATGACGTTCGGACAAAGCATCATAGCGTGCTCCGTTGGGGTTTACGGCAAAAATATATCCGGTACGACCGTCGCGGTATGTATCAAAGACAAATTTTATATAGTCTTCACCCCTGAGATAAGAATCTTTGGCTTTGGAATAACTTACAATTTTATCCGGCCGGTCATCATAACAGATAACGCCGAGATAGATCTCTCCGGCATCGGCCAGTACCTTTACCACCGTACGAAACGTCGGAGGAATACCTTCCTGCGGTTCCACCATGGTCAGATTGGGTATGGAATCAACCCCCTGCCAGCAGGGATCATCCACCCGGCCGTCAAAATGCATCCCGCCGCTGTAAGTGCCTATCTTCAAAACAGGCTTCTCAACGGTTTCCTGTGCTACAGAATAGCCGGCCCAGAAAATCTTCAGAAAAAATACGGCAACAACAAAAAAGCACTTTTTTCGCATTATACGTTGTTTTCTTGTCGCCAAAAGTAAAATATTCATCCAAAGGAGAAAAAAACCAACCCGCGTTTTCACCCAATCTTAAGATTTTTTAAGGATTTTTTAATACTTTCTTTCGGGATACAGATGGAAACCTGGTGGTAAACGGCAGAAAAAAGTATATTCACTCCATTTTCGGATTATCTTTGTGTCCATAAAACCACAGATCATGATAACCACAGAAATTATAACCATCGGTGACGAGATCCTGATAGGCCAGATCGTGGATACCAACTCGGCCTGGATGGCTGAAAAACTAAATAATACAGGCATCACCGTTTATCAGATCACCACCATCTCCGACGACAGGGAACATATCCTCAACACGGTGAAGGCTGCCCTGGAACGAACGGATATCGTTCTGGTGACCGGCGGCCTGGGACCGACAAGCGATGATATAACCAAAAAAACACTGGCGGAATTTTTTCATTCAAAACTGGTGTTGAATGAAGAAATATTAGTTTCCGTAAAAAAACGCCTTGAAAAGAGGAATATACAACTGAACGACCTGATCAGGGGGCAGGCTTATGTGCCGGATAAATGCAAAGCGTTCGTCAATGAATGGGGCACAGCTCCCGGCATGTGGTTCGAAACCAACGGAAAAGTCCTGGTATCCATGCCCGGCGTACCCAAAGAAATGAAGGGTATTATGGAGAAATATGTCATACCTGGTCTAAAGCATAAGTTTAAATTACCTGCTATTATCCACAGGACTTTACTTACTTACGGAACTTTTGAAGCACATCTGTCCGGATTGCTGGAAAATTTTGAGAAGAAACTGCCATCCAATGTAAAACTGGCTTATCTGCCTTCGGCCGGGAGGGTCCGTCTGCGGCTGACAGCCAAAGGAGACAGCCGGCAGCAACTGGAATCGCTTCTGGACAGGCTGGAAAAGGAAATGATGGAAAAAATAGGGGAGTATGTGTACGGCAAAAACGGAGATACGCTGGAGCAGATCGTGGGAGACCTGTTGCGCAAGCGCGGAGAAACCCTCTCTACAGCCGAAAGCTGTACGGGAGGGATGGTCTCGCATTTGATCACCTCCGTGCCGGGAGCCTCCGATTATTACAAGGGATCCGTAATCTCCTATGCCAACGAGATCAAGATACGGGAACTGGACGTTGACGAAAAGGAGATCAAAAAACAGGGTGCCGTCAGTCGGGAGGTGGTGGAACAAATGGCCGCAGGAGTCAGCAAAAAACTGAATACCGGTTATGCCATCGCCATCTCCGGCATTGCCGGGCCTAGCGGCGGCACACCGGAAAAACCGGTAGGTACCGTCTGGATCGCCGTTAAATCTCCGGAAAAAACCGTCGCGGAAAAGTTTATTTTCGGTTTTACACGCATGGAAAATATCACCCGGGCAGCCTATACTTCCCTGAATATGTTGAGAAAATTGCTCCTGAATGAATCTTTTCATTAAATTCTTGTTTTTTTATTTGATTTTTTCAGGAAAAATACCGTATTTTGCGCTCACTTTTAAAACGCAATAAATATCAACACCGGAAAAGATGTCGAGAGTTTGTCAAATAACAGGAAAGAAGGTGGTTTCGGGAAACAACGTGTCCCATTCAAAACGCAGGACCAGAAGAAAATTCTATCCCAATCTTTTTGTTAAAAAGTTCTACCTGGAAGAAGAAAACCGTTGGATCACCCTGAAAGTATCTGCTGCAGGACTGCGTACCATCAACAAAAAAGGACTGGGTCCGGCATTGCGGGAAGCTAAGGAAAAAGGGTTTATTGAAACGTATTAACTGGTAAAATCATGGCTAAAAAAGGAAACAGAATACAGGTCATCCTGGAATGTACCGAACACAAAGAGAGCGGCATGCCCGGCACTTCCAGATATATCACCACCAAAAACCGGAAAAACACGCCGGAGCGGCTGGAACTGAAAAAATACAATCCCATTTTGAAACGTTACACCCTTCACCGGGAAATAAAATAATATCGTCATGGCTAAGAAAGTTGTTGCAACACTGAAAACAGGAGAAGGTCATTCATTCACCAAAGCCATCCGCTTTGTGAAATCGAAAAAGACCGGGGCTTATACCTTCCGTGAAGAGATCATCAACAAAGAACATATCAAGGATTTCTTCGGAAAGAAATAATACTGTCCAGAACTTTGACAAAAAGCTTCCTCTTTCCGGGGAAGCTTTTTTGTTCCTGTCTGTTCACAGGGACTCCCTGAAAAGGTTCTTATCAAAACAGACTGTTTTTTATTATCTTTGTGACTTGATTATCAACGTGAAAGAATATGGGTTTATTTACCAGAAAAAAAGAAAGTAAAGAGCCGGCAGCAGAGGTGATCCCCCCGAAAAGTCTGGAAAAAGGCCTGGAAAAAACCAAGGAAAGCATGCTGAAGAAGCTTTCGCGGGCCGTAGCCGGTAAATCGAAAGTGGATGATGAAGTGCTGGACCAACTGGAAGAAGTGTTGATCACCTCGGATGTGGGCGTGGACACCACCATCCAGATCATAGAACGTATAGAAAAACGGGTATCCCGTGATAAATACCTGGGCACCGGAGAGCTGAACCGTATCTTACGCGAAGAGATTGCCGCCCTGCTGGCTGAACAGCCGGAAGCCGCCTCCAAAGGATTCAGTCTGGAAGGGCTGCCGCACCCTTACGTGATCATGGTCGTTGGGGTCAACGGAGTGGGAAAAACCACCACCATAGCCAAGCTGGCTTATCATTACAAAAATAACGGTTATCAGGTGGTCCTGGGTGCGGCCGACACCTTCCGGGCGGCCGCCATCGACCAGTTACAGGTGTGGGCCGACAGGGTAGGAGTGATGCTGGTAAAACAGCAAATGGGCTCCGACCCCGCCTCCGTAGTGTTCGACACCCTGCAGGCCGCCAAAGCACGCAATGCTGACGTGGTGATCATCGATACCGCCGGCCGCCTGCACAACAAAGTCAACCTGATGAACGAACTGGGAAAGATCAAACGGGTCATGCAAAAAGTAATCCCCGAAGCCCCCCACGAGATCCTGCTGGTACTGGACGGATCCACCGGCCAGAACGCTTTCGAGCAGGCACGTCAGTTCACGGAGGTGACACAGGTAAACGCCATCGCCGTCACCAAACTCGACGGCACCGCCAAAGGTGGGGTTGTGATAGGAGTGTCCGGACAATTCCATATCCCCGTAAAATATATCGGCATCGGGGAAGGAATGGAAGACCTGAGACCCTTCGATAAAGATGCCTTCGTGGCCTCTCTGTTTCCCTCCTGATCCCGGAGATTGTATCACAGATTTAAATAAATTATCCCAAACCACAAATTATTTCATGACTTCCGCCCGTAAACAAAAAACGGTCTCTGTCATCACCCTCGGCTGTTCCAAAAACCTGGTGGATTCGGAAGTGCTGATACGACAACTGGAAGAAGCCGGATTGCAGGTTACCCATAACCCGCACGAGATATCGGGCGGTACGGTGATTATCAATACCTGCGGTTTTATCCGGGACGCCCAGGAAGAATCCGTCGAGATAATCCTGGAGGCCGGAGAGGCCAGAAAAAAC
>CAZYPI010000015.1:20502-26816 GCA_964649335.1 uncultured Rikenellaceae bacterium | reverse complement strand
CCATGGCACGCGGATGTACCAGCGGAGCAGCCCTGAGCGGCATGGCGGTCCTGGCCACAGGCGGCTTTGTGACCATGCTCTCCATCTTCGGCGGGGCGTATCTGTTTGCCTATTTTTTCAGAAAATTATGGATTTAAAAATTTTGCCATGGGACCATTAATACCACAAGGAATCATCGGGCCGGAATGGAATTTCGTGATAGCCCTGTTGCTGGGGATCGGTTTCGGTTTTGCGCTCGAAGCGGCCGGCTTCTCGTCCTCCAAAAACCTGGTAGGATTATTTTACGGATATGATTTTGTCGTGCTGCGTGTGTTCTTCACGGCCGGGGCCACGGCTGCCGTCGGCATCATCCTGTTTGATTATTTCGGCTGGATAGATGCCGGGCAGTTGTATGTACAGCCCACCTACTGGGGTGCGGCCATCGTGGGCGGACTGATCATGGGGTTGGGCTTTGTGACGGGCGGATTTTGTCCGGGCACCAGTTTTACCGCCGCTTCCATAGGAAAGATGGACGCTCTGATGTTCATCGGGGGTACTTTTATCGGTTCTTTCCTGTATGGAGAGACCTACCCTTTGCTGAAGAATTTTGTGAACAGCGGCAACGAAGGCGGCATAAAGATCTATGACAGCCTGGGCATGAGCCGTGGGTTCTTCACCTTCCTGCTGATCCTGGTGGCGGTGGGGATGTTCTATGCCGTGCCGCTGATAGAAAAAAGAGTAAAAAAACCTGATTACTAACAAGAAATACTGACTGCCATGCAGAAAGGAACCTTATTTTTGACCATAGTAGCCATAGGCATCGCTTTTCTGGTATGGTTACTGCCGGAACGGCCGGAGAAAAAGGAGCTGTCTCCGAATGAGCTGTTGCTGGCTATCAAGGACGACACGCGGTTTTTCTCTACCGACGAGGTAGCTGCCATGATCATCGGGCATGATCCCAGCCTGCAACTGATCGATGTGCGGGACTCGGCGGCATATTCGAAATTCCACCTGCCGGATGCCATACATATTCCGCTGGAGAAGATCCTGGAAGAGCAAAACCTGGATCTTATCAGCGGGGATGAGCAGAAACACGTTTTTTATTCCAACGGCACCATCCGTGCCAACCAGGCCTGGGTGCTCACACGGCGGCTGGGATACCTGAACAGCTATGTGATGCAGGGCGGCCTGAACCGGTGGGTGGAAACGATCATGATACCCCCGGAGCCTCCTTCCACCGCCCCCTCGGAGGCATTCGACCTGTATGATTTCAGACTGGCGGCCTGCCGTTATTTTCAGGGAGGAACACAAACGGCTGCCCCGGCCAGGGCTGAAAAACCGCTTAAAACGGTTGTGAGAAGAAAGAAAAAAGTGACCCCCTCGGGAGGATGTTAGGAAGGATGAAGGAGGAAGGTTGAACGATGAACGGAAGAAAAAAAAGAATATAAATCTGGAATTATGGGGAAAATTTATTTGAATTCGAATCACTGGGCAGGTATCCTGCTCCTGCTGATGGTGGTATCCGGCTTTGTTTTTTCCAGGAAGCCGGTGAATTATTACCGTCTGACTCCTGAAGAGATGCTGGCAGAGGCATTGTCCAAAAAAGATGTCATGACCCCTGACAGCATCCGGAAGATATTAAAAAAAGGAGAAGCCTCCCTGCAGCTTGTGGACCTGCGTACACCGATGGAGTACATCAGCGGACATATTGATGATGCGGTCAATATCCCTTTGCCGGATCTGCTGGAGAAAAAGTATGCCTCCCTGTTGCAGCAGAAAGATAAGAGGGTGGTGCTGTATGCAGGTAACGAGGTGGTTGCCTGTGCTCCCTGGATGTTGCTGAAACAGCTGGGGTACCCGAATGTGAAAGTGATGCTCGGGGGATTTGATTATTATATTACCGGAAAAAAGATGCCCCGCATCATGGCAGGGAAATGCTATGATGAGTTTCCGAAATATGATTATGCCAAATATTTCAAGGGAAACACACAGATCAGCCGGCCCCAAAAGAGTGCTCCTAAAGTGGTGGTGCCCCGGAGAAAGAAAAAGGTCACTCCGTCGGGAGGATGTTAGGAAGGTTGAAGCTTGAAGCTTGAAGTGTGACGGGAAAACCTGAAAGTGTTATTCAGTACCTGTCAGAGTTACAGGAAGAGATGAAGCAAAAAAAATAAAATGCCTACGTAGGTAACTACGTAGGTGATTTTTTTTATACGTGGTTGAGGGCTTGTTCAAGGTCCTCCAGAAGGTCTTTGGTATCTTCGATACCTGTAGAGTAGCGAACCAGTCCGTCGGTAATACCGGCTTCGAGTCGTTCTTTGCGGGGCAGTCCCGAATGGGTCATGGAGGCGGGGTGCTGGATAAGTGTCTCCACGCCGCCCAGGGATACGGCCAGCAGTGCTATCTGTATATGGTTCATCAGTTTTTCTCCGGCGTCATATCCTCCTTTCAGTTCGAAACTGATCATGGTGCCGAAGCCTTTCATTTGTTTTTTTGCCAGTTCGTATTGCGGATGGGAAGGGAGGCCGGGGTATTTCACCCATTCCACGGCGGGATGATTTTCGAGCCAGCGGGCTATTTCCATGGCGCTTTGCTGGGCTTTTTCGATACGCAGGGAGAGGGTTTTTACGCCGCGATGTACCAGGAATGCCTGGTGGGGGTCCATATTAAAACCGAAGCTGACCATCACGGGCCGGATGCGGTCGTAAAGTTCTTTTGTTTTGGTTACGATGATCCCGCCCACCACATCGGCATGTCCGTTGATGAATTTGGTGACCGAATGGAGCACGGCATCGGCGCCCAGGTCGAGGGGATTTTGCAGCCACGGGCTGGAAAAGGTGTTGTCCACGACCACGAGGATATCGTGTTCGTGTGCCAGGGCTGCTGCCGCTTCGATATCGGTCAGCTCCATGGTGGGGTTTGACGGGGTCTCCAGATAAAGTAACCTGGTTTCGTCACGGATACTTTGTTTGATCTTTTCAATGTCGGAAGTGTTGACATAGGATGCTGTCACGCCGAAGCGGCTCAGGTGTTTTTCCATAATGCTGCGGGAAGGCCCGTATACGGAGGCGGTGCTGATCATATGAGCGTTTTTCTCCAGCAAGGCCAGGTAGATGGTGGAGACGGCGCCCATGCCCGAGGCGGTGGCAATGCCTCCGTACCCGTTCTCGAGGGAAGCGATGTTGTCTTCCAGGGCCCGGATCGTGGGATTGCCGATGCGGGTGTAGATATATCCTTTTTTTCTTCCGGCAAAAAGGTCGGCGCCGTGCCGGGCGTTTTCAAAAGAGAAGGTTGAGGTCTGGTAGATGGGAACCACAGCGCTGCCCCACGGGTCTTCCCCGCTGCCGGCATGTACCATGCGTGTGTTGAATCCTGCTTTTTTGTTTTTCATATATACGGGTATTGCATTTTTATACACAAAAGTAAGTTTATTTTCGGAGACCGGGATATTTTCGGGTTTGTTTAAGAGCATATTTTGCTCTAACGGGCTTTGGCTTTTCGCAGTTCCTGGGCCATTTGGTTGGCAAAGACAAAGTCATTCAACAGGGTGTTTTCAGAGAAAAGGATTTCTTCTTTATTGCCTTCCCAGGCTTTGCGGCCGTTGTGGATAAAGATGATTTTTTCCCCGATGCCCATCACCGAGTTCATATCATGGGTATTGACGATGGTGGTGGTTTGGAAATCTTCGGTGATTTCTTTGATGAGCTGGTCTATCAGGATGGCTGTCTGGGGGTCCAGTCCGGAGTTGGGTTCGTCACAGAACAGGTATTCGGGATTCAGGGCGATGGCGCGGGCCAGTCCGACGCGTTTTTTCATGCCCCCGCTTATTTCGGAAGGATAGAGGTGGTTGGCATGGATCACATTTACTTTTTCCAGGCAGTAATTGACGCGTTCCCGTTTTTCTTCGTAGCTCATTTCCGTGAACATATCGAGGGGGAACCTGACATTTTCCTCGACGGTTGCCGAGTCAAAAAGGGCAGCTCCCTGGAAGAGCATGCCGATTTTTTTACGGATTTCCTTTTTGAGAGTGAATTCCATTTTGGTAAAGGACCGGTCCCCGTAGAATATTTCTCCGCCGGAAGGTTCGAACAGTCCGACGATACATTTCAGCAGGACGGTTTTTCCGGAGCCGCTTCTGCCGATGATCAGGTTTGTTTTTCCTTTTTCGAAGGTACAGGATATATCATCCAGGACACTATTTCCTTCAAACTCTTTTGTCAGATGTTCCACCCGGATCATGACAAGATCAATTGAGTGAGTATCACATTAAAGAGCAATACATTAACGCTACTGTACACCACTGCGCGGGTGCTGGCGCGTCCGACTTCCAGGGATCCGCCTTCCACGGAGTAACCCTGGTAGGAAGAGACCGTGACAATAATAAAGGCGAAGACAACGGTTTTTATCAGGGCATAGGTAACAAAGAACGGGTTGAATCCATATTGTAATCCGTAGAGAAAATCGGGTACGGAGATCACATGTGTGATCACTACGGATACCCATCCGCCGAAGATGCCGGTGATGATACTGATGATGGTCAGGAAGGGGTGGAAGAAAACGGCAGCCACTATTTTAGGGAGGATCAAATAGGAGGCTGAGTTGATGCCCATGATCTCAAGGGCGTCAATTTGTTCGGTGATGCGCATGGTGCCCAGTTCGGAGGCGATGTTTGACCCTACTTTCCCGGCCAGGATCAGTGCCACCATGGTAGAGGAGAGTTCCAGGATCATGGAATCCCTGCACCCCAGGCCTATCAGGTATTTGGGCAGCAGCGGGCTTTCTGTGTTGTAGGCGGTCTGCAGGGTGATCACCGATCCCAGGAAGAGGGATACAATCACTACGATACCCAGGGAGTTGATACCGATGTTATTGAGCTCATACATGAATTGTCTGTAATATATCTTCCATTTTTCCGGTTTGGAAAAGACCTTCCTGAGCAGGACAAAATAACTGCCGAAATGATAAAACAATCTGATCATAACCCTGTTTTATTTTGTAAAAATAAGAATTTTAATGAATCCATAATATTTCTTTATCTTTGAAAGCAAAAGAAAAGCAAATGAACAAGCATCATTATTGTCTGATCATGGCCGGAGGTGTAGGGAGCCGTTTCTGGCCGTTAAGCCGTGTTAGCCGTCCCAAGCAGTTCCTGGATATCCTGGGAGTGGGCCAGTCATTGTTGCAAATGACTTATGACCGTTTCAGGGATATTTGTCCAAAAGAGAATATTTTTGTCGTTACCAACGAAGAATATACGGATCTTGTTCTGGAACAACTGGTGGAGATTGATCCGTCACGTATTATTTCGGAACCGCTGCGCAAAAATACGGCTCCCTGTATTATTTATTCGAGCCATAAGATTTACAAGATCGATCCGGAGGCGGTGATTGTAGTTTCTCCTTCCGATCATTTTATACAAGATGTTCCTAAGTTCCTGAGGCTTGTGGAGGAAGGGATCGCTTTTGCCACCGGCAATGACGCCCTGGTCACCCTGGGCATAGAGCCGGTACGCCCGGAGACAGGGTACGGTTATATCCAGATCAAAAAGGGAAATTTGAAAAGTGCCGGAACAAATAATATCAAGAAGGTAAAGACTTTTACGGAAAAACCGGACCTGAAAATGGCCGAATTGTTTTTGAAAAGCGGCGATTTTTACTGGAATTCGGGGATCTTTATCTGGTCGGTACGTTCCATTCTTACGGCCTTCGAAAAACATATGCCCGATCTGTATTATCTGTTTTCCGAGAAGCCGGAAATATATAATACGGAGCAGGAAAAAGATTTCATCTTTAAGGCGTATACCAATTGCACGGAGATCTCCATCGACTATGCCATCATGGAAAAAGCCAGAAACGTCTATGTGCTTTGTTCCGATTTCGGATGGTCTGATCTGGGCACCTGGAACTCTCTCTATGATCATTCTGAGAGGGATGATCACGGCAATGTAGTTACGGGCGGGGAGATTCTTCTATATAACACCCGTGGTTCGATTGTCCGCACAGACGACGGACAATTGGTGGTGATCAACGGTCTGGAGGATTTCATTGTGGTGCAATCCGGCAAAATTCTGCTGATCTGCCCTAAAAAGGAGGAACAGAAGATAAAGCAGTTTGTCAAGGAGGTGCAGATCCGGGTGGGAGATAAATTTATCTAGTATTCCCAGAGGTCCTGTTCCATATTGAAGATGGAGTTTTTGATGCGGTCGGACTCGAGCAAGGCGGCCCTGCCTGTTTCGTACTCATCGATGGAACGGTTGTCATAAACGTTGGATTCGGCGATGATATAGCCCGAGAACCTGCGTTGGAGAAAAAGATCGTCATAGGATATCTTTTGGGCAT
>CAZYPI010000015.1:0-20492 GCA_964649335.1 uncultured Rikenellaceae bacterium | reverse complement strand
TCGTTGTACGGGTTATAGGCCTCATGGTTGGCGAAGATATTCCTGAACTCAGGATAGTATATCCAGAACAGTTTTCTTTTTTCCATCTGGTTGGTATTGGGGTTCATGCTGAGCCGTACGGGGCACAACCCCAGAATCCTTACATTCAGAGAAGATAGTTTTTTATCAAAATACCAAACTTCCTGGACAATATATTCTTTCACCTCGGAGGTATTGGCTTTATTGACGATGGTGGTATCGTGCATAATCCCGTTTTCATCGGCCACCTGAATGGTTTCGGAGCCTGCACCGAACTTTTTCTCGATATCATCCTGGGTAATCTCCAGGGTCATATCGTCTTTGAGGGGGTCATAAGCTTTCACTTCTCCGGCGCGTATGGCGTCATAGATAACGTCTATCAGGCTTTTACGGTCGCCGATAGGTACGGTGGGATAATAGAGGGGAAGGTTCATTTTTTGTCTCAGGTCTACCAGACGCCATACTTTCTTGGCCCACATCACATCGGCTTCCCTGAGGTAGGGATAGGGGACGGGGATCCTCTTTTGCATGGATTTCTGGTAGATCCATTTTTCCTGGTTTTCGTCCTGTGCCCGCACACTGGTCATGGTGGGACCCATAAACAGAATCATAAGTATGATTAATCCAAGCGCTCTTTTCATAGCAGGAAAATTCTTTAGGTTATTGAATGGTAAAAATGATCGGATTCAGTTTCCTTGTGGTATTGTCGGGGCCGACGGCCTTGATGTCGTCGAAGATGACCCTTTGACCTCTTCTCATCTGGTTGATGAATCCTTTTTGTTTGGGAGTCAGGCGATTACTACCTGAGATTTCGTCATAGGTAAATCCTTTGATGACCACGGACATCCGGAAAGAGGTCACCTTGAACTTCAGGTCGAAATCGAAGTTTTCCATTTCGGCCAGTACCACGCTCTGGGCGGCGAGTGTGGCTTTGGAGACAGATCCTCCTTTTTTGCCGGCCACCTTGGCCACGGGATCGGGCACACGTTTTACCCGGAAGGGTATTCCCGGGAAGGAGATCTTTTTTCCGTTGATGCTGGCTGTGACACGTACCTGGGCCGTCTTTCCGGGTATTTTGGGCCGGACGATCCACGAGCCGCGGAATTTTTTGGTTCTTCCTCTTTTGATGATTCCGTTGGTCATCGTAGCGGATATTTTATCCGACCCCACGCCGGGGACAGAGATGTCCACGGGGTTGTCCACGCCCACATAAAAGACGTTCATAGCGGTGGGGGAAACCACCACATTGGGAGCGGCCACCGTATATTGTGCTTCGAACGGATAGGATATGGTATCTCCCGAAGGGGATTTGATACGGATCAGACCACCCCATTTCTTATCACCGGTAGAATTGGCCGGAACTTCATAAATACCCCGGCCGCTTTTGTTCACCGGGAGTTTTTTATAGCTGCCGGTCATCACATATTTGAAGGTGCCGTCGGGGTTTTTTATGGTTTTATAGGGGCCCACCAGCACCTGTGGGGTGGTGGTGGTGTCGGTGGCGGCGATAAACACCTCGGCATGGTAAGCGCCTCCTTTCATAACATAGTTACTGGTGGCATAGACGAAGGGTTCCAGTTTATTCACTTTGAAGTCTTTGGCCTCGATCTGTCCGTAGAGGTAGTTCAGTGCCTGTCCTTCGGTATTTCTCACGTCACTCTGCAGTTTCGAGAGGATAGTGACCACAGCGATGAGAGGAAGCGTATGGAAGTTATGTATTTCCCATGACACCTTTTCTCCTCCGGGGTCGGTGGTCTCGGAGGTGTTCAGGGTCCGTTTTATGGATTCGGCGACATTATTGTTTTTGTTCCCTATGATATCCAAGAGGAAATTCCGGTAATCATCCAAGGCATGGTGCAGGTCATAAGCTTTTCCGTTCATATTGGCCCCGATCATGATCTGGGAAGGGACATTGTTTTCGTCTATTTTGTGGATGTTTTCCACGATAATATTTTTCCCTTCGATGGCATCGCTTTTATCCCCTTCGGCGGTACGGACGATTTCGAGTTTCAGGTTCTGGATATAGTCATACATTTCGTCCGCTCTTTGTTTTACCTGCATGGCTTTGTCTCTCCATGGGCCTGCTTTTTGGGGATTGCTGGCCGCTTTGCTGTTAAAATCGTCGTAGACAAGCTTGTTTCGTTCCACGTTGATGGCGGTGGTTTCGGTAAGGCTCTCGTCAACGACCTTAAAAGCTTCTACGGCTTCTTTAGAGACATTCAGGGCCAGGAGTGCGGTGAGCACCAGGTACATCATCCCGATCATTTTTTGTCTCGGGGTTTCTTTTCCGTGGGCCATAATATTAATAGTTTATGGAAACAATAGGGTCAAAAAATAGTTTATTTTCTCATAACGTTCATGGCAGCGAGCATATTTCCGTAGATGGTATTGAGTTCGGAAAGGTTTTCGCTGAGTTTGGTAACCTCTTCCCTGTATTTGCTGGAGCTTTCGGCCGAGGCTTTCAGGTCTTCCATCATCTGGGCCAGGCCGGAATAAGCTTCTTCCGCCCTTTTGAGTTGTTCGTTGGATGTTTGCAGCTGCAGTTCATAGACTGCATTCAGGGCCGAGAGATTTTTATTGAGGGTTTCCAGATTTTCGTTGTATGATTTACTGCCGTCTTCGATATGGGTGAAAGATTCGGCGAGCCGTTGGTAGTTGGTACCTGATTCGGAGATCAGGTTGGCTGTCTTATCATACGACTCGGACAGACGGTCTACGGAACTTTTCAGTTCTTCGGTAGAACTGACATAGTTTTCCGTATGTTTATCGACGGTCTCGGCCGCTTTTTCCATGCTTTCGGAATATTTGCTGGTAGCCACGGCGGCGTCTGAGATATCATGCAGTTTTTCTGCTGTCTCGCTGAGTTTATGAAGGCCCTGGCCCAGTTTATTGAACAGGTCGGGCGTGATTTCTCCTTCTTCGAGCATTTTATCGAATTTTTCCAGGGCTGCGCCTGATCCCCCGTAGCCACCTCTTCTTCCGGAAGGGAGGCTCTCCATCTCATCTTCGTCGGAAAGACCGGCCAGTTCGGGATATACGAGAGTCCAGTCCGGTTCTTCTGTAGGGGGTTGGAAAGCCGAAAAGAAGAAAATGATGGCTTCGGTGCTCAGTCCGAGGATGAGCATAACACCGGCACCGGGGTAGTGCTGAATTTTAAAGAGAGCACCGACAATCACGACGGAAGCGCCCCATCCGTACAGTTTGGCCATGAAATTTTTCCAGCCGCTGGTTTGAACTAATTCTCTTAATTTCATAATCAGTTGTTATTAAAATTGTTTACGAATTTATTTGACGATGTTGATAATATTACAATCCGGTTCCCATATAAGACCTGACATTTCTGAATCCGATAAAAGATTTGGCAGAATCGGCATATTCATAGGTACGTGTACTGACCTGGAGATAGAAAGCGATATCTTTCCAGGAGCCTCCGCGGATCACTTTTCTTTTCATGACGGAAGCTTCGTCAGGGCGTGCGTTGTATTTATAGTCGGGGTTCATATCATGGATAAACATATAAGCGGATTCGTCGTAGGCGCTGCTGGTCCATTCGGCCACATTGCCGGCCATATCATAGAGGCCGAATTCATTGGGTTCGTAAGACCCGACCTTGTTGGTGACCAGGGCACCGTCGTCGATGTAGTTTCCACGGAGGGGTTTGAAGTTGGCCAGGAAACAGCCTTTGTCGTTACGTGTGTAAAGGCCGCCCCAGGGATACATCGAGAGCTCCAGTCCACCGCGTGCCGCATACTCCCATTCTGTTTCCGTCGGCAACCTGTATTCCTGTACAAAAGGCTGCCCTTCGCTTGCGAGGTAGTCGTTCAGGTATTTGGTACGCCATATGCTGAAAGCGTTGGCTTGTTTCCAGGTGACCCCCACGATGGGATAGTCGTAGAAAGAAGGATGCCAGAAGTACATTTTCGTCCAGGGTTCGTTATAGGAGTAAGTAAAGTCACGTATCCACACCAGCGTGTCGGGATAGCACGGTACCTGGTCGTGGAAGATGAAAGAGGAGCGGTCCTGGATGGGCACTTTTTCTCCTTTCTGGTTGTACACTTCGCCGTGATAGCTCTGGGTCTTGTAATCCCAGCTGTTGGAAGCTTTGGCAGCCTGTTTCAGGTCGATCCAGAAATAGGCATAGATCAGTTTGCGGGTGTCTATTTGCTTGCGGCCGAAGAATCGTTCATTGGGAGGGTAATACATCTCATCCACAACGGTTTTAACATCTTCGTTTTCCATGTCTATTTTTGTTTCCCAGTCGATCACCGGGGGGTCGTATTCATCCCCGTTTTCATCCACTTTATAAAAGCCTTCGACGCCTGCTTCACCCAGCTTGAAGCGAATGATGGAATCTTTCACATAATTGATGAATTGTCTGTATTCACTGTTTGTGATCTCCGTTTCATCCATCCAAAAAGCATCTACGGTAACCGTCTTGCTGGCAGAGTTCATAGCCCAGCTGATATCCTGGTCGCTGGGGCCCAGGTTAAAACTTCCCTGAGGGATAAAGACCATTCCCAGAGGTTCCGGCTCAAAATATTTCCTTTTGGTTTGCACTCCTACCAGCTCTCCGTTATAAGAGCTTCCGCAACCGCTTAGAATAAAAGCGACGACTAAACCAACAAAACCAATCTTTTTCATAACACAACTTTATTTAATACTGCAAGTAAAATAAAATTTTTCAAAAATCATAAAAAACGAATACTTTTATAATGTTTGGGCACGTGTTCCATGCTGATATTGAAGCAATATTTTATCATGATTTCATGGGTGCCTCCGGAATTTTTTCTGATATCTGACGTTGGGAAATCATAAGAATAACCCAGTCTCAAACCGTTGATCAATTGCAGTCCCACCAGTACGATCATTGCATCTCCTGTTCTGTAAGAAACGCCCCCCCATATTTTTTTATTGTACAACAGGTTGGTATTAATGGTCACCTGGGTAGCTTTTCCGTCGGATTGCAGGAAGAAAGAGGGCAGTATTTCAAAGATGGGGTTGGGCAGTTTCAGGTTATAACCTCCCATAACATAGTAGTGTCTGGCCATATAGGAGAACTGAGTCTCCTTGTTGTATTTGAATTCCGGCTGTAGGAGGTGTGTGGAAGAAATGCCTAAATAGAAGCTTTCGCTACTGTAATACAATCCCAGGTTCATATCAAAAGCGATGAAGCTCTCTTTGTTTTCGGGGATGAGCGGGTCGCCGCTGGGGGGTGTGTGATAATCGTCGGTAGGGATTTTCCAGGAGGGGTCGAGAGCTTTGTTGAAAAAGCCGGCGCTTATGCCGATGCCCAGGGTTCCTTTTCCGATATCCAGGTGGTAAGCATAGGTAGCATAGATGCTGAGGTTTTTTTCGAACCCGAGTTTATCGTTGCTGATGGACAGTCCCACGCCGCCGGGTATATTAAAAGGGTTCACGGCAGCGTCTGCATAAAAAACCGTGGTAGAGGGAGCTCCTTCAAAGCCCACCCATTGTTGCCGTGCGGATGCTCCGGCACAGATCCCACCGCTGTTGCCTGCATACCCCGGATTATAGATCAGTTTGTTGAACATAAACTGACTGTTTTGCGGGTCTTGTTGTCCGGTTGTATTCATAAAAACTCCGATAATGAGGACACCTATGCTAAGAAATTTTTTCATCCACCACGTAGTCAACAAATTAACCTCAATTTACTTTTTGTAATAATCGGATATTAACCGAAGTAAAATAAGCAAAAATATTATAATTTGACAAATCTATCAACAATTCAATGTTAATAAGTTGACCAATAACAACGCTTTCCTTTATACTTGATTTCAAAAAAAAAGTTACCGGATAATAAAAAAAATTGTTATATATTGGTAATAAGGAAATTGCGGTTTGTCATTGTTTGAAAAAGTCCAGCCATCTTTCGGGGATTTCCTGCCTGCCGGCCATTTGATAATCCTCATATGAGCAGGCTTTCCATTTTGTATTTTGTTCGTCGGGGGTTTTTATCCACCAGCGGTCGGTGCGGTTGCTTTTCAGAAAGGTCAGTTTGTAGGGGCTGTCGGCCAGGCTGACGATATATTGTGTAAAATTCTCATTTTCCGGGTCGGGTGTTTCGATGACTCTTTGGGAGAAAGCGTCTGCGAAGTACCAGATGACCTGGGCTGCCAGGTGGGCGGTCTGGTCGCGGTTGTCCAACAGGGGGTTCACTTCGGTGACCAGGAATACGGAGACCTGGTCGCTCAGTCCGGAGAACCTGGCCATCTGGCACATTTCCAGGCCGCTGAAGCCGTTGGGGGAGGTAATGAAAGTCCCGGGGGCGTCGCTCTGGCGTACGGCCGAGATATCATAGCTGTGTATGTGGGCATCCCGGAAGCAGGGCTCAAAATATTTCATGTCCGAGCGTACTCTCCCGAGGCGGTAAGAACGGTATCCCCGTTTTCGGAGTTTTTCCAGGTCTCCGGGTCCTGTCATGTATTCCTGGTGCCCCAGGTTGGTATAATGAAATCCCGCATGTTTTTTTTTGATAATCTTTTCCAGCCAGTTGCCGGAGGAGTATTCCCGGGCGCCCTTGGACAGATCGAGGCGGGCATCGACCGTGAGCAGTCCGGGATCTTTTTTATATTTCACCAGTGCTTCATAACATGCGCCGGTGATATCCTGGGTGCCTCCCATGATCACGGGGACGACCCGCTTTTCCAGCAGATGGAAAACGATGTCCCGTAGTCCGTACCAGGTGTCTGCGGGGGTTTTCCCCGGGCGCATGTTTCCCAGATCGATCATTTGGATCTTGTTTCTTATTCTGCTGAGGGTATAGAGTTTTTGTCTGACCGGGTCGGGTGCCGAGGAAGCACCCTTGTTTTGTGAGTTGCGGTCTTCGGGCACACCCAAAAGGGCCAGGTCATAGCCCTGTAGGTCGGGGACAGAACGGCCGGGTGTATGAATGACCAGTTTTTTACCCAGCTCGTCTCCGGGGCGTACATGGCGCGTCAGAGGCTTTTGAATACTGACCGGGTCGAAGTAATCATTTAAGTCCATGAGACCGGGATTTTATCTGTTTTTCTTCTTCTGCGCTTCGGAGATCAGTTTCATACAATCATCGTAGGTGAGCTCTTCGGGGGTCATCTTCTTCGGGATACGGTAGTTGTTCTTTTTATATTTAAGGTAAGGCCCCCAGCGGCCGTTTAGTATTTGCAGTTCCGGATCGTTGTCGAAGGTTTTTATCACTTTTTTCTGTTCTTTTTCCCTTTTTTCCCGGATCAGTTCGATGGCTTTCTCTTCGGTGATGGTGAGAGGATCTTCGGAAGGGGGGATGGAGCAGAACTTTTTATCATGGAGGATATAGGGGCCGTACCTGCCGATTCCGGCCACCATTTCTTTTCCCTCGAAAGTGCCGATGGTGCGGGGCAGTCTGAACAGGTCAAGGGCTTCCTGCAGGGTGATGGTTTCCACCAGCTGGCCTTTGCGGAGACTGGCATAGCGGGGTTTTTTATCCTCTTCCGCCCGTCCCATCTGTACCACCGGCCCGTAGCGGCCTATTTTGACGATCACCTCCTCGCCGGTTTCGGGGTCTGTGCCCAGAACCCTCTCGCCGGTAGGTTTCCGTGTGATTTTTCCGGTGGCTTCCACTTTGGGGTGGAATTCATTATAGAAACGTTTGATCATGCTGGTCCAGTCGAGCTTTCCCCGGGCGATCTCATCGAACTGTTTCTCCACGGTGGCGGTGAAATTGTAATCGAGGATATCGGCAAAGTGTTCCAGCAGGAAATCATTGACCACCATGCCTATATCGCTGGGGAACAGTTTGGCTTTCTCTTTTCCGACGGTTTCCTTCAGCGTTTTTTCCGCAAGGTGGTCCTGTCCTTCTTTCAGGATCAGCCGGGTGGTGTTTCTGGGTTCTCCGACCCGGTCTTCCTTGACCACATAACCTCTTTGTTGTATGGTGGTGATGGTGGGGGCATAGGTAGAGGGCCTGCCGATGCCCAGTTCTTCCAGTTTCCGCACCAGCATGGCTTCGTTGTACCTGGGCGGGGGCTGTGTAAATTTCTCCGAGGCGGTGATCTCCTTATATTTTAAAGGAGTGCCCGGTTTCAGGGGAGGCAGGAAGAGCTGATCGCTTTTTTCGGTGTCGTCCCTGTCGGAATAGACTTTAAGGAATCCGTCGAAGCGGATCATTTCGCCTGTGGCGATAAACTGTTTGTCCGATCCTTCGGGCGTGATGGTGACGGTGGTTTTTTCCAGCAGGGCATCTTCCATCTGTGAGGCGATGGTGCGTTTCCAGATCAGTTCATAGAGGCGTTGTTCGGCTTTGCTGCCGGGGATGGTTTCTTTGTCGGGGTAGGTAGGCCTGATGGCTTCGTGGGCTTCCTGGGCTCCTTTGGTTTTTGTCCTGAACTTGCGGGTCTTGGCATATTTTTCTCCAAACATCTCCGTGATCTTTTTACGGGCGGCATTCAGGGCCAGCGAAGAGAGGTTGACCGAGTCGGTACGCATGTAGGTGATATGCCCGGCTTCATAAAGGCGCTGGGCCAGCGACATGGTGTAAGAGACCGAATATTTCAGTCGCCGGCTGGCCTCCTGTTGCAGGGTGGAGGTGGTGAACGGTGCGGGGGGCGTCCTTTTCAGCGGTTTTTTGGTGACGTCGGTCACTGTGAAGGTTTTTCCTTTTATCCCGTTGAGGAACTCTTCCGCTTTTTTACGGGAGGGGAACCGCTCGTTGAGGTCGGCTTTGAGGAAATAGGTCTTTTGGTCCAGCGTCAGGTAGAACTCTCCGGAGACTCTGTAATATGATTCCGCTTTGAAGCGATGTATTTCCCTTTCCCTTTCCACGATGAGCCGGACAGCCACAGACTGCACCCTTCCGGCCGAGAGGGCCGGTTTGACTTTTTTCCACAGGATGGGGGATATCTCAAATCCCACCAGCCGATCGAGGATACGGCGGGCCTGTTGGGCGTTGACCAGGTCGAGGTTGATATCCCGCGGCACGGTGATGGCTTCTTTGATGGCCGAAGGGGTGATCTCGTGAAAGACGATCCTTTTGGTTATCTCCGGCGGCAGCTCGAGCACCTCGGAGAGATGCCAGGCGATGGCCTCCCCTTCCCGGTCTTCATCGGACGCCAGCAAAACGTGCCGGGCATTTTTCACCGCTTTGCGGAGCTCCTGCACCACTTTCTTTTTTTCTTCAGGCACTACATATTCCGGCTTGAAACCGTGTTCAATGTCAATGCCCAGTTTCTTTTTGGACAGATCGCGTATATGTCCGAAACTGGATTTTACCCTATAATCCTTTCCCAGGATTTTTTCTATGGTCCTGGCTTTTGCCGGGGATTCCACGATGATCAGATTCTCTTTCTCTTCCATACTATACAAAAAACCTCTGCGTTTAAATTCCTGCAAAGTAAATTAATAACTACAGTAACATCAAAATTTATTGGTAATTATTTAGCAATGCTTTTAAGTTTTCTAAGATGATTATTATTTATCCTTATTTGATCCCCCACCCCCTTCCCCCTCCCCCAAGAGGGAGGGGGTTGTTTTTCAATCATTTATACTTGATAGATTTTTATAATACACTAAAATATTTTATTAAAAAATCATCTTTCAATTTATATGCGTATAAAAGCCCCTCTCCTGGGAGGGGTTGGGGAGGGATATCAGAAAAATATTAATATCCAACAGATTTGTCATAAGAATGTTTCTTTATTCGAAACCCAGCTAAATAATTACATTTATTGTTCATTATTTGACAAATTTCCTCTGAAAGCATGAATTTATCGGCCGGAGGGAAGCGGTATATGAATTTTTCGTGGCGTCTGTGTATATTTGCATCGAAAAAATTATGTAGGTTTGACGAATCGCATTAAAAAAAGGTTATGACTTCCGGCAAATCAAAGGGTGGAGAGAAAAAATATGTCATCGGTTTCTGGACATTGTTTTTATTGCCTCTGGTGACCGTCATTGTAATTTTTGTGCTGATATCCAACGGCAGGTTGGGGAAGATGCCGACCTTTGAGGAGCTGGAGAACCCGGAGAGGAATCTGGCTTCGGAGGTGTACTCTGATGAAGGGGAGTTGTTGGGCAAGTACTATATCCAGAACAGGGTATGGACGGATTATGATCACATCTCTCCCTATGTTATAGATGCGTTGATTGCCACCGAGGATGTACGTTTTTACAAACATTCGGGCATAGATGTGCGCGGCCTGGGGCGGGTTTTTGTGAAGACCTTTCTGTTGAGGCAGAAACAGTCCGGTGGAGGCAGCACGATCACGCAGCAACTGGCTAAAAATCTTTTTCCGCGGGATACTACGAGGACGCGTTTTGCCCCTGCCCGCATGGCGCGGCTGGTGTTGACCAAGTTCAAAGAGTGGGTGACGGCCGTCAAGCTGGAGCGCTCTTACACCAAAGAGGAGATCATCACCATGTATCTGAACATTTTTGATTTCCTCTACCAGGCCGTGGGGATCCATTCGGCGGCCGACATCTATTTTCAGACCACACCCGATTCGCTTACCCTCGAACAGGCGGCCATGCTGGTGGGGATGGTTAAGAACCCGGCGTATTACAACCCGGTACGGAGGCCTGAGATCACCCTGAAAAGGAGGAATGTGGTGTTGTCACAGATGCTGAAATACGGATATCTCAACAAGGAGACCTATGATTCCATTATACAGTTGCCATTGGAGGTACATCTGAAGGTGGAGAGCCACAACCTGGGGCCGGCGCCTTATCTCCGGGAATACATACGTGTTACCATGATGAAGTCGTTCCCGCAGCGAGAGTACTTTTTTACGGAGGAACAATACCAGGAGGCCATGTACCAATGGAAGAACAATCCGTTGTACGGATGGTGTTATAAAAACAAAAAACCGGACGGTTCCCATTACAACATCTACAAAGACGGACTGAAAATTTATACCACGATCAATTACACCTTTCAGAAATATGCCGAAGAAGCGGTAAAGGAACATCTGGGTGGAGAATTGCAGGATGCTTTCTTTGAGAATGTAAAACATTACAGGCATCCTCCTTTTTCAGACGATCTCACGCCTGCTCAGATCAAAAGCATCATGGAGCGTGCCATGCGGCGCACAGACCGTTACCGCATGCTGAAACGGCGGGGCGTGCCCATGGATACTATCATGAAGATCTTCAACACCCCTGTTCCGATGAAGGTTTTTTCGTGGAAAGGGATCGTGGATACGGTGTTGTCGCCGATGGACTCCTTGCGCTATTACAAATATTATATCCGTTCGGGGCTGATGAGCGTTGATCCGCATACCGGTTATGTGAAGGCTTATGTGGGCGGGCCGGATTTTCGTTTTTTCAAGTTTGATGCGGTGACGGCCCAGAAACGCCAGGTGGGAAGCACCATCAAGCCGTTTTTATATACCCTGGCCATGCAGAACGGCTATACCCCCTGTTACAAGGTGCCTGATGTGCCCCAGACCTTCAAAGACAATGATTCCGTGTGGATCCCCAAGAGCTCGGGGAGGAAAGAGTTCTGGGGGAAGATGGTGACCCTGAAATGGGGACTGGCCAACTCGGAAAACTATATCTCTGCCTGGCTGATGAAACAGTTCAACCCGCAATCGGTGATCAACATCATGAAGAAAATGGGCATCCGCAGCCCCATAGATCCGGTCAACTCGATCTTCCTGGGCACCTCCGACCTCAGTCTTTATGAGCTGACGGGGGCTTACGGCACTTTTGCCAACAAGGGGGTTTTTGTGCGGCCCTTTTTCGTCACACGTATCGAAGATAAGAACGGCAATGTGGTGGCCACCTTCAGACCATACTTCAACGAGGCCATCAGCGAGAAAGATGCTTATCTGATGATCAACCTGCTGGAAGGGGTGGTCCGGGAAGGTACGGCCATCCGGCTGCGGTATAAATATGAGCTGATGAACCCCATCGGCGGAAAAACGGGCACCACCCAGAACCACTCGGACGGCTGGTTTGTGGGGGTCACCCCCAGCCTGGTGACCGGGGTGTGGACAGGCTGGGAAGACCGGTCGGTACATTTCTCTACCCTCCACCTGGGACAGGGCGCCAATATGGCGTTGCCGGTCTTTGCCCTCTATATGAAGAAAATTTATGAGGACCCGGAATACGGGATCCTGCAGACCGAAGATTTTGAAGCGCCGCCCAATTTCAACATCAACCTGAAATGTGATGAGGAGAGCGGGGGAACCCCTTCGTACGACTTCGATTTCTGAAGACGCGGATTACACGGATTGTAACGGATTACGCGGATTAGTGCGGGCAGGAGTGTTGTAGTGACGGAGTTACTGACCCGCCTGGGCGAAGACCTTTTTGAGAATATCCGTTACACGGGCTTCCGGATCGGTGCGGATCAGTTTTTCCTCCCGGGCCAGTTTGACGAACAATCCGTCTATGGTTTTTTCCGTGACATATTGCGGCAGGTCCTCTTCCACTTTTTTGGTAAAAGGGATCTTGTTGTATGCTTTGGTCACCTTGTCCCAGTATTCAGCCAGATGAACCTGGTTGAGCACCCGGGTGATGTCGGGTTTGAAGGTTTCCACCAGTTGGGGATAGGTCTTCTCCCGGAAATATTGGGTGGCGGCATCATCGGCTCCGTGGAGAATATCCAGGGCGTCGGTGATGGTCATCTGTGTTATGGCATCGTAGAAAATGGGGCCTGCTTTGGAGACGGCCTGTTCCGCCGCGTGGTTCATCCGTTCCACAAAATTGTCTATCAGCGAGCCGAGACCCAGCGCACGCAGTTTCTTTTCCACATAATCGACCTGCTGCGGGAAGGGGATTTTTACGGTTTCGTCCAGATAAAAACCGTTTTCTTTGGCCAGGGTTTTAATGGCATTGGTGGTTCCTGTTTTCAGGGCTTCTTTCAGTCCGCGAACGATTTCGTCTTTGGTAAGCCCGCTGCTGCCGGGGATCTGTACCTCTTTCAGTACGTCACACTGTGTGAAGAAAATCGTGAGGGTCAGTGTCAGGAAAAAAACAGCTTTTTTCATGATGTCAGGTTTTTGGGTTAAACAAATGTTTTATGACTTCTTCCATTTTTTTCACGGGGATAACGGTCAGCGGCATTTTCCCGGTATTCAGTTTCCGGGCGTTATATCCTGATATCATCATTTTTTTGAATCCCAGTTTTGCGGCTTCCCCGATACGTTGTTCTAAGCGTGCTACGGGCCTCACCTCGCCGGAGAGGCCTACTTCGGCGCAGAAAGCCATGGATTCGGGCAGCGGGGTGTCGAGGTAGGAGGAGAGGATGGCGGCGGTGACGGCCAGGTCGATGCCGGGGTCATCCACCTTCAGTCCTCCGGCGATATTCAGGAAGACATCACGGGCCGACAGTCTGAAGCCGGCTCTTTTCTCCAGCACGGCCAGGAGCATATGCAGGCGGCGTATGTCGAAGCCGGTGGAGGTGCGCTGGGGGGTTCCGTACACGGCGGTGCTCACCAGGGCCTGTGTCTCGATCAGGAAGGGCCGTATGCCGTCGATGGTGGCGGCGGTGGCGATGCCGCTGAGGGTGTCGTCGAGATGGGACAGGAGCAGCTCGGAGGGATTGGTGATCTCGGCCAGGCCCTCTTCTTTCATCTCGAACAGAGCCAGCTCGGAGGTGGAGCCGAAGCGGTTTTTCAGCACCCGCAGGATGCGGAACAGGAATTTGGGGTCGCCCTCGAAGTGCAGGACAACATCCACGATATGCTCCAGCACCTTGGGGCCGGCGAGTGACCCCTCTTTGGTGATGTGTCCTATCAGCAGCACGGGGATGCCGGTTTGTTTGGCCAGGGCGAGGAACTTGCCGGCGCACTCCCGCACCTGCGACACGCTGCCGGCGGAGGACTCTATCTCTTCGGTGGTGATGGTCTGTATGGAGTCTATTACCACCAGCGCCGGGGTGATCTTCCTGATCTGTTCGGCAATAAGTTCATAGCGTGTTTCGGGGTAGATAAGGGTCTTTTCCTGGGGCAGCTCCAGTCTGTTGGCCCGCAGTTTGATCTGTTCGGCGCTTTCCTCTCCCGAGACATACAGGGTGACGGCGGCCAGTTGGAGGCATACCTGCAAGGCCAGCGTCGATTTGCCGATGCCGGGTTCGCCGCCCAGCAGGATGAGGGTGCCGGGAACCAGGCCTCCGCCCAGGATACGGTCGAACTCGCCGGTGCCGGTGATGATACGGCGGTGGTTCATGGACTCAACGCCGGCAAGGGGACGGGGCGGCCCGCCGGAGATCATCCCGCGGCTCTCTTTTTTTCCCGGTGCTTTGGCGATGATCTCTTCGACATAGGTGTTCCATTCGCCGCATACGGGACAACGGCCGATCCACTTGGGCGATTCCGCCCCGCAGTTCTGACACACCCATACTGTTTTAGACTTTGCCATCCGTCACCTCCTTTGAGGATAAAGATACTTTTTTATTCTTTTGGAGCGCCACCATGATCATGGAAAATCCACCCACCACCAGAATGAGCAGGGTTTGTGACTCGTGGGCCAGGGTGGCCACGGCCAGGCCGGTTTCGCGTGAGATACCGTAGAGGGTCAGGGCCATGGAGACGATCCAGTGATAAGCGCCGATGCCCCCCTGCACCGGGATGACCATGCCCAGGCTGCCCACGACCAGGAGGAACAAGCCGTCCACGGCCGTCAGGGAAGAGGTCTCCGGGAGCATGTACAGTACCAGCCAGGCAGTGATGAAATACATAGACCAGATCAGCAGGGTGGAGAGCAGGAAGAGCGGTTTGTTCTTCAGGTTGGCGATGGTGGCTATGCCGTCTGCGATGCCCCGGAAGAACCCGAAGATCTTCTGCAGCGGGGAGATTTTTTTCAGTTGTTTGCGGAATACCAGGATTAGCGACAGCACGATGATCGTAGCGATGGCGATGATAACGACCGACTGCGGGTGTGCTGTCATGGTGGAGAGCTTATTGCCCAGAGGACGGAAGACATGGGTGATAAAAAAGTTGCCGAAGAAGTTTACTTTGATCAGAAAGGTGATGACCAGCAGGATCAGGAGAGTGAGCATATCCACCACCCGTTCGATGATCACGGTGCCGATCAGGGCATCGAAAGGGACCTTGTCGGTTTTGGTGAGGGATCCGCAGCGCACCACTTCGCCCAGGCGCGGCAGGGCCAGGTTGGCGAGATAACCTGACATAACGGCATAAAAAGTGTTGGCAAGACGGGGGGTATATCCCAGGGGTTCGATCAGCAGATTCCAGCGCCAGGCCCGGAAAATATGACTGAGTATGCCGGCGGGGATGGTGATCAGCAACCAGGCGTAACGGGCGTGTTTCAGGTCCTGCCACACCTTGTTCACGTCGATGTCCCGGAAAGCAAGATAAAGGAGAAAAAGAGCGATGAACAGAAATACCAGGAACCGGGTGATCTGAAGAATTCTCTGTTTCAAGGGGAATCTACTTTACCAGTTTGTTAGTAGCCGTGTCCGGGAAGACCAGTGAGGGCTGGAAGGAGCGGGCTTCTTCCGGGGTGAGGAAAGCGTAGGAAATGATGATGATCACATCCCCCACGGCGGCTTTGCGTGCAGCCGGCCCGTTGAGGCATATCTCCCCCGAGCCGCGTTTGCCCCTGATCACATAGGTCTCCAGACGTTCCCCGTTGTTGATATTCACCACCTGGACTTTTTCGTTTTCCATGATGTTGGCAGCGTCCATCAGGTCCTCGTCAATGGTGATGCTGCCCACATATTGCAGGTTGGCCTCGGTGACGGTCACCTTGTGAATCTTCGATTTGACAACTTCTATCCACATAACACTGCAAATATACTGAAACTATAAGAGAAAGTATCAAAAATCATGCTAAAAAACAGATTTATCCGGTAGGAGGTTGATCTTCTTCCGGGGAAAAGGAGATATTGTCAATGAGTCTGACATCGCCGGCTATGACGGCGATACAACCCTGTTTGTTCCCGGGCTCGTTCCATGACCTTACCGTCCGGAGGGTGTCGGCATGGACGATCTCGAAATATTCCACCCGGAGGGAGGAATTGTTCTCGATGCGGGCGATGACCCATTCTTTCAGCTTTTCCACGGGGAGTTTATTTTTCATGGAAACGGCTTCGGTGAGGGTTTTGAAGATCAGCGGGGCTTCCTGCCGTTCATTTTTGCCGAGGCGTATATTGCGTGAGCTCATGGCCAGCCCGTCGGCTTCGCGGACAATGGGACAGGGGATGAGGTGCACCGGCAGTTTCAGCATCTCCGTCATTTTCCTGATGACGGCCAGTTGCTGGAAATCTTTCAAACCGAAGTAGGCATTGCGGGGGTGCACTATGTCGAACAGGCGGCTCACCACCTGGGCCACGCCGTTGAAATGTCCGGGCCTGAACTTGCCCTCCATGACCTTGTCGAGCTCTCCGAAGTCAAACACGCGGCGGTCGGGTTCGGGGTAGATCTCTTTCTCTTCGGGGAGGAACACCAGGTCGCCGGGCCGCAGGATCTTGTCCAGCAGCTCCAGGTCGGCCGCCGTGTTGCGGGGGTATTTCTTCAGGTCTTCCGGGTCGTTGAACTGGGTGGGGTTCACGAAAATGGATACTACGGTGCGTGGGTCGTTCGACAGGGAACAGCGGATGAGCGAGAGATGGCCTTCATGAAGTGCGCCCATGGTGGGGACAAAACCATGGAGCGGGCCTCCCCCTTGCCTGCTCTTCAGTTTTTTTTCGAGTTCTATCTTTGTTTTAGCAACAAACATGACCGGTCGTTTTTCCGGGCAAAAACGGAATGTTTTTCCGGCATCCCGGTTTAGTGCCTGATTAAAACACAAATATGAAGAAATTTTACTATCTTTGCATAAAATTTCAGGAAAAAAAACAATGGAGTTTATTACCGAGCAATATCCGGTGTATCAGACACATGCAGAACATATGCCCTGGTTTACCCCATCAGAAGAGTAAAAAATAACGGAAAAATTTACGAGGAATGAAAAAATATAAGGTTCTGTTTGTATCCCAGGAGATCACCCCTTACTTACCGGAGAGCGAAATGTCCAAAGTGGCGCGTTATCTGCCGCAGGGGATACAGGAGCAGGGGAATGAGATAAGAACATTCATGCCCAAATACGGGAACATCAATGAGCGGCGCAATCAGTTGCATGAGGTGATCCGGCTGTCGGGGATGAACATAATCATTGACGAGACCGATCATCCGCTGATCATCAAGGTGGCTTCCATACAGGCGGCACGGATGCAGGTATATTTTATCGAGAACGAAGACTATTTTCAGCGTAAGTTCGTTTTATCCGATGATGAAGGGAAACCTTTTGAAGATAATGACGAGCGGGCAATCTTTTTTGCCCGGGGTGTGCTGGAGACGGTGAAGAAACTGCGGTGGTCGCCGGATATCGTGCATTGCCTGGGATGGTTCGGAGGGCTTGTGCCGTTGTATCTGAAAAAGACCTATCATGATGATCCGATCTTTACCAATGTGAAGGTGATCTATTCTGTATATAACGATAAATTTAAAGGGACATTGAGACCTTCTTTCAAAGAAAAACTGTGGATGGACGGCATCACGGAACAGGATCTGAAGGTGTTGACCGATTTGAGTTGGGAAGGGATCATGAAGCTGGCCCTCGAGCACTCTGATGCGGTCATTTACGGCAGTCCTGATGTCCCGGAAGAGATCACCCGTTTTGTCAAACAAAAGGATCTTCCCAGGTTGTCCTATCAGGATGAAGAACATTATCTTGCGTCGTATTCGGAGTTTTATGAGACAATTTTAAATGGGAAGATTCATGCGTCGGTATAGGTCGTTTTTAACATTTTTACTTGTTTTATTCCCGGTATTTATGATGATCTCCTGCGAGGACGAGCCCTCGCAGGTGGGGCTGGAGCTGAAAAGTGTCCTGGGGCAGGCCCAGCCGGTGATGGTGGACACCATCAATGTCTATTCTTCGGTAGTGTCTATGGATTCGGTGCGTACCGATCATTTTGATTATGCCGTCGTCGGGAATTTTCTGGATCCTGTTTTCGGTCGCACCAATGCCTCGTTTGTGACCCAGTACCGTTTGTCACAACCCTGGAGCCCCGGGCATAATGCGGATGTTGACTCGGTGAAGCTTTTTCTGGTGGTGGACAACTATAACGGGAACATGACCACTGAGCAGACCCTGAATGTTTATGAATCCTTCAAAACGCTCTTCTTTGATTCCCTGTACTATTCCAACTTTCAGGTCAAGGACTCGATCAGTGAGTGGCCGGTGGGGTCGGCGGTCATTCATCCGGTGGATACGATGATCGTGGTGTATCTGTCAAAAACCTTCGGCAGAAAGATCCTCCGCGACACGGCCGTGCTTAAGAACCAGGATCTTTTCCTGAGCCATTTCAAAGGATTATATATCGATGTGGACAAAGCTTCCGGTATTAACGAAGGAGGACTGGTGAAGATCAACCTGCTCACCCGCGGGTCTTATATGGCGATCTACTATCACAATGACCTGAATCCCCATCTGATGTTTCCTTTTTACTTCAACAGCTATTCGGCGAGAGTGAATCTTTATGAGCATGATTATGAGGAAGCTCCTGCCGCCACACGCATCAAATATCTGGATCAGGGGATCGAGGACTCGGTGATGTATGTGCAGGGACTGGGCGGGGTATACACCCGGCTGGATCTTTCCGGCATAAGTATATTCAGGGATTCTTCCATTATCCTTAACAGTGTGAAGCTGATTATTCCGGTGGATACCACGGTGTTCACACCGGCTGAACGGCCGGGTTCCCTGTCGATGCGTTTTGTGCAGGACGGTACCTTTTATAATATTGTGGATACCCGTTATCCGGAGTTTTATGACGGCACACTGGATGATAAAACCGGCCTTTACACCATCGGGATGACTCAGCATTTCCAGGATTACCTGCTGGGCCGGAATGACCAGACGGTTTTGTATCTGATGGTCAATAATCCTTCACAGTCCACCGGCAGGATTGTCTTGAGGTCCCGCCTGAACAGCGATCCTATGGTGCTGAAGATCGTTTACACCAGGAAATAGATCCCGCAGGGCGGGGGCAGATCATCTTTTCAGATATTGCTGTTCGTAATATTTTTCATATTCCCCCGTCAGCACGTGTTCCAGCCATTCCCGGTGATCGAGATACCATTGCACCGTGAATTCCAGTCCTTTATCAAAGGGTGTTTCCGGGGCCCATCCCAGTTTGTTTCTGATTTTTGACGAGTCGATGGCATAGCGCAGGTCGTGGCCCGCACGGTCTTTGACGAAAGTGACCAGTTTGCGTGAGGTGCCCGGTGTCTTCCCCAGCAGTTTATCGGCGGTATCGCAGAGCAGGTGTACCAGGTCGATGTTTTTCCATTCGTTGTTGCCGCCGATGTTGTAAGTTTCCCCTTTCAATCCCCGGTGATACACCAGGTCGATGGCTTTGGCATGATCGATGACATAGAGCCAGTCGCGTATATTCTCCCCTTTGCCATACACCGGTATGGGCCGGTTGTTCAGGATGTTGTTGATGACCAGCGGGATCAGTTTCTCCGGAAACTGGTTGGGCCCGTAATTGTTGGAGCAGTTGGTGATCAGGTAAGGCAGGTGATAGGTGTTGCCGTAGGCCCTGACAAAATGGTCGGCGGCAGCTTTGGAAGCGGAGTAAGGGCTTTGCGGATCGTAGGGGGTCTCTTCGGTGAAGTAGCCCTCCCGGCCCAGGCTACCGTACACCTCATCCGTGGAGATCTGGTAGAAGCATTTCCCTTCGTAGTTGTTTTTCCAGTGGTCGCGGCAGGCGTTCAGCAGAGTGACCGTGCCTGTGATATTGGTACGGATAAATTCGAGGGGATTGGTGATGGACCGGTCCACGTGCGACTCGGCAGCCAGGTGGATCACGCCGGTGACAGGATGGTCCTCAAACAGCGAGGCGACGGTTTTTGCCTCTGCGACATCTCCCCGCACAAAGAGGTAGTTTTCCCGCTTTTCGACATCGCTGAGGTTTTCCAGGTTGCCGGCATAGGTCAGCTTGTCGAGGTTGATGATGAGAGTGTCGGGGTATTTGTTCACGAACAGCCGTACCACGTGTGATCCGATGAATCCGGCTCCTCCGGTGATCAGTATGGCATTGTCGAATGTTTTCATGTGGGGGCTGCTTATTTTTTCTCCAGGTGGCTCCGGTAGTATTGTTCCCATTTCCAGGCCGACAGCAGGGCTTCCGCCAGGGTGCTCTGTGCCTTCCACCCCAGTTCGCGGTTGGCATAGGAGGGGTCGGCCCATATCTTTTCGATATCACCGGGACGGCGATCTGTGACCACATAGTTCACTTTCACTCCCGTAACCTCCTCGAAGGTGTTTATGATCTCAAAGACGCTGATGCCGGTGCCGGTGCCCAGGTTAAAGACCTCATAGGGTTCTTTTTGTTTACGGTCTCTCATCCGTTCGATGGCCACGATATGTGCTTTGGCCAGATCGACCACATGCAGATAATCACGTATGGCCGACCCGTCGGGGGTGTCATAGTCGTTGCCGAAGACACGGAGCTGTTTGCGAATGCCGATGGCGGTCTGGGTCACATA
>CAZYPI010000014.1:0-27056 GCA_964649335.1 uncultured Rikenellaceae bacterium | reverse complement strand
GGCCGAACCCCATGCAACAAAAATCCGGTAAAAAGAAATAAGAAAAAACCCCGTCCTGCCGGGGTTTTTCTTATTTAAAAGTTCACGACAAAATCCAGGAACGGGAAGCCCAGAAAGATCGTTTTGGCGATATCCTTATTGTTGATGAACGCCAGGTCGATGGCATTCTTTCCTCCCAGGAACCTGATCCCGTAAGAGAGCACACCGTAATAATTGTATTCATCCTCGAAAATAGGGATAAACCAGTTTTCGCTCACAAAAGCGATCCTCCGGGATATCCGGGCCATACCGGCGAGGGTGATCACCGGTCTTTTCTGAAAATCCCGGTTTACAAACCCCCAGCCCAGCCCGCCGGTCACATTCAGGTTGGTGGTGCCGTAAGTGGCAAATCCGTTTATTACCCCCAGACCCGTAAAATTGTTGCTGTCATCATTGGAATGATTGAAATAATTCACATATAAAATGTTGCCGCCGGCATAAAAGTTCCTGAAAACCTTTGTTGACATTTTCGGGTTCAGGTAGAAAACATAAGGAGCGTCACTGCTTTTTGACAGCAGGGAAAACAGCTCAAAGCCGGCCGATATGTCCATAAACTTCAGGGGGGCATAACTGAATGAGTTGAAGAAGATCCATACATTCTGATAAGTAGCCATCCCGGAAGGTTTGGGGATGGCCGAATATCCCAGCAGGTATTTGTACGGATTGGGATTCTCAAACCACACTTTTTCCTTTTTTACATTTATGCCGGATACTTCCCTGACCGATTTGATACGGGCCTTCTCCACCGTGATCCGCCCCAGAGAGGAAGATTCCACGGTAATGCTCTTCTCATCCCGGGAGACAAAGGTTCCTGTGATCTCCGAACCGTCCTGCAGGGTGATCAGCAGTACCGTTCCGGGTTTATAAGTAACTTTTTTTTGTGCCCGGCAGCTTTCCGGTTGAAAAAGAAAGATGCCGGTCATAACCATAACCAATACTATTATCTTTCTCATCGCTTAAGCATTTATTATTAATATAAGTTTTTACGAACTTACACCCAATAAGTTACGGAAAGCCTCGGAAAAATAAGCGATTTTCCGGAAGCATGGGTCACAGGCAGCTCTTGTATGTACTCTCTCCCGTGCCCAGAATATTCTCCAGGTTCAGCAATCTTACCAGCTCGGTCACTTCCGGCAGGACATGGATCAGCTCAAATTCAAACCGGCATCTTTCGGCTTCTCTGGCCATATTGACCAGAAAATCAAAGCCCGCACTGTCCACAAAATGGATCCGGGACAGATCCAGCGTGATCTTCATATTTTCTTTTTCCGGGATCCTCAGCATCTCTTTACGCATCTCCCTGGCTACCAGAAAACTGAAACGGGTTTCTTCCGGAAAAGAAAATACCAGATGATTCTCACTGATAAAATTTCTTTTTATCATGACCAATAATCATTTTAAACGCGACGAAAATAGGAATTGATTTTTACGAAAAATTCAGAGAAAAGTTGTTTTTTTCAACAAATGATGTGAATTATTCACAATAACGCAGATTCAGATCATCCAGTTGTCTTTTGGAGATACGATTCGGAGCATCGGCCATCACATCCCTGCCCGCATTGTTTTTCGGGAAAGCGATAAAATCCCGTATCGATTCGCTGTCGCCGAACATGGCTGCCAGCCGGTCAAACCCCAGGGCAATGCCGCCGTGGGGCGGAGCTCCGTAACGCAGAGCCTCCAGCAGGAAGCCGAATTGCGCAGCGGCTTCTTCATCGGAAAATCCCAACAGCTGCAACATCTTCTTTTGCAGTTTCGTATCATGGATACGGATTGATCCTCCACCGATCTCCACTCCGTTGATGACCAGGTCGTAGGCGTCGGCCCTGACCTTCTCCGGATGTTTATCCAGCAAAGGAATGTCTTCGGGTAGTGGCGAGGTGAAGGGATGGTGCATGGCGGTGTACCGTTTTTCTTCCTCATCCCATTCCAGTAGAGGGAAATCCACTACCCACAAAGGGGCAAAAACGCCTTTTTTGCGGAGTCCCAGCCGCTCACCCATCTCGAGCCGCAACTCCGATAGGGCAAACAGTGTTCTCGTTTTTTCACCGGAAAGGATCAGCAGCAGATCCCCTTTTTCTGCACCGGCACGGTCACCCCACCGTTTCAGTTCTTCGGGCGGAAAAAATTTATCCACCGAAGATTTTACGGAACCGTCTTCCAGGTATTTCACATATACCAATCCGCCTGCACCGATCTGGGGTCGTCTCACAAAGTCGGTCAGGCGGTCCAGTTGTTTCCTCGAATAGTCGGCACTGCCCGGGACACAGATGCCCCCGATATATTCCGCCTGGTCAAAAACACGGAAGCCCTTTCCTGCGGCTTCAGCAGTCAGATCTGTGATCTCCATCCCGAAACGGATATCCGGTTTGTCGGTGCCGTATTTTTCCATAGCCTCCTCATACGTTATCCGCGGGAAAGATCCTTCGGACTTCATCTTCAGAACAGTATCAAAAAGGTAAGTGATCAATCCTTCAAACACGTTCAGCACCTCTTCCTTTTCCACAAAAGACATCTCACAATCTATCTGTGTAAACTCCGGTTGCCGGTCGGCCCGCAGGTCTTCGTCGCGAAAACACTTCACCAGCTGGAAATATTTATCATAGCCGGCAATCATCAGCAACTGTTTGAATATCTGCGGCGACTGGGGCAGGGCATAGAACTGATATTTATGCAAACGCGAAGGCACCACAAAATCACGCGCCCCTTCGGGCGTTGACCGGATGAGCGCCGGGGTTTCTATTTCCAGGAAGTCCGCTTTGTCCAGATATTTTCTCACCTCCCGTGCCAGATGGTGACGGAGTATCAGATTCTTTTTCAGCGGCTCCCTTCTCAGATCCAGATAGCGGTATTTCATCCTGATCTCCTCCCCGCCGTCGGTTTCTTCTTCGATGGTGAAGGGCGGCAGTTCCGACTTGTTCAGCACTTCTGTCTTTTTTACCTCTATTTCTATATCTCCGGTAAGCAGGTTTCTGTTTTTGTTGCTTCTTTCCCGGACGGTTCCTTCTATCCGGACCACATCTTCCCGCCCCAGTTTCCGGGCTTCCCGGCAGAGCACGGGATCCTGATCCATATTGAACACCAACTGTGTGATGCCGTACCGGTCACGCAAATCGATGAAAGTCATCCCGCCCAGATCCCGGGACCTTTGTATCCATCCTGACAAGACCACCTCTTTCCCGGCATCTTTCAGCCGGAGCTCCCCGCAATTGTGTGTTCGGTACATAACAACAAAATTTTGGCAAAAATACATAAAATAATTACGGAGAAGATTTTCTTTCCCCCGCTTTTTTTTCATCTTTACCAAATCATTGTTTTTATACAGATGAAAAAAACATGGATGATTTAAAACACAGAGGGGAAATGATTATTTAAATTAAAATATTTAATGATATGACCCCCACCCTAAGTTTATAGTGAAATAAAAAACGCAGGAAGAAAATCCCTCCCCCTCGGCGAGGGGGAGGGATAAAGGGAGGGGGTTAATAAAAAAAACAAGAATCAGCTTATCAGATAGATACAAAACTATAAATGGATGAAAGAAGATAAAATCCTCGATGATGCCTATTTTATGAAGCTGGCACTGAAAGAAGCCCGCAAAGCGCTGGAAGCCGGGGAGATCCCTGTCGGCGCAGTCATCGTATGCAACGAAACGGTTATTGCCCGGGGAACCAACCAGGTGGAGATGCTGCACGACCCCACCGCCCATGCCGAGATGCTGGCAATCACGGCTGCCACCCATTACCTGGGAAACAAATTCCTGGATAAATGCACCCTGTATGTGACCGTCGAGCCCTGCCCCATGTGCGCCGGAGCCCTCTTCTGGTCCAGGATCGGCCGCATCGTTTTCGCCACAGAAGATGAAAAAAGAGGATTTCTCCGCCACCGCCCCGTCATCACCCATCCGGCCACCTCCCTGACACAGGGCATACTGCGTGAAGAAGCAAAAAAACTGATGGATACCTTTTTTAAAACAAAACGGTGACATCGCTGCCACTTTTCAGGAATAAATTGTTTAACTTTGTACATGAACCGTCAGAGAAATAAATTCAAAAAAAACAACCAATGAAAATACGATCCATCCTGTTTTTCGTGTTTCTCGCCGGTTTTCCGGCCGTCTCTTCCGGGCAGATTTACTCTTCACCCAACACCAACCCCAAGATCGTGGAGATGATGCACCGTTCCCTGATCACAGAAAAGGATGCATACATCAATGTGGAGGGGAATCCTTTTGTGGACAAGGATTTTGAAAAAGGGATCATCCTTTTCAAGGATTCTACCAGGGCCGGTGATGTCCCCCTGCGCCTGAACACCTATACCGACAATATAGAATTTGAGATCAATGATACCATTAAAGTTCTTACTTCTCCCGAAGTCATTGACAATATAAGTTTCGGCCACCGGGAATTTATTTATTCCCGCTATAAAGAAGGGGCTTTTTACAAAAACGGATATTTTGAGGTGCTGGCCAAAGGGAATTGCCAGCTGTTGCTCCGCAGGGAAAGCATCATCAAAAGAGAACAACTCCCGGCCAGCAATTACGAAGGAGGAAATTACAGGAATTATTTCAGAACGGCAAAAATCTATTTTATCAAAAAAGACGACAGGCCGGCCGTAAAAATATCCAAAAGCAAAAAAAGCATCCTCAATGCCCTCGGAGACCATAAAAGCGAACTGGAAAAATATATCAAAACCAACCATCTGAAACTATCCAAAGAAGATGCCATTATCGATCTGATCTATTACTATAACTCCCTGTCCGCAAAAGACTGATCATTTAAAGAATCTATGACCGTTGAGAACAAACATCTCCATATCCTCACCTGGCTGATCCAGTTGATAAGTACCATTATTTATGTATTCATTGTTTATTCCATCTACCTGACCGGTTTTTATGAGAGGGTGACACCGGGTATTCCGAAGGATTATTACACGGTTTTTTTCGGGATCATCTATGTTGCCGTAGTATTATACCCTACCATTCTGAAGTTACATTATATCTATTATTCTGATGACGGAGACAAGATCGTCATCAAAACGTATCCCATTGGATTTTTTACGTCGGGAAAAAGAACCTACCATATTCCCAAAAAGGATTTTGTCCGGGCCGAGATCAGGGAAACATTTTTCGGGCTCCGTAAAGCACTGTTCCTTTACCAGAACATCAACAACAAAACGGCAAAATATCCGCCGGTATATATCAACGGCCTGCCCGAAGAAGAGCGAAAAAGAATGCTGGTCTCCCTGTACAGGCTGATGGCCTCAAAAACACCTGTTAAACAACAGGCGTGATGTATGAAAAAAATTAATAAACCATACCCGTTATGAAAACAGAAGAAATCATTTCCCGTTTGGAACAAAAGCATCCCGGCGAAAAGGAATATCTCCAGGCCGTCAGGGAGGTTTTGGAATCCGTTGAAGAGATATACAACCGGAACCCGCAGTTTCAGTCGGCCGGGATCATTGAAAGGCTGGTCGAACCGGACCGGGTGATCACCTTCAAAGTGCCCTGGACGGATGACGAAGGGAATGTCCATGTCAATTTGGGATACCGTATACAGTTCAACAATGCCCTGGGGCCCTACAAGGGAGGACTGCGTTTTCACCCCAGTGTCAATCTCAGCATCCTGAAATTTCTGGGCTTTGAACAGATATTTAAAAATGCCCTGACTACCCTCCCTCTCGGGGGCGGCAAAGGGGGCAGTGATTTCAACCCGAAGGGAAAATCCCGCCAGGAGATCATGCGTTTTTGTCAGTCGTTCATGCTGGAGCTGTGGAAGATCATCGGGCCCGACACGGATGTACCGGCCGGTGACATAGGGGTAGGCGGACAGGAAATAGGATTCCTTTACGGCATGTATAAAAAACTCACCCATGAGCATACGGGTGTGCTCACGGGAAAGGGACTGAACTGGGGAGGCAGTCTCATCCGGCCCGAAGCCACAGGCTACGGCGTGGTTTATTTCACCAAGGAGATGCTGGCCACCCGCGGAGAAACCCTGGAAAATAAAAAAGTAGCCATCTCGGGCTTCGGCAACGTGGCCTGGGGGGCTGCCAAAAAAGTTACGGATCTGGGGGGTAAGGTGGTCACCCTGTCCGGCCCCGACGGTTATGTTTACGACCCCGCCGGCGTATCCGGCGAAAAAATCGACTACATGCTGGAGCTGCGCGCTACCAACGAAGACATCGTCGAGCCCTATGCCCGCGAGTTTGACGGGGTGGAGTTCATCCCCGGCAAACACCCCTGGGAAGTAAAAGCGGATGTGGCCCTGCCCTGTGCCACCCAAAACGAACTCAACGAAGAAGATGCCGGCAATCTCATCAAAAACGGATGTATCTGTGTCACCGAAGGGGCCAATATGCCCTGTACTCCTGAAGCCATACAGATCTTCCAGGACAACGGCATCCTCTTTTCCCCCGGAAAAGCATCCAACGCCGGAGGCGTAGCCACCTCCGGCCTGGAGATGTCACAAAATGCCCTCAAGATGAACTGGACCGCCCGGGAGGTGGACGACCGCCTCCACCAAATCATGGGCGATATCCATCATGCCTGCGTAAAATACGGAAAAAGAGACGACGGATACGTGGATTATGTCCGGGGGGCCAATGTAGCCAGCTTTCTGAAAGTCGCCAACGCCATGCTCGACCTGGGCATACTGTAGTCATTTTATGGAACCTCTTGTCTATCAGATCGCACTCAGCCTGCTGCCGGGAGTAGGTTCCATCCGGGCACGAACCATCCTGGCACATACGGGGTCGGCTGAGAATTTCTTCCGGGAAACCGCTAAAAATCCCGAAAAGATCCCGGGGATAGGCCCGAACCCTCTCACCCGCTCCCACCGTGAAAAAGCACTGGAAGCGGCAATAGAGGAATACGAGTTTGTCCGGAAAAACAACATCCGCACCGTATGGTTTCTGGATGATGACTACCCTTTGCGCCTGAAACAGTGTGAAGACGCCCCGGTGATCATCTATATAAGAGGAGAGATCGACCTGGATGCTGCCAGGGTGATCAGCATTGTCGGAACCAGGCATGCCACCCCGTACGGTACCGGACAATGTAATAAGATCGTGGAAGAACTGGCGGCGGATTATCCGGATCTCCTTGTGGTCAGCGGCCTGGCCTACGGCATTGACGTGTGCGCGCACAAGGCGGCCCTGAAGCACGGCCTGCAGACCGCCGCCGTGCTGGGCCACGGTCTGCATATGATCTACCCTGCCGTACACCGTCAGGTGGCACGCGATATTGTCAAACAGGGTGCACTGGTCACCGAGTTCGCCACCTCACAAACCCCCGACAAGGGTAACTTTATCGCCCGCAACCGGATCATCGCCGGACTGGCCGATGCCACCCTGATCGTGGAATCCGGTGCCAAGGGCGGCGCCCTGATCACTGCCGACCTGGCAAACTCATACAACCGCGATGTCTTTGCCCTGCCCGGCAGGGTGTCGGACAACTGGTCGCAGGGCTGCAATCAACTGATCAAAAAAAACCTGGCCGCTCTCGTGGAATCCGGAAAAGATATCGCCTATATGATGGGCTGGAAATCCTCCTCTTCCCCCAAAAAAAATATCCAGAAAGAACTCTTTGCCGATCTGAACGAAGAAGAAAATAAGCTGCTGGATGTCCTCAAACAACACGGCGAACTGTCGGTGGACCAGTTGGCCGTCCTGGCCAACCTGCCTGTCAGCAAGGCTTCCTCCTTGCTTCTGAACCTGGAATTTTCCGGACTGGTCACCATACTCCCGGGAAATATCTACCGTTACCTGGCCTGAATTATGTTGTTAAACATTTCGCCGCACATATCCCTATTACAGACTTACTACCTACATATTAACATCATAATATCCAAAGGCTGCTTAAAATCATATTTTATTATGCGATAAATGTATAATATTGCATGCATTACATTACTAACCTCTTAAAACTAATACATTATGGACAAACGCGTAGAACAATTCCTGGCCCATGTGATCGCCAAAAACCCCGGGGAAAAAGAATTTCACCAGGCGGTTATGGAAGTATCCGAATCGTTGATCCCATATATCGAAGAGAATCCCAAATACAAACAGGCCAAGATCCTGGAACGTATGGTTGAGCCCGAACGAGTCATCCTTTTCCGGGTGCCTTGGGTGGATGATAACGGGGAGATACAGATCAACAAAGGATACCGTATCGAGATGAACAGCGCCATAGGGCCTTACAAGGGCGGATTGCGTTTCCACCCAACTGTAAACCTGGGAATCCTCAAGTTCCTGGCTTTCGAGCAGGTATTTAAAAACTCCCTGACCACTCTCCCCATGGGGGGGGGCAAAGGTGGTTCCGACTTTGACCCCAAGGGAAAATCGGACAATGAAGTGATGCGTTTTTGCCAGAGCTTCATGACCGAGCTGTTCCGACATATCGGACCCAACACGGATGTCCCTGCAGGGGATATCGGTGTCGGAGGCCGGGAAATAGGATTCCTTTTCGGACAGTACAAAAGACTGAGAAATGAATTCACAGGAGTCTTGACAGGCAAAGGCCTGGAATGGGGAGGCAGCCTGATCCGTCCCGAAGCCACCGGTTACGGTGCGGTGTATTTTGCCGAAGAGATGCTCAACACCCGGGGCGAATCCATGAAAGGAAAAACGGTGGCCGTTTCCGGTTCGGGAAATGTGGCCCAGTATGCCGTACAAAAAGCCAACGAGCTGGGAGCCAAAGTAGTCACCCTCTCCGACTCCAGCGGATACATCTATGATCCGGATGGCATCGACCAGGAAAAATGGGAATATGTCATGGATCTCAAGAACGTTCGCCGGGGCCGGATCAGAGAATATGCCGAGAAATACGGCGTGGAATATCATGAAGGGGAGCGCCCCTGGAGCGTGCCCTGTGATGTGGCCCTGCCCTGTGCCACGCAGAACGAAGTGGACGGAAAAGAAGCCGAAACCCTGATAAAAAACGGTTGTATATGCGTCGCCGAAGGAGCCAACATGCCCAGCACTCCCGAAGCCATTGAGGTCTATCTGAAAAACAAAATCCTCTATGGCCCCGGAAAAGCAGCCAATGCAGGAGGGGTGGCCGTTTCCGGCCTGGAGATGAGCCAGAATTCACTGCGTCTCACCTGGACACGCGAAGAAGTGGATACCCGTCTGAAGACCATCATGATGGACATTCACACCACCTGTGTCACCTACGGAAAAGAAAAAGACGGGTGGGTAAACTACCTCAACGGCGCCAACATAGGCGGTTTTGTAAAAGTTGCCGACGCCATGCTGGCCCAGGGTATCGTCTAAACTCTTCTGTGAAAACATCTTTTTGTCAAAAAAAGGGGCTTTCTGCCCCTTTTTTGTATTTTTGCCCGGCAAATATAACGTTATAATGAAGCTGATAGATACCCATACCCATCTCTACCTTCCCGAATTTGACGCAGACCGCCACGAAGTGGTCGAAGTAGCCATCCGCGCCGGTGTGGACAAAATGTTGTTACCCAACATAGACAAAGGCACCATTACCGTGATGCTGAAACTGGCAGAAGCATTTCCCGGTCACTGCTATCCGATGCTCGGATTGCATCCCACATCGGTCAAAGAAAATTTCCGGCAACAGCTGGAGGAGATACACGGGTACCTGAAAAATGGAACTTATGTGGGTATCGGAGAAGTGGGCATCGACCTGTATTGGGAAAAGAAATACCGCGAGCAACAAACCGAAGCGTTCAGACAACAGATCGAATGGGCCCTGGCTTTTGACCTGCCGCTGGTCATCCATTCCCGCGAATCCCTGCCCCTGATCTTTTCCGTTCTGGATGAATTTCCCCGGGTTCCCCGGGGGGTCTTTCACAGTTTCACCGGCACAAAAGAACAGGCAAAACAAGCCCTTGACAAAGGATTCTACCTTGGCATCAACGGAATTGTAACCTTCAAAAATTCGACGCTGGGCGAAACCCTGCTATCGCTGGGACCTGACCGCCTTCTCCTCGAAACGGACGCCCCCTTTCTGGCCCCCGTCCCCAAAAGAGGAAGAAGAAATGAAAGCGGTTATCTGGTTTATATCGCCCGGTTTCTCGCCGGCCTTTTCTCCATGGAGCCCGGAACACTTGCGAAGATCACCACGCGTAATGCGTTGGAGTTATTTCCATTAACCTCACTATCCGTATGAAACTGGAATCCCGGTCTATCTTGTTAATTTATACAGGCGGCACCATCGGCATGGTCAATGATCCTGTCACGGGTTTGCTGAAACCGCTGGATTTTGACCACATCCTCAACCAGATACCGGAGCTGCACCAGTTTGACTGCCGTATTGAAACGGTGACTTTCGACCCCGTAGTGGACTCCTCGGAGATTCAACCGGATTTCTGGGTGCGGCTGGTGCGGCTGATCGAAGAACATTACCATTCACATGACGGGTTCGTGATCCTTCACGGCACGGACACCATGGCTTATACGGCCTCTGCACTCTCTTTTCTTTTACAGGATCTGCAGAAACCCGTGATCCTGACCGGCTCGCAACTGCCCATAGGCACCCTGCGCACCGACGGCAAGGAAAACCTGATTTCCGCCATTGAGATCGCAGCGTCGGTAGATGAAACCGGCAGGCCCATGGTGCCGGAAGTATCCGTTTATTTCGAATTCAAATTGTTCAGGGGAAACCGCACCACCAAGTTCAGCGCCGAAACCTTCAATGCATTTGTATCGCCCAATTATCCACTGCTGGCGGAAACAGGAGTGCATATCCATTACAACCGGGATGCCATACGGAAAGCCGACCTTTCCAGACCAACCAGATTCATCACCCGGTTGGATACGAATGTGATGTTCCTGAAGGTCTTTCCCGGTCTTTCCCCGAAGATGATCCATGATATCACCCGCATCCCTTCCCTGAAAGCCATCATCCTCGAGACTTACGGCGCAGGTAATGCCCCCACATCCGAGGAATTCCTTGTTCCGCTGAAAGATTTCGTCTCCCGGGGGGGAATCATCCTGAACATTTCACAATGCCGGGCCGGTTCTGTGGATATGGACCGGTACGAGACCGGACACCGGCTGAAGGAAACCGGAGTGACCGGCGGGAAAGATCTTACCTCGGAAGCTGCTTTAACCAAAACGATGTTTGTTCTGGCTATGGAACTGACCGTTGAAGAAAAAAAAATTATACTGCAAAAATCAATTTGCGGAGAAATCCGTGAATAATTTAACTTTTTTTATTATTTTGCGCCCTCAACATGATACTGTTTTTCATACATGTTCGGAGAGGTGACCGAGTGGCCGAAGGTGCACGCCTGGAAAGCGTGTGTGCTGTGTGGAACAGTACCAAGGGTTCGAATCCCTTCCTCTCCGCAATAAAAAAATATTGGAATTCTGAAATAAATTTTAATACTTTGCAAAACAAAGATTTCGTTATTAACTAAAAAAGTAGATGTTCATGAAAAAACTATTTGCATTTGTTGCGGTCATCGGGATGCTGGGATTGGGAGCATCCGATTTTGCTGTTGCTCAGACGGAGACAAACAGCGACACAGCCACGGTCGTTCAAAACGACTCTGCCACTGTTGATACCACTGCACAACAGGCAACCACAAAGGCCGGCGGTGAAAAACAACAGGGAGGAAACCAGAACGTGTTATTGAAACAGATCAAAGCCAAGTTTATCGAGGGAGGTGCCGGTTTTATGGGGACGATTCTTCTGACCCTTATTTTCGGTCTGGCGCTGGCCATTGAAAGGATCATTTATCTGAACCTGGCAACCACCAACACCGAAAAACTCCTCAAGAATGTAGAGGACGCCCTCGAGTCGGGAGGCATTGAAGCCGCCAAAGAGGTATGCCGCAACACCCGCGGGCCGGTGGCCAGTATCTTCTATCAGGGTCTCGACCGGGCCGGTGAAGGAGTCGAAATGGCAGAAAAAGCCGTTATCTCTTACGGAGGTGTCCAGATGGGACTGCTGGAGAAAAACCTCTCCTGGATAGCCCTCTTCATCGCCATCGCCCCCATGCTCGGATTTATGGGAACGGTCATCGGGATGATCGATGCCTTCGACAAAATTCAGGTCGCAGGGACCGTTTCCGCACAGTTGGTCGCCGGCGGTATTAAAGTCGCCCTGATCACCACCGTTTCCGGTCTGATCGTCGCTATCATCCTGCAGGTGTTCTATAACTATATCCTGTCAAAAATCGACAGCATCACCGTGACCATGGAAGATGCATCCATCTCCCTGATTGACCTGCTGGTTAAACATAATGCTAAAAATAAATAAGAGAGATTATGTCTGGTACACTTAAAACCATTGTCAAAATCATACTATGGGTTATCATGGGGATCTCTGTGGTTCTCCTCGGCTGGTTCTATTTTGGACCCAAAGTTCCGGGAACCGCCGGTACCACCCTTGAAGAACCCGTTGTAACAAACATCGCACTCTGGTGGGCTTATGTTCTTTTCGGACTGGCAGTTGTGATCACATTGCTCTTTTCGTTCGCAAATATTTTCACCAGTAAAAAAGCATTGAAAGGAGCCCTGATCTCACTGGTTGCGCTGGTGGTACTGTTTGGAGCTGCTTATATGCTTGCATCCGACCAGGTGCTGAATATCCCCGGCTATGAAGGCAGCGGCAACACCCCAACGGTACTCAAATGGGTAGGAACAGGACTTATCGCTGCCTATCTGCTGGCCGGTATTGCTTTCCTGGCAATTATCTACGTGGAAGTTGCCAAGTTATTTAAATAATTCGTTTATTCTTAAGCTGGAGCTAAACCATGGCACGTAAGTTACAACCGATCAATGCAGGATCTATGGCTGATATAGCTTTCCTGCTCCTGATTTTTTTCCTTGTCACCACCACCATGGACGTGGATACAGGTCTGATGAGGATGCTCCCGGCTATGCCCGAGAAAAACCAAAATAAAAAACAGGACAAAATCAAGGAAAGAAATGTCTTTGTCGTGCTGATCAACAAAAACAATGAACTGCTCGTCGAAGGAAAACGTATGGATATCCACCAACTGCGGGCAGCAGCCAGAGAATTCATCGCCAACCCGAACAACAAAGACAACCTGCCAGAAAAAGTATGGAAGGATATTCCGTTTTTCGGCCATGTGTTCGTGACCAAAAACCCGGTCATCTCACTGCAAAACGACCGGGGAACATCTTACGGAACATATATCAAAGTCCAGAATGAACTGATCGCTGCCAAGGATGAACTTCGTAATGAACTGGCCCAGTCTAAGTTCGGCATGAACTATGACGACCTGGATAAGGACCGACAAAATGCCATCAAAAAATACTATCCGGCAGCTATCTCTGAAGCTGAACCTAAAAATGTTGGAGGAGGAAAATAATGAAGTCTAAATTCCGTCCTAACGAAGAAGAAAGATCCGTCGGCCAGATCAATACAGCTTCCCTGCCCGACATCATCTTCATGCTGCTCTTCTTCTTTATGGTCACTACCGTGATGCGGGAAGTGGACCTTAAAGTAAACATCCGCGTCCCCGAAGCTACGGAAGCCAAAAAACTGGAGAAAAAATCTCTGGTATCATACATCTATGTAGGGAAACCCCTCCCGCGGTTCCAGAAAATGTTCGGTACCGAACCCCGTATCCAGCTGAATGACCAGTTCAGGACCGTTTCGGATATCCAGGATTTTATTGCCCAGGCAAGAGACCGGTTGAATGAAGCCGACCGCAACAAATTAACCATCTCTCTTAAAGTGGATGAAAACACTAAAATGGGAGTCATTACCGACATCAAACAAGCCCTGAGAAGGGCAAATGCCCTGAAGATCAACTACTCTTCAGTCAAGACGGAAAAATTGAAATAATGAAATGGGTACTTTATAAGACGCCTGCCGTATAGCAGGCGTTTTTTTATTTAAAAACCGGCACTTTACAGTACCGGTTTGGTGATCCCGGCGGGACTTCCCTCGGCTCCCTCCGGTCGCTCGGGATAAACTTCTCGTCCCGCCTTCTTCTACATGATTGTCAGATTATTTTTCAAAAAAAATAACCGGCACTTTACAGTACCGGTTTGGTGATCCCGGCGGGACTCGAACCCACAACCTTCAGAACCGGAATCTGACATTCTATCCAATTGAACTACGGGACCGGTTAATCAGGGTGCAAATTTAATAAAATTATTGATGAACTTTTCCTATTTTCGCACACTGATATTGCAAAACTTTATGACATGGATTATAATTTCAGGGAAATAGAAAAGAAATGGCTGGATTACTGGAAGAAAAACAAAACCTTTAAAACGGAAACAGACCCTTCCAGACCCAAATATTATGTTCTGGATATGTTTCCCTACCCTTCAGGAGCCGGTCTCCACGTCGGGCACCCGCTCGGATATATCGCTTCCGACATCTACGCAAGATATATGCGGCTGAAAGGATACAATGTTCTGCATCCCATGGGTTTCGACGCTTTCGGGCTGCCTGCAGAACAATATGCCATACAGACAGGTACACACCCGGCTGTCACTACGGCCAAAAACATACAGAAATACCGTGAACAGCTTGGTAAACTGGGTTTTTCCTTCGACTGGGACCGGGAGGTGGTCACCTCCGACCCCGCCTATTACAAATGGACCCAGTGGACCTTCCTGCAACTGTACAAATCTTGGTATAACCGGGAAACCGACCGGGCCGAGCCTATAGATAAGCTGATCGCGATCTTTGAAAAAGAAGGCAACAAAAAGGTCCGGGCTGCTTCTTCCCCCGTCGAGACGTTCGGCGCGGAAGAATGGAATGCTTTCCCTGAAAAGGAGAAACAGGAGATCCTCATGAATTACCGGCTGGCCTATCTCTCCGACACCTGGGTCAACTGGTGCCCTGCCCTCGGGACGGTACTGGCCAATGACGAAGTGAAAGAAGGGTACTCCGAACGGGGAGGCTATCCGGTCGAACGGAAAAAAATGCGACAGTGGTTTCTGCGCATCACAGCCTATGCCCAGCGTCTGCTCGACGGACTGGAGACCATAGACTGGAGCGAATCGATCAAGGAAGTGCAACGAAACTGGATCGGCCGCTCGGAAGGAGCCGTCGTTTTCTTCGATGTCGAAAATTATCCCGAACCCCTCGAAATATTCACCACGCGCCCCGACACGCTTTTCGGCGCCACCTTTATGGTGCTGGCGCCCGAGCATCCCTTCATCCGTGATATCACTACCGATGAACACCGGGAAGAGGTGGAGGAATACGTAAAAAAAGCCATCAACCGTCCTGAACGGGACAGGATCGCCGATACAAAGACTATATCCGGTGTTTTCACCGGGGCCTATGCCATCAACCCGGTCAATGAAGAAAAAATCCCCATCTGGGTGTCAGAATATGTACTGGCAGGTTACGGCACCGGAGCCATCATGGCCGTTCCGGGCCATGATTCCCGCGACTTCGCCTTTGCCCGCCATTTTAATCTGCCCATTGTTCAGGTGGTAACCCGCGAGAAGGGCAAACAGGAAGATCCCGCCGGATGGGAAGATTCATACGACTCAAAGGAAGGCTATCTGATCAACTCGGGGATCATCAATGATCTGCCTGTGCGGGAAGCCATCCCGGCCATCATCGATTTTTTGAAAAAGATAAACCGGGGCTACGCAAAAGTCAACTACCGTCTGCGTGATGCGATCTTCAGCCGCCAGAGATACTGGGGCGAGCCGTTCCCCATTTATTATAAAGAGGGGATTCCTTATCCTCTCGACGAAAACCTCTTGCCCCTCGAACTCCCGGAAGTGGACAAATATCTCCCCACCGAAACGGGCGATCCTCCCCTGGCCCGGGCAAAAAATTGGACCTCCCCCGAAGGGTATCCTCTCGAGACCAATACCATGCCCGGCTTTGCCGGTTCCAGCGGATATTACCTGCGCTATATGGACCCGCACAACGACCGGGAATATTTTTCCAAAGAGGCCGTCAGCTACTGGAAAAATGTGGACCTCTACATCGGAGGAGACGAACATGCCACAGGCCACCTGATCTATTCCCGCTTCTGGAATAAATTCCTGTACGACCTGGGCCTCTCTATGGAGGAAGAGCCCTTCCAAAAACTGATCAACCAGGGAAAAATACTGGGACGATCCAACTTCGTATACCGCGTCAACATGGAAAAATATGCGGAATATCTCCTTTGGCAAAGGTTCATTGAAACCGGAGAAGCGGATAATGTGATCAGAGATTACCGGGACGGAAACAGAAAATTCGATTTCTACCACAAAAAAGCGGACCTGATCGTTGAAATAAAAAGTCAGGAGAAACTGGAAAAACTGGAGAAATATTACAAAAAATACATCAGGAATACAGGGAAAAAACTGTTGCTGCTTCCCATTGCCGATATTATTGACCTGAATGAAGAAATTGTGGAAGAAATACTAAAAGCCATTGAAGAATCGGCAGCAGGCGGAGTTATTTTTGACAAGCATAAAATCAGAGAACTCCGTCCTATGTTCGTTTCCAAAAACATTAAAGACCGCGAGCAGTGGTCCACCCCGCTGCATGTGGACATCAACCTGGTGCACAACGATGAACTGGACATAGAAGCTTTCAGAAAATGGAGACCCGAGTTTGCCAATGCACGTTTCATCCTGGAAGACGGGAAATATATCTGCGGATGGGAGATTGAGAAAATGTCCAAGTCGAAACACAATGTACAGACCCCTGATGAGCTGATCGACAAATACGGCGCGGACGTGTTGCGTATGTATGAAATGTTCCTGGGGCCCATAGAGCAATCCAAACCATGGGACACCAACGGGATCGAAGGGATCTCCAGGTTTATCAAAAAATTCTGGCGACTGTATCACAACGAAGAAAACCGTTTTGCCGTCACCGGGGAGCCTCCTACCGAACAGGAACTGAAGATCCTGCACCGCACCATCAAAAAGGTAAGGGAAGATATCGAACGTTACTCCTACCACACGGCGGTGAGCACACTGATGGTATGCACCAATGAACTGGCGGGCCTCCGCTGCCGGAAAAGGGAAATCCTCGAACCCCTGGTCATCCTCATCTCTCCCCTTGCACCCCTGATCGCAGAAGAACTGTGGGAACGGCTGGGACATCAACCCAGTATCAGCTTTGCCACACTCCCCGACCACGATGAGAAATGGCTGAAAGAAGACACCTTCGAATATCCGGTCTCTTTCAACGGTAAGTTGCGGTTCAAACTCCCGCTGCCGGCAGACATCTCCGGGGAAGCAGCGGAAAAAGCCGTAAAAGAAGCTCCTGCTGCCCGGAAATGGATCGAAGGGAAGACCATCCGTAAAATCATTTTTGTCCCGAAAAAGATTATCAATGTTGTGATAAACTAACCGTTGTTTCCCAACTTATCCAGAAGCTCCTCCACTATTTTCGGGAAATACTCATACTCGAGAAGGTGAATACGCTGTGCCAGCGTATCCGGTGTATCATCCGGCTTCACGGGACATTTCGCCTGGAAAATTATATCCCCCTTGTCATACTCCTCATTCACATAATGAATGGTGATGCCCGACTCTTTTTCCCCGTTTGCGATCACCGCTTTATGAACATGATGCCCGTACATCCCTTTGCCCCCGTACTTTGGCAACAGAGCAGGATGAATATTCACGATCTTTCCCGGATATGCCCGCAAAATATTCCGGGGTATCAACCATAAAAAACCGGCCAGTACAATAAAATCCACTTTCACTTCTTTTAATGCATCCAGGACCTTTCCATCCCTGAAAGCCTGGCGGTCAAAAATCCTGCAGGGCACCCCCAGTTTTTTTGCCCGCTCAATTACAAAGGCCTCCGGATTGTTGGTCACCACCAGAACAACCTCCCGATCGAACGTTTTGTTGAAATGTTCGATTAAATTTTGGGCATTGGTTCCGGACCCCGAGGCAAACACTGCCAGTCTCCATTTTTTTCTCATTGATCGACACTTATACGGATAAAAATAAGCAAAATATCTGTTTATATTACGGTATGATTTATCTGGTAAAGTAAAAAAATATATATTTGTTTGAAAAATTTTGTTGAAATACATTTCTTTGCAACTTAAACGTGTAATCATTTTTTTGTAACTAAAAATTTAAAATTATGTCAGACATTGCATCAAGAGTAAAAGCGATTATCGCTGACAAGCTGGGAGTTGATGAAAGTGAAGTAACTCCCGAAGCCAGTTTCACCAATGATCTGGGGGCAGACTCCCTGGATACGGTTGAGCTGATCATGGAATTTGAAAAAGAATTCAACATTGGCATTCCCGATGATCAGGCAGAAAACATCTCCACAGTAGGTGAAGCCATCAAGTACATTGAAGAAAACGTAAAGTAGAACCAAGATGACATTAAGACGTGTAGTAGTTACAGGGTTAGGAGCGCTGACCCCGCTGGGAAATAATGTACCCGATTATTGGGAAGCATTGGCTGACGGAGTAAGCGGCTCCGACCTTATTACACGTTTTGACACCTCCAAATACAAGACCCATTTTGCCTGTGAGGTAAAAAATTTCGATCCGAAGGATTATTTCGACAGGAAAGAGCTGCGCAAACTGGACCGGTATTGTCAGTTTGCTCTGGTAGCTTCCGACGAAGCCATCCGGGATGCAGGCATAGACCAAGAGTCCATCGACCACAACCGTGTTGGGGTCATTTACGGTTCGGGCATCGGAGGTCTTCAGACTTTCTATGAAGAGATCAAATCTTTTGTGGAAGGGGACGGCACGCCTCGTTTCAGTCCCTTTTTCATCCCGAAGATCATCTCGGACATCGCCGCGGGACATATCTCCATAAAATACGGGTTCAGAGGACCCAATTTTGCCACGGTGTCTGCCTGTTCGACGGCTGCCAATGCCATTGTGGATGCATATAATTACATCCGTTTGGGTAAAGCCGATCTTTTCGTCACCGGTGGGGCGGAGGCTCCGATCAACCGCGTTGGCGTCGGAGGGTTCAATGCCATCATGGCCATCAGCACCAACAACGAAGAATACAAAACCGCTTCGCGGCCTTTTGACAAGACACGTGACGGGTTTGTCATGGGTGAGGGCGCAGGCACCCTCATACTCGAAGAGCTTGAACATGCCCGGGCACGGGGTGCCAGGATCTACGCCGAGCTGGCCGGGGCGGGCCTCTCTGCCGATGCCTATCACATGACGGCACCCCATCCCGAAGGCCTCGGAGCTGCCCTGGTGATGGAAGAATCTCTGAAAGATGCAAATATGAAACCCGGCGATGTGGATTATATCAATGTACACGGAACAGCTACTCCCCGTGGAGATATCGCAGAAGCACAGGCCATTCAGAAGCTGTTCGGCGAACATGCCTATGATCTGAGTATCAGCTCCACCAAATCCATGACTGGACACCTGCTGGGAGCTGCCGGGGCCATCGAGGCCATCGCCAGCATCATGGCCATCCAGAAAGGAATCATCCCTCCCACCATCAATCATTTTGAGGATGATCCCGCAATCGATCCCAAGCTGGACATGACATTCAATAAAGCGAAAAAAAGAGACGTAAAGGTGGCATTGAGCAATACTTTCGGCTTCGGCGGGCACAATGCTTCCATCATCCTGAAAAAATTCGAGTCATAACACGTGTACCCTTTCCGTATAAAAAAAGCCGACCCCCTTTTGCCTGACCAAAGGGGGTTTTATATGCAAATAAAAAAACTACTACCTTAATCACCCCGCAATATTGCTCTTTATCAGATGGCTTTCATCACCCGCTCCTATTCCCTGCCCACTTCAGGGACTGTTATCAATAATGAAAGACTGGAATTTTTGGGAGATTCCGTCATCAGCACCATCATTTCCGAGCACCTTTATCTTCTTTTCCCCGGCAAAAACGAAGGGGAGCTCTCCAAGCTCCGTTCCAGGATCATCAACGGATCCACCCTGAACGACATCGCCATCAAATTGAAACTGGACAAACTGGTGCAATATACCTTCCAGTCAGAGAACCAGCATAAGCACATTTTCGGGGATGTGTTTGAGGCTTTTATCGGAGCTCTCTTTCTGGATCACGGTTACAAAAAAACCCGCTACTATTTTCACCGGGTGTTGTTCAGGAAATATATTGACCTGCCGGAAATTCTGGGTACAGAAACCGATTTCAAAAGCATGATGACGGTCTGGGCACAAAAAAACCACAGAAAAATATTCTTCGTCACCAAAGAGAGTCGTAACCAACAGGGTACAAAAATATTCATGTCACTACTACAGACCCACAACCGCATTCTCGGCGAAGGGACCGGATACTCCAAAAAAGAAGCCGAACAAATGGCGGCACGGAAAGCCTGGAGCGAAATCCAGTCTGCCGGATAAGATGCTGTTAACACATTATTCAAGTTCCATGGCCAGAACAAAGAAACATCGCCTGCTCATAGAACCCGACCGGGACTATTTCCTCAGCGCCATCGCTTCTCATGAAAAAGGGTATCATCTGAGCTGGATTTTGAACCGGGAACTGGGGGCTCACTTTATCCGTACGGCCGATTTTGGGATCACACGAAAAAACAGCAAAGCACTCTTCCCGGTTTTCGCCTGGAAAGATGAAAAAAAAATGCTCTCCTGGCATCTTATCGCAAACCGTTCGGAAAACGGGTTTCTTTTCGAAAAATTAAAAAATATCGATTTCCTGCTGCACATTGCCCCCCACCCAGGTCCGGAGTTTACCGGCAACCTGGAAATACACATGAAAAAAATCCCGGAGATCTATATCTGCTTTCCGGTTGATCCTGCCGGCAATCCTTTGGCCGACTCCCTGCAGTTTGACTGAAAAACAAAAAAAAGCAGGCGATTGATCACCTGCTTTTTCCGTATTAACCCTTTTATTAACCTAAACCAAAAACCTACTGCTTTTGTTCTTTATAAATGTTGCAATTACCGTGCCAAACTCTTTTTCATTCTCTCTAATTTTAAGAACGTATTATTTAATAAAATGTTTCAAAAAACCTTTAATATTTTTGAACACAACAAAGATAATCCCGAATTCCGTTAAGAAGGGTTAAGCGATGTTAAATAGTGTTAAAAGATCCGGGGATAATAAGGAAAGGAGTATTTTTGTAATACCATGAACAAAAAGGCAATATGGATACTAACCGGCATCATGGCCATGGGTATGGTGGCCCTGGTTATGATACAGATCTACTGGTTGGACCATGCCCTGGAGGTAAAAAGCCATCAGTTCAGGCAGACGGTAAATACGGCATTCAAGGATATCATCTCGCAACTGGAAAAAAAGGAGATCTACGATATCGTGATCCGGGAGATTGATATCCAGTCGTCACCAAAAGAAACCTACCGGCATAACGGAAGCCCCATGAACAATGGAGGGACGAAGCAATCCCTGAATCAAAATATTCAATCCATCCCCCGGCAAGGGACGATCTCTGTCAGGAACAACTTTTCAGCCATGGACACCCTGTTGCTGAAAGGACGCATTAACGGCATCCTGAATGAAGCCAACGACGAGAGGCCACAGATCATTAAAGCCAACAGGGCCCTCATGATCAGACACATTCTGGAAAGGCTCTCCGCCACACCCCCGGATATCCGGGAAAGGATTCATCCGGTAGAGCTTTTTTACCTGATCAAGAAAACCCTGGCCAAATATGGGATCAGCCAGCCTTTCGAGTTTGCCATTCTGAAAGACCATTCAACCATCATATATAAAACCCCGGGGTACAACCCAAAACACAAATACATCAACACCTTTGAGCAAACACTTTTTCCCAATGACCTGGTCAGCCAGGATAATTCACTGGTACTCTATTTTCCGGACGAGCACAAATACCTGGTACGCTCCCTGGGATGGATCGGATACCTCTCCGTGGCACTCACTTTCTTCTTTATGGTTGTTTTTCTGGGAACCCTCTATATCATCATGAGACAAAAAAGGATCACCGACATCAAAACCGATTTTGTCAACAACATGACCCACGAACTCAAAACACCCATCTCCACCATCTCCCTGGCATCCCAGATGCTGAAAGACAAAAGCATCGCCGACAATGAGAAAAACATCGACCATATCGCCCGGGTCATTGAAGATGAAACCCGCCGGCTAAGCCACCAGGTGGAAAAGGTGCTGCAGATGGCTGTTTTCGAAAAAGGCCGGGTAAAACTGAAAAAGAAAGAAACCGACATACACGAAATCCTTGCCAACGTAATCCAGAACCTCTCCATCAGAATACAAAACAAGAACGGAAAGATCCTGTTCGATTTCAATGCGGAAGAATCCGTGGTCCCCGTTGATGAGGTGCACATGACCAACGTTTTCTCCAACCTGGTGGACAATGCCATAAAATATTGCAAAGAGGCCCCACTGATCTATATCAAAACCGAAAATAGTCCCAAAGGGATCCTGATACATGTTAAGGATAACGGCATCGGACTCTCCAAAGAACACCAGAAAAAAATATTCGACCAGTTTTACCGGGTACCCACCGGGAACATCCACGATGCAAAAGGATTCGGTCTGGGCCTGAGTTATGTCAAAAAAATCGTCGAAGACCACAACGGAACCATCAGTGTGGAAAGCCAGATAAACAAGGGAACCACATTTACCGTATTTTTACCATTCAAAACAAACTAATAATTTTAACACTATGGATAAAATCCGCATTTTGCTGGCAGAAGATGATGAAAACCTGGGTATGCTCCTGAAAGAGTATCTCCAGGCCAAAGGGTACGAAACCGTATTGTTCACCGACGGGGATCATGCCTACAAAGGATTTATCACCGACCATTTTGATCTGTGCCTGCTGGACATCATGATGCCGGTAAAAGACGGTTTTACGCTGGCCCGGGAGATCAGACAACTGAACTCGGACATCCCGATCATTTTCCTCACCGCCAAATCCATGAAAGAAGATGTGTTCGAAGGGTTCCGCATCGGGGCCGACGATTACATCACCAAACCGTTCAGTATGGAAGAACTCCTGTTCCGCATCGAAGCCATCCTGCGCAGGACCAAACCGGGCCAGGGAGAAAACCAAAATCAGTTCAGGATCGGCAAATATCTGTTCGACGCCAACAAACAGGAACTGACCTTCGGAAACCAGGTGCAGAAAATGACCACCAAAGAATCCGAACTGTTGCGGTTATTGTGCAACAACAAAAACAAAATCCTGGAACGCAACTTCGCCCTGCGTACCATTTGGATGGATGACAATTACTTCAACGCACGAAGTATGGACGTTTATATCACCAAGCTCAGAAAATATCTGAAAGACGATCCTTCCGTCGAGATCATCAACATCCACGGTAAAGGGTACAAGCTGATTTGCTGAGAGTAAAGCCGGTCAGTCCAGTTTCAGCACAGCCAGAAAGGCCTGCTGCGGCACCTCCACACTCCCCACCTGGCGCATCCGTTTCTTGCCTTTTTTCTGTTTCTCCAGCAGTTTTCTTTTTCGGGTGATATCACCTCCGTAGCATTTGGCGGTAACATCTTTCCGCAGGGCTTTCACCGTTTCGCGGGCAATGATCTTGGAGCCGACGGCTGCCTGTATGGCAATGTCAAATTGCTGTCGCGGGATCAGCTCTTTCAGCTTCACACAGATCCTCCGTCCGAAGCTGTAAGCATAATCTTTATGGATCAGCGTGGAAAGAGCATCTACCATCTCCCCGTTCAGCAGGATATCCAGACGCACCAGCTTCGCCCGTTTGTAATCCGAGGTATAATAATCGAAAGAAGCATATCCCTTGGAGATGCTTTTCAGCTTATCATAAAAATCAAATACGATCTCTGCCAGCGGCATCTCAAAGGTGAGCTCCACGCGGTCGCTGGTCAGGTAAACCTGGTTTTTCAGGGTCCCCCGCTTATCGATGCATAACTTCATGATGGGCCCTACATACTCCGATTTGGAAATGATCTGCGCCGTAATATAAGGCTCTTCTATATAATCGAGGTGTGTCGGATCGGGCAGTCCCGACGGGTTATGCACCTCTATCAACTCTCCCCGGGTGGTATAGGCACGAAAAGAAACGTTCGGAACCGTAGTGATCACATTCATATTGAACTCCCGGTCGAGCCGTTCCTGGATGATCTCCATGTGCAGCAATCCCAGGAAACCACAACGGAAGCCAAAACCCAGGGCAGCCGAAGACTCCGGCTCAAAAGTCAGGGAGGCATCATTGAGATGCAGTTTTTCGATAGAGGCCCTCAGTTCCTCATAATCATCGGCATCCACGGGATAGATCCCGGCAAACACCATGGGCTTGACATCCTCAAAACCCTCAATGGCCGACTCACAGGGACGTTCTACATGTGTGATGGTATCTCCCACTTTCACCTCGCTGGAATTTTTTATGCCCGAGATGATATATCCCACATCCCCGGCACTCAACACCTCGCGCGGTTCATTTTTGAGCTTCAGCACCCCTATTTCATCGGCGGTATAGTCCCTGCCGGTGGCCACAAACTTCACATGGTCGCCTTTACGAAGTTCTCCGTTGAAGATTTTGAAATAGGCATAGATTCCACGGTAGGAGTTATACACCGAGTCGAAGATCAGTGCCTGCAGGGGAGCTTTGGGGTCTCCTTCCGGCGGCGGGATCTTTTTCACGATGCTCTCCAGAATCCTATCCACTCCCACACCTGTTTTTCCGCTGGCTTCAATGATCTCCTCCCGTTCACACCCCACCAGGTCCACGATCTGGTCTTTTACCTCCTCGGGCATGGCATTGGTAAGATCCATCTTATTCAGCACCGGAATAATTTCCAGGTCATGCTCTATGGCCAGATACAGGTTCGAGATTGTCTGGGCCTGGATCCCCTGGGTGGCATCCACCACCAACAGTGCTCCCTCACAGGCAGCGATAGAGCGCGAGACTTCATAGGAAAAGTCCACATGGCCGGGCGTATCAATCAGGTTTAACTGATAGGTAACTCCCTCATGATCATATTGCATCTGGATCGCATGGCTTTTGATGGTGATACCCCGCTCACGTTCCAGGTCCATATCATCCAGCACCTGCTCCTGAAAGTTCCGTTCGTCCAGCGAGCCGGTTTTTATCAGCAACTGGTCGGCCAGGGTGCTCTTCCCGTGGTCAATATGGGCGATGATACAGAAATTACGTATGTGATCCATGTAAATCTTCTTTCAGAAAATTACTCCGTCGCAAAGATAGGACAATCCACAAAATCAGGAAGCATCTGCCCCGGAAAAGAGAGAGTCATTTTGTGTTCAGTTCCTGCAGCGTCACCCGCCGCGGCATGCCGGGCAACATGAACAGGCGTGGAGATAATCTTTTCTTCTTCACTTTGGTCACCCGGGTGATCACCTCGTAGCCATAACCGAACTCCCGTATTTTCACGGGATAGCCCCGCGTCTCCATGTATAAATAAAGAGGATGGGCCTGATAATGAAAACCCTGTTCATAATATTTGGTGATTCGATTAAAGATCGTGTAATATTTCTGCAGATCGGGCAGCGGGAGCAACCGCAGATCCGGGGCAATCCAGTTCTCCTCGACGGCCACGCCGTTTACCCATACCATAAACACTTTGGTGGCATAACCGGCCACCTCTTTACCGGTGCGTACCTGCGATACCTTCACCTCCAGGCGGTCTTTGCGCAACGCCGCCGAGTCGGGCATCTGCAACTGCCGGATCATACGCTTATAGCTTTCGAGTGCTTTTTCCTTCTCCTCTTTACTGTAGTCACTTATTTTCTCAAGAAACCGCGCTTTCAACAATTCCGCCATATCCCGGTCATAATCATCCATGGTCCCTTCCCAGTATTTTTTCGTATCCGGATTATAAAAGCGGATAATCCCGCGGTACAGATCAATGATAGTGACCAGCCCTTCCTCCTCCAGGCGGATCTTATGATCCTGTGCATAAACCGTTCTTTCCTGTTTTTTGTCCGTATCCGTAAACCTGGATACTTCCCTGATCACCCAGCCGGCCAGTACAGACTGCGCCGTTATGAAGAACCCTGCAAAAATTATAAATCTTTTAATGCCAAAACGTAAATACCTTTTCTGCAACATGGGTTATGTTTTCAATTATAACGATGATCAACCGGTTTTTCTTTTCCCCCGGACAAAATTAGTTTTTTAATTGATATTTTCCATCCCTCACCCCCTTCAGACATACCACTATCACACCACCTCATCAACCAATCAACCAATCAGCCAATCAACCAATCAGCCAATCAACCAATCCTCCGCCGCCGCCCTTCAATACAATCCCGCTGCGCGGAATCACTCAAGGACCGGCTATGGAGGGCAAAGCATCCAATCCAGCCAATCCCTCCAAAATAAAAGCCCTTCCCGTAAAAGGAAGGGCTTGAAGATATATTTCGTAGTACCGGGCATTAATACATGCCACCCATGCCGCCCATACCGGGGGCGCCACCGCCGGCCGGTGCCGGATTCTCTTCTTCTTTCTCGGTCACCACACACTCGGTCGTCAGCAGCATTCCGGCTACGGAAGCAGCGTTCTCCAGAGCGATACGTGCCACCTTGGTAGGATCGATTACCCCGGCTTCAAACAGGTTCTCATACCGGTCGGCACGGGCATTGTAGCCGAAGTCATCTTTTCCTTCTTTCACTTTGGCCACCACGATAGAACCTTCCACGCCGGCATTTTCCACGATCATACGGATCGGTTCTTCCAGGGCCCTGCGGACGATGGCAATACCGATATTCTGGTCTTCGTTTTCCCCTTTCAGATTATCGAGAACCTCGATAGAACGGATATAGGCCACACCACCGCCGGGGATGATCCCTTCCTCGATAGCTGCCCGTGTAGCACTCAGGGCATCATCCACCCGGTCTTTTTTCTCTTTCATCTCAACCTCGGAAGCAGCACCCACATACAGTACGGCAACACCACCGGCCAGTTTGGCCAGACGTTCCTGAAGTTTCTCCTTGTCATAGTCGGAGGTGGAAGCCTCGATCTGTTTTTTGATCTGTTTTACGCGGGCCTCGATTTTTGAAGGATCGCCGGCGCCGTTGACGGTCGTAGTGTTCTCCTTGTCCACGGTCACCTTCTCGGTCTGTCCCAGCATATCCAGGGTGGTATGCTCCAGTTTCAGTCCTTTCTCCTCGGAGATAACGGTACCTCCTGTC
>CAZYPI010000013.1:0-27331 GCA_964649335.1 uncultured Rikenellaceae bacterium | reverse complement strand
GAACCTTTCAAATATGATGCTTCATTCGTCCGTTTCAGAGAGCTGGTGCTGGGCTATACGGTTCATTTCCGTAACAATCCGATAATCAGAAATATGAGAGTTGCCATTGTCGGAAGAAACCTGGGTTTTCTCTACAATGCAGCCAAAGTGGTGGACCCGAATCTTTCGGTTGGGACTTCCAATATTCAGGGGATGGAAGGTTTCGGACTGCCCACCACGAGATCATTCGGGGCTAATTTAAATTTCACTTTTTAGGAAATCGAAAAAGACAAAAAAATTATGAATATGAAAAAGTATATTATTATCACCCTCCTTTCCGGCCTGGTATTAGGTTTTTTCCTGACAGGCTGTACAAAGGACTTTGAAGAAATAAATACCAATAAAAGGGTTTTGGCGAAGCTCGATAAATCCACCATTGGTAACGTGTATGCCTATTGCCAGTATAACGGTCTGATGAACGGTTGGTCATTCCAGATTTCCCAGAACCTGTTTGCTGACCTTTATGCTCAATATTATTCCAATATTCAGACCAAGTTCCCTTCCGACCGGTATATACTGGTAGGCGGGTGGTTGAACAGTGCATGGAACGGTTTTTACAGTCATGCTGCAGCCAACCTGAAGGTTATTCTGGATAAGACGGATCCTTCCACCGAAGAAGGACAGGGAATGGAAACCCAACATGCTTTGTTACAGATATGGAAAGTTTTCATGTATCAGAGGATCACAGACTACTGGGGGCCTATCCCTTATACTGCCGTAGGTAACGGAGAGACCAGTGTTCCGTATGATCCGCAGGATAAGATCTATGATGATTTCCTGACCACCCTGGATGATGCGTTAAGTGTACTGAACAACCACCATGGAGAGAATGCTTTCGGCCAGCATGATCAAATCTACGGAGGAGATATTGACAGCTGGATCAGGTTTGCCAACACCCTGCGTTTAAGAATTGCCATGCGTATTGTCAATGTTGATCCTGCACGGGCAAAAACCGAAGCTGAAAAAGCTATTGCCGGCGGTGTCATCGAAACCAACGATCAGAATGCTATTTTCCATACCACCCCGGATTCCTGGAATGCACTGAATATCATGCTCCCATGGAACGAGTTCAGGATGAGTGCTTCTATGGAAAGTGTCCTGAAAGGTTACCATGATCCCCGCTTATCCGGTTTCTTTAGTCCGACTGTTAACAGTGTCAATGCCGGATCGCCCGAATATCGCGGATTACGTAACGGATATAGCATTGAAGGATTGTCGGCCGAGGATCTACATTACGATAATCTATCCCGTATGGGTCCCCGCTGGACCGACCCGGGTGCAAAAGGTACCAACCCCATTGAGGTTATTAAAGCTTCCGAAGCTTATTTCCTGAGGGCAGAAGGTGCCTGGAGAGGATGGAATATGGGCGGAGGTTCCGCTGAGGATTACTACAACCTGGGAATAACCCGGTCGCTGCAGTTCTGGGGAGCTGATGAGGATTCCATTACAGCATACCTGAACAGAACGGATACTCCGGTATCCACCCATGACGCGCCTACCCCGATGACTACAATACCGGTTAAATTTTCCACGGATCACGGCACACAATTTGAGCAGATCATAACCCAGAAATGGCTGGCCCTGTATCCTGACGGCTGGGAAGCCTGGTCGGATGCCAGAAGGTCCGGTTTCCCCAGATTATATCCGCGCCTGGTGTCGGATAACCCCGACGTGCCGGCTGATGCGATGATGCGCAGGGTTACTTTTGTGATCTCGGAATACAACACCAATGCCGACGAGGTGGAAAAAGCAAAAACCTACCTGGGCGGCCCGGATAAAGGATCCACGAGATTATGGTGGAACCCAGCTTCCAAGAAAAAATAGAAATACCATCCAGCTCAAAAAAAAGACAGATTCAAAGGGATCTGTCTTTTTTTTGAAAATTATTACTGTACTTTTGTTCTCCCGTCGATCATAACATAAAAAGTTATAGTTATCATCTTTTTATTGTTTGAAATGAAAAAAATATTTATCCACATCTCATACATAATGATGATAACAACCCTGCTTATCTCCTGCAGGCCACGTAAGCAGTTTACTTTCCTATCCCATCGCAGAACAGGGATCACATTCAGAAACATTATCAAAGAAGCGGAAAATTTCAATGTATTGGATTACGGGTATTTGTATAACGGAGCCGGAGTTGCCGTAGGCGACATAAATAACGACGGGCTGCCCGATATATTTTTCCCCGGCAACCTGGCCAACAGCCGGCTTTATCTAAATAAAGGGAACTTCAAATTTGAAGATATCTCCAAAAAGGCCGGAGTCTCTTTAACCGAGACCTGGAATAACGGGGCCGTGATGGTGGATGTCAACGGGGACGGATGGCTGGATATCTATGTATGCAGTTCAACGGACGGGCGTCCCCAATACCGGAAAAATTTTCTGTTCATTAACAACGGAAACCTGACATTCACCGACAAGGCAAAAGAGTATGGGATTGAAGACCCTGCATATTCCACGCACAGCACTTTTTTCGATTATGATAAGGACGGAGACCTGGACTTATTCGTCTTGAATCATTCACTCGACCGCTATGCCATGTTTTCAAGAGAATCGGCAAAGAAGAAACAGATAAAGGATAAAAATTTCGGGGAAAAATTCTTTATAAATACAGGAAAGAGATTTGTAGAAGCCACGGAAAAAGTCGGAATCAAATCCAATGTACTCAATTTCGGTCTTGGAGTGGCCGTCGCGGATTTCAACGGGGATCACTGGCCTGATTTATATGTTTCAAATGATTTTTATGAGCAGGATTATTTATACATAAATCAAAAAAACGGGACCTTCCGGGAAGAACTGGAAAAATATTTCAGTTATGTTTCTCTTTCTTCTATGGGAAATGATGCTGCCGATATTAACAATGACGGGTATATTGATATGTTCACCCTCGATATGCTTCCCGCTTCCAACTATGAACAGAAGTTGGTGGCCGGTCCGGACAATTATGATAAAGTCACCATACTGGATAAAATAGGGTTTTACCATCAAACCACCCGGAACATGTTACAATTGAACAATCGCGGGGATTTTTTTACGGAAATCGGACAATATGCCGGGATATACAGTACCAACTGGAGCTGGTCGCCGCTGATATGTGATTTTGACAATGATGGTTATAAAGACATTTTTATTAGCAACGGTTACGGGAAAAACAACACCCATATGGATATTATCATGCTGGCGGTAAGGGAAACCCTGAAAAAACAGCATGGAGAAAAAGCCATTAACAGAATGGAACTCATAAAGAAGATCCCGGCTACCATTTTAAGAAATTATATGTTCCGCAACAACGGAGATTCGACTTTCACCAATGTTGCTGCCGATTGGGGATTTAAGCAAAAAACATTGTCTAACGGTACGGCTTATGCAGACCTGGACAACGACGGAGATATGGATCTGATAATAAGCAATATAAACGATTATGCATACGTTTATCGAAACAACTCCGAACGTATTTCAAAAAATCATTTCCTGCGTATAAAACTAAAAGGCAGCAAAAAAAATACCGGAGGCATTGGCGCCAGAATAGACGTTACCTGCGGAGACCAAACATTTACCCAGGAGTTTTATCCTTCGCGGGGATATATGTCTTCTATGGATCATACCCTGGTTTTCGGTCTGGGAAAAGCTGCCCGGGTGGACAAACTAACCATTATATGGCCGGATCTGAAAACACAAACCCTTCATGATCTGAAAGCAGACCAAACGATAACTTTGTTTAATAAGGATGCAAAAGACACTTTGATCGAAAAACAGAAAAAATATCAACCTTTATACAACCCCATTCCGGCATATAAATCTATCGCCTATAAACATACGGAGAATGATTATAACGATTTCAAAAAACAACCTTTACTTCCTTATCTGCTCTCCACCCAGGGGCCTCATATGACAACCGCCGATGTCAACGGAGACAGTCTGGAAGATGTTTTTATAGGAGGAGCCAAAGATTCTCCGGGCCGGTTATTCATTCAGAAAAAGAACGGCACTTTTGTTCCTTCAGACCAAAAATGTTTTGTATATGATAAGGAATGTGAAGATATAGGTGTATTATTTGTGGATGTGGACAATGATTCCGATCCCGATCTCTATGTGGTCAGCGGAGGCAACGAATTTCCTTTGGCATCCGACAAACTGCGCGACCGGCTGTATCTGAACGATGGGAAAGGAGGTTTTTCCAAAGCAACAGACCGTCTACCGGAACTTGTCACCAGCGGGTCTTGTGTTGTAGCGGCAGACATAGATCGTGACGGAGACATGGACCTTTTCGTCGGAGGCAGATTAACCCCCGGCTTATATCCTATCTCTCCCCGAAGTTATATCCTTGAAAATGACGGAAAAGGTTTCTTCCGGGATGTAACCGAAAAGAAAAATAAAAAACTTCTTTACCCGGGGATGATCACCGATGCCAAATGGAGTGACTTTAACGGCGACGGATTACCCGATCTTATCCTGGCAGGAGAATGGATGCCGGTGAGACTATTTGTCAATACCGGATCCGCCCTGCAGGAAGTGACCGGACAAAACTGGATGCCCGTTTCAAAAGGATGGTGGAACAGTATCGGCGCCGGAGACTTTGACGAAGACGGAGATACGGATTATATTTTAGGTAATTTCGGGTTGAACTTTCAAATAAAACCCACTCCGGAAGAACCCGCCACTATTTACGTGAAAGATTTTGATCACAACGGAACCCCGGACCCTATCATCTGTTATTATATCCAGGGGAAAAGTTACCCTATGTATTCTTTGTATGATCTGGGCAGGCAGATACCGGAAATCAACAAAAAGTACCCTACCTATAAATCATTTGCCGATCAGACTATCGAAGATATTTTTTCGAAAAAAGCACTGAAAGATGCCATGACATATCAGGTTAATAATTTTAGCACCTGTTATCTCCAGAACCTCGGAAATAACAGGTTCTCCCTGACCCCTTTACCGTTACCGGCACAATTATCCCCCGTTTTCAGCATCCTGACCGATGATTTTAATCATGATGGTCATCAGGATCTGCTGCTGGCAGGGAACTTCTATGAAATGAGGATAAAATTCGGCCGCCTGGATGCCAATAAAGGTCTGCTGTTGCTGGGTGACGGGAAAGGACATTTTCATGAGTTGCCTCATTATAAAAGCGGCCTATCGGTTCGGGGAGAGGTCCGTGATATGGCTGAAATGAAACTCGCTTCGGGAAAAGAATTTCTGATATTTGCCGTTAATAATGACAGCCTGCAGGTATATCAGAAAAGAAATGATGGTGATGATGATTTTAATAAATGATAATCCATGAAAAAATATATCTTTATCTTATTCATCTTTATCTTATTGCAAGAATCCTGTCATAATGAAAAAGAACAGGATTTATCCTTTCCGGTCTCAAAATATATTGAAATGGGAGTGCCCGACTGCAACAGGGTGTGGAAAGATTATGATTTCCTTAAAACAATAAATACCCTGGGCGAAATAAAAACCAAATATCCATTTTCCTTGCCCAGATACCAAAGCGAGAAATCAGGAAAACTCTTTGAACATTTAATAAGTATGAAAAACCTTTCTTTCCTGAATTCGGACACCATTTCCTTAAGTGATAAAGCTTACATGATACAAAAGTTTATCGGCATCCAGACTGATTTCTGCCAAACATATACGGATCTTTACAGCTATAAACAATATTATAATAAAGAGCTGATACAATTCTATATGTTCGGCATAACCATTGCCCAAAAGATGCTTGACCTGGCTTATCAAATAAATGCTTCCGGCAACCCCGCCGATCAACAAATAAAATCAGGGTTCCCTGCCATCCGTTATATTTATCTGACGGTTATGTCTTATACTCTGGAAAAAGAAAAAAATGTTTCCATATACGACAAAAAAGATCTTGAAATATTGAGTGACAGTGTTTCCGTATCATTACAAAAAAACATGAACTGGTTCGACAGCCATGCTGCTTCTTTATTACAAAGAAAAATGGCGGAAGTTGTTGACAGCACCTCTTCTGTAAGAATCCGGAGAAGATACCGGAAAATCATGGGTCTTCTGGAAGACCGAAAATAGATTTATTTTTCAAAAAGGGTATAACAGATATTTTAGAGAAAGGCAAATGCGTAAATACCCGCCCTATAAAACCGATTCAACCTGGATTGTTTCCAAACGCGGACCCAAAAATCCCGTCGATCCTTTCATTCCCGTCAATTTCTTTGTGGAAAAAGAGCTGACTGCACGGGGACATGTAGAGGATGTCGCCACTATTTTTCTGACCAACCGGGAGTGCCCTTTTCATTGTCTGATGTGTGATCTATGGAAAAACACCACCGATAAACCCGTCCCGGAAGGCGCTATTCCCGCCCAGATTGAATATGCCCTGTCCCGGTTGCCTGAAACAAAACATCTGAAACTTTATAACAGCGGAAGTTTTTTTGACCCGCAAGCCATCCCGGTAAACGATTACCCGGAAATCTCACGGTTGATAAAACATTTTGAAACCGTCCTGGTAGAAAGCCATCCCGCTTTTATTAATGAAAATACGCTCTATTTCAATAAACTCATCCATGCTGAATTACAAGTAGCCATCGGTCTCGAAACGGTACACCCGGAAGTGCTTCCGCGGTTAAACAAAAAAATGACCCTTCAGGATTTTGAAAAAAGCGTGCAATTTCTCCTGTCACAGGGTATTGGTACCCGGGCCTTTATCCTGCTGCGGCCTCCTTTTCTTTCAGAGGAAGAAGGCATTTTCTGGGCAGAGAAATCTATTGTTCATGCTTTCGGAACCGGAGTAAAAACCTGTGTCATTATTCCCGTCAGACAAGGTAACGGCGCTTTGGATACCCTGAAAGAAGAAGGATTTTTCTCGCCACCTGATATTATTTCACTTGAAAAAGTATTGGAATACGGTATAACACTGAAACTGGGAAATGTTCTTGCCGACCTATGGGACCTCGATCGTTTCTCATCCTGTACCAGATGCTTAAATACCAGAAAAGAAAGACTGCACAAAATGAATCTTTACCAAAAAATTCTTCCTCCTGTTCATTGTTCCTGTACCGGCTAAAGAAATAATAAACCTATGTTCAAAACTTTCTGAAAAGTATTCTTTTTTCCGTAATATTTTTTATTTTTGTTTCTCTTTTTCTTAGACAAGCATTTTATGCAAACAGAAATGGTAAAAAGAACATCTCAAAAACTCATGAGAATCTTTCTCAACGTGATTTTCATATTGATTCTCCCCCTGCTTATTTTAAGCTCATGTCATACAAAGGACAAGAGCGGCGGGAGATCGGAAAAGGCTGTAAAATCTCCCCTGCCTCCTTCCAATGGAGATTTCTTTCAGAATATCACCAAATATTCAGGAATAGATTTTGTACGTACGATAGGGGATGAACATTTGAGCAACCTGGTAGAGTCGGACGGTGGCGGAGCCGCCTTTCTTGATTATGATCAGGATGGTTATCTGGATCTGTATATCAGCAACGGAAATTATAATGCGACCCTCAGCCGCAACCAGGAGGGGCCTTCCAAAAAAGATTCGGTGAATCATCTTTTTCGCAACCTTCATAACGGCACTTTCCGGGATGTCACCAAAAAGACAAAAACGGGTGACCGGGGGTACGGCATGGGAGTTACCGTCGGTGATTTTGACAACAACGGTTATCCGGATATTTATATCAGCAATTACGGCCCGAATGTCCTGTACAGAAATAACGGCAACGGCACATTCACCGACGTAACCAAACGGGCCGGGGTAGCCGGCAACGAATGCAGTGTAGGTGCTGTCTGGCTGGATTATGACAATGATGGTTTTCTTGACCTTTACGTAGGCAACTACATAAACTTCGACCCCAAATACAATTATTATTATGCGCCGGACGGTTTTCCGGGACCGATGGCCTATGACGGCACGCCGGATGTATTATACCACAACAACGGAGACGGTACATTTACGGATGTAACCCGTGAGATGGGTGTCTATAACAAAGACGGCCGCGCCATGGGGGTGGGTGCAGCCGATTACGACAATGACGGATGGGTGGATATTTATGTTTCGAATGATCATATGGTCAATTATCTTTATCACAACAACCGGGGCAAAGGATTTGAAGACCGGGGCGTCTCTTCAGGAACGGCTTTTAATCAGGTAGGAGAAGCTACTATCAGTATGTCGGTAGCTTTTGGGGATTATAACAATGACGGATTAATAGACCTGTTCGTCTCGGATAATGCTTATTGTTCCCTGCACCAGAACCACGGCAGCGGTGTTTTCAGTGAGATGTCTTACAAAGCCGGCATTGCTGCGGCATGCGGGCAATTTGTCGGATGGGCTTCTTCATTCATTGATTATGACAATGACGGAGACTTGGATCTCTTTAAGGTGAACGGTGAACTGAAGCATCTCTACGGCCAGGAAGACCAGCTCTTTGAAAATGACGGTCATGGCAAATTCAGGGATGTATCCACCGAACGGGGTGCTTATTTCCAGGAAGAGCATGTAGGCCGCGGGGCCTGTTTCGGCGACTATGACAATGACGGTGACATTGACGTATATATTGTCAACCTGGAAGAACCGGGTGTCCTGCTACGCAATAACAAAGGCAACGAAAACAATTGGATTTCTTTGCTTCTCATCGGAGATACCAGTAACCGCGACGGCGTCGGGGCCAGAATCACCCTCTCGGCCGGCGGCAAAAAACAGTACGCCCAGAAAGTCAGTTCCAGCGGATATTTATCCACCAATGACCCGAGGATTCATTTCGGGTTGGGAAATGACACCATTGTCGATTCTATAGAGATTATCTGGCCTTCGGGAAAAACCAGGAAACTTAAAAATATTAAAGCTAATCAAACGATCACGATAAAAGAAAAAGAGACGGGAGATTTATGAACTATACCACGAAATTTTCAGTAAGAGTTTATTATTGGGCTGGGATTTTATTGGCAGTAATATTTTTTGCATCATGCAACCATAAACAGCCTCCCGGAGGGATTTTCATTGTAACACGTGTGCCTGAGGGAGCTTTTCATCCCGGCCTGGCCGTTCTGGAGCCGGCTCTGCCGGGGGCTTCACTCATTGCCATCCGGCCCGGGAAAAAAGAAGGGGAAAATCTTACCGCTTCATTTTATTCGGCCTGTTCTCCCCATGTCTCCTATGACGGTAAGCGGATTCTTTTTGCGGCACAAAAAGAAAAAACCGATCCCTGGCAGATCTGGGAAATGAACCTGAAAAAGAAAACCTCCCGGCAGATAACAGACAGTAAAGAATCCTGTTACACGCCGTTTTATCTTCCGGGAAACAAACTGGCATTTACGAAAGCGGTCCCCGACACCGGGTTTGGTTCTTTTCTCACCCTTTTCACAATGAACCTGGACGGCAGTCATCTCCGGCAGATCACCTTTCATCCTGCCCGGGACATCATTACCGCCATTCTGAAAGACGGCAGGATATTGACGGCCAGCAGGCGGGTTTTTCCCGACACGGGGCACATTAAGTTTATTGCCCTGCGTCCCAACGGCACCAAGAGCGAGCTTTTTTACGAAGGAGAACGCGGCACCCTCCCCGGTACCGTCATGCACGAAACAAACGAGGGTTATCTCTGGTTCACAGAACAAAGCAAAACAGGAAAATGGGATATTATCCGTATCAGGTATAACAGGCCGCTCCATTCGAGGTGCAATTGTACAGGAACGGTGGCCGGAGATTTTTTCGGAGCTTATCCTGCCGGGCCGGGTCGTATGATTGTTTGTCTTTCTCCGCCCGGAGATCACGGCACAGGGGTATATTTATTTTCGATGAAAGACAAAAAAACCACCTCCAAGCTTCTTTCCGGCAAGGGAGTATATTTTCTGGATCCTGTTGAGGTCAAACCATACGAGAGGCCCCGCGATCTGCCTGATGAACTGATGTGCTCTTATCCTACGGGACTTTTGATGTCCCAGAATGTCAATATTGTTTCACCGGAGAGAAAAAACCCGACGGAACAAAAAGCCCGCTACATCGAGGTTCTGGGCATGGACAAAAGTCTGGGTGTCATCCCGGTGGAACAGGACGGATCATTTTATCTGAAGATTCCGGCGAATCTTCCTTTCCGTTTGCGGACACTGGATTCTTCCCGCAGGGTTATGCGGGCTCCTTCTGCATGGATGTGGTTAAGACCTTTCGAGAGACGGGGATGCGTAGGGTGTCATGAAGATCCCGAGTTATCTCCGGAAAACACAGTGCCCATGGCCATTAATTCTTTTCCTGTTGTTATACCGGTAGATACAACTCAACCGGCCAAAAAAGCAGAGACGTTCAAAGTAAGTAATATGAAATGATGAAAGTCAGGAAGATAATATGGATTGTTGCTGTCATGATTGTTCTAGGACTAGTGGCAATAGTGTTCCACAAATTTGCCAGGGAACATGTCAATTATATGACGGCAACCAATGATCACCCTCTGAAATGCACATCCTGCCATCTTCATATGGCCAACAGGGGATTGGTTTACAATATGGTAAACAAAACCTATTTGTCTCCTTACAATCTGGCCATATCACCGGATGGGAACAAATTATATGTAGTTGCCCAGGAAAGCAACAAATTACTGGTCATTGACAATACGACAGGAAAAGTAACATCAAAAATAAAAGTCGGAAAACGACCTCATACTGTGGTACTCACCAAAGACGGGAATTTTGCTTTTGTTAGCAACCAATGGGAAGACAATGTATATAAAATTGATTTGACCACATCACAGGTCACCGACACCCTGAAAACCGGAAACGGCCCGGCAGGCATGGTTTTAAGCAGGGACGGAAAGTTCCTCTTTGTTGTAGATTCTTATTCCAATGAAGTTTCTATTTTCGACCTGGGATCAGGGGAGGAAAAGAGGCGTTTGGTGGCCGGAAATAATCCTACGGGAGCAGCACTCTCGCCGGATGGCCGTACCGTTTATATCACCAGCCGGAGAGTACTTCCCAGACCATACCGCACCCCCCTAAGTACCGAGATTACTGTCCTGGATGCTGTCAAACAAAGGGTTAAAAAACGGTTAAAGATCCATGATGCTTATTTAATGGAGAATGTCGATTTTACCCCTTCGGGAGATTTGGCTGTTTTCACACTCATCCGGCCGAAAAATCTTATTCCTTCCATACAGGTGGAAGAAGGGTTTATGATGACGCACGGTTTCGGCATCATTGAGCCGGATGGCAGGGTCATTCAACTGTTAACCGATGAACCCAATGCGTATTATTCCGATCCGTTCGATATAAAAATATCTCCCGACGGAAAAAAAGCTTTTATTTCCAGTGCGGCAGTGGACATGGTTCAGGTTATTGACCTGGATAAGGTACGGAAACTCATTGCGGAATCCACACCCGAAGAGCTAAGAACCTATGCCAACCACCGGGGTATCAGCGAGAAATATGTCATTGCCCGAATACCCACCGGGGCCAACCCCCAGGGCATGGTGATCTCTCCCGACGGAAAGTACCTGTACGTTACCGAAAAGCTGGATGATAAAATTGCCGTTATCAACACCTCCACGCTAAAGATGGAACGGCACATCGATCTCGGCGGACCGCGAAAAATCACCATGGCCCGGGAAGGCCGGCGTATTTTTAATAATGCCGGCGGGACATTCCAGAATCAATACGCTTGTTACACCTGCCATCCCGATGCCAATGAGGACGGATTGATTTATAATATGGCGGGAGTGGGCATGGGCAGAAATGTTACGAACACCATGTCCCTATATGATATCGGTAAAACGCGCCCATACAAATGGAACGGCCATAATCAAAGTGTTTATAAACAGGACGGATACCGTTTTTCCACCTTTCTTACCAGAACAGAGCCTTTTGATTATGATCAGTTGGATGCATTGGTGGCTTATATTATCACCGGGATAAAGAATCCGCCGAATTTAAGATATAATCCCACAGGAGAATTAACACCGGCACAAAAAAGAGGAGAAAAGATCTTTTTCCGTACCCATACCAACACGGGAAAACCGATTCCTCCACGTGACCGCTGTTACTTTTGCCACCCGCCTCCTTATTTCACCAATATGCAATTGGAAGATGTTGGCACCCTGGCCGAAACAGACGATTCCATTCCTTTCGACACGCCTGATTTGATAGACCTTTATCTGGGAGCACCTTATCTGCATGACGGGCGTGCGGCCACACTTGAAGAGATATGGACAAAATACGGCTCCGAAGACCGGCACGGCATTGTCAGCGACATGACCAAAGATCAGTTAAACGACCTTGTTGAGTTCCTAAAATCAATAAGAGACAGCCGTTATTATACCCGATCATATTCGGAAGAATACGATTCTCTGTTGAAAAAAGTCCGCATTTACAAACATCCCATTTTACCAGAAAAGAAAAAACATTAAACCAATTCAATATGCAACGGAAAAGATTTATTCGAAAAAAGTTGATTCCCTTGGCAAGCCTTGCATTGCTTGCCGTTTGCACTTCATCTTTCTCTCCGCCTGAGAAAATAGAGACTTATAAAAAAGGAACAACCGGTGTCTCCGTTACAGGGAGTAACACCGAGATGTTACGGATGGCTTCGGACATGCCTGTATATGGAAACTGGAAAAGTTTTACGACCGAGAACGGCTTGCCTGCCGACAAGGCTTATTGTGTCCGTATTGACGGCGACCGGGTGCTGGTAGGCACCAGTGGCGGTCTGGCCGTCTATGAAAACGGAAAATGGACGACTTATACCACCAAAGACGGTCTGGGCCATAACGGCGTGCTGGCCATTGATGTCAGTAAGCTGACCGGCGACGTATGGCTGGGCACCCTCGGGGGGCTTACCCGGTGGTCGGGTGGTGAGTTTTACACCTTTACCCAGTTAAACAGCGGTATGCCCAACGATGTGATTTACTCGGTCGTCTGCGACGGAAAAGACGTATGGGTGGCCACCGGCGGCGGTGCAGGTCATTACAACACTTACACCGACCAGTGGGAGATATATATGGAAAGAAATGCCCCGATGCATGAACCCTGGACCTACGGAGTGTGTGCCGGCGGCGGGAAAATATGGATCGCTGCCTGGGGGGGAGGTATCATCGAGTATAATAAAAAAACCGGAAAGTTCAGAGATTATGTGGACCCCGACGAACAAATGGAGCTGGACGTCTTTCCAGATGACGGCCTGGTACACGATATCACTACCGGCGTCTCTTATGCCGACGGCATCCTTTGGGTGGCCACTTATTTCGGCGTAAACCGCTATGACGGCGTTCACTGGAATACTTATTTCGATCATGACTCCGGATTATTAAGTAACTTCAATAATTTCAACAGAGCCGTCGGGCCGGTGGTTTATTTCTGCACGGATAAAGGACTTAGCACTTTCAACGGAAAAACATGGGTCTGCTACCAGCGCTATGACAACAAATCCGGAGGGAAAGTTCTGATCACCAACGGACCGAAACTTACGGATGGCGTTAAAACCACCACTTACCCAGCGCCTACTTCTTTGTCGCATAATTTCGTGCTGGGCGTGGATGCCAATGATAATGAGATATGGGTGGCTACTTCCCATGGTGTGAGCCGGGGAAAAAGAATAAAATAAATGTTCTAATGAAAAAAATTTTTGTATAACTTTACTTTAAAAATAGCACGAACATGATTGACACGAAAAAAGTATTGATTGATCTAAACAATCTGACTGAAGGGGAAAAAGAGGAAATGGCCAAGCTGGGCATACTGGATGAGATGAACCGTATTAAAGAAAACCATCAGGAAATCATACAAACAGATACCAAACCCCTTGAGAAATTTGCAGTGCATGCACCTCAGGTTATCAACGAAGCATATAATTACCAAAAACCCTCTTCTTTTTCGAGGGCGCTTCGTTTTGATTTCGGAGGATATAAAGTACTTCTGATTTCAGGCACGGCCAGTGTAAATGACGAGGGAAAAACCGAACATATCGGTGATTTCAAGGCCCAATTGTGGCGCACTTATGTTAACATTACCAATCTTCTAAAAGCGGAAGGTATGACCTGGCATGATGTGGTCAGAACGACCAACTATCTGCGTGATATCGAAAGGGATTATGCCGAATTCAACAAGATCAGGACCACCTTTTTCAACTGGCTGGGACTTGATCCGCTTCCGGCCAGCACGGGCATCCAGTCCAGGCTTTGCTGGGAAACCCTGCTGGTGGAGATTGAAGCCATTGCCATTCGGAAATATTAATACTTTTTGTTATGAAAAAGTTTCATAGAATCCTGTTTTGGAGTCTTCTTTTCATGATACCCGTCATTGGTTCGGGCCAGGAGAAGAAGCGAAATTACGGGAATGCACCGGATGAAATCATTCCCTATGAGAGATTCCACAAGGCTTATATCAACTTTTTTGATACGCCGCAGGAATTTACCGGTGCCGGCCGGGAAAAGCCCGAGCCCACCGGCCTGAAGGAAGTGAGGATCGGTTTTCTGGGCCCTCTCGACAGCACTGCCCTGGTACCCCAGGGAAAACAGATGCTGAACGGTTGCATATTGGCTGTTGAAGAAGCCAACAAAGCCGGCGGATACAAGGGAATCCCCTTTAAGTTGATGGTACACAATGATTATGGTCAATGGGGAGCTGCCGCCAACAAAGTGGTGGAAATGTATAATGAACATGTATGGGCTTTCCTGGGCTCCATTGATGACATCAACACCCATGTAGCCCTGAGAGCAACCTTAAAACTGGAGATCCCGATGGTCAACTCGGGAGATCCCGACCCCACCTTATGCGAGACCCGCATCCCCTGGATGATCCATGTCATCTCGGATGACCGGCAGAGCTGCTATGCCCTGGCAGAGTATATTTATAAGATCAAGGGACTGAAACGGGTGGCCGTGGTACGTGTGGATAACCGGTACGGACGGGTGGGCGTCAAAGAGTTCCGGGAAGCCTCACGTCGTCTGGGGCACCCCATCGTTCTGGAGATACGGTTTCTGGACGGGGATACGGTCTTCACCAAGCAAATACAACGGGTAAAAGATGTCTCTCCCGATGCCATCCTGCTCTGGGGCAATGCCGAAGAAACAGCCCTGCTGTTAAAACAGATCCGTGCGGCCGGCATCGACCTGCCTGTTTTCGGTTCCGATCGCATGGTCTCTCCCATTGTGCTGGAGATTGCCGGCAAAGATGCCGAAGGACTGGTCACTACCTGCCAGTACAATCCCACCGCCGACAACCCGAAACTGAAAGCTTTTCAGAAACACTACTACGAACGATTCGGTATGGAACCGGATGTTTTTGCTGCCCACGCCTACGACGGCATGAATATCATTATCGCCGCCATCCGCAAAGCCGGATTAAACCGTTATAAGATACGGGACGTCCTGACCGATCTTAAGACTTTTCAGGGTTATGAAGGAGTAACGGGAAAGATTATTTTTGACGATGCCTGGAATGACATAGGATCTATCTGGATGACAGAAGTACGTAACGGAAAATTTATTTTTTCCCCTTCGCCACTGGATTCTTTGGCTAATAAATAAGTTTTTGGTATTTTAGTAATTTGAGATTTTACCTGATCATGAACAAACAAAAAGGCAAGTCCGATGATCATTCCGGGGATAATCTTTCATTCCTGGTCAATCGTCATTCCAACGGGGCAGACACTGTCATCCATGTGAACGGCATAGACATAGGGGGGGGCCAGGTTGTCATTATTGCCGGGCCCTGTGCTGTGGAAAGCAGGAAACAATTGCTTGATACTGCAAAGGGAGTACATGCCGGGGGAGCGAATATGCTCAGGGGCGGAGCGTTCAAGCCGCGAACTTCTCCCTACAGTTTTCAGGGCCTGGGAGAAGAAGGTCTCAAATACCTTAAAGAAGCCCGGGAGCTTACCGGTTTACCTATAGTAACCGAGGTAATGGATACCCGTGATATGGAAATGGTCTGTGAATATACGGATATTGTCCAGATAGGCTCCCGGAATATGCATAATTTCCCGTTGTTGAAGGAAGCCGGGATATGTGGAAAGCCGGTACTGTTCAAACGGGGGTTGATGGCTACTATTGACGAATATCTGTTGGCAGCGGAATATATCCTGAGAGAAGGAAATGACCAGGTGATTTTATGTGAACGGGGCATCCGCACCTTCGAGACCTCCACAAGAAATACCCTTGATCTGAGTGCTGTCCCTGTGCTCAAGAAAAAAACGCATCTGCCGGTCATCGTGGATCCCAGCCACGGCACAGGACAGCGATGGCTGGTACCTATCATGGCAAAAGCAGCTATCGTGGTAGGAGCCGACGGGATCATGGTGGAAGTACACAATCATCCCGAAGAAGCCCTGAGTGATGGGTTCCAATCTCTTTATCCTGAAGAATTTGAACAGATGGTAAAAGAAATGGAAGAAATTGCTCATGTTATGGGAAAAGAGCTTAGCCAGGTCAAACACCTGTCCGTCTAAACCCCTTTTCCTGTTTTTCCTGCTTTGTTTATTTCATTTATCTGCACACGTAAAATAGAGGATGAATGTTACCCGGTTATATTTATTGTTGTCTTTTTTTGCAGGACTTTTTTCCGCATCAGGGCAGGTATCATCTCAAACATTAAACATCGGACTGCTTATACCGGATGAACAGTCGTTGGCTCCCTGCCACGGAGCCGAGTTGGCCATCGAGGAGGCCAATGCCGGGGGAGGTTTCTCACACAAAAACTTTCATCTTATTACAAAACCGGTAAAAGGATTATGGGGTACGGGCTCCAAACGATCCGTAAGTCTTATCTTTGAGGATAGCGTTCTTGCCATCATAGGTTCGCTCGACGGCAGAAATGCCCACCTGGCCGAGCAGGTAACAACAAAAACAAAAGTAGCCTTCATCAGCACATGGGCTACCGACATGACTCTCTCTTATGCTTTTGTCCCCTGGTTTTTCCGGGTGATCCCGGATGACCGGCAACAAGCCCTGGCATTGACTAAAGAAATTTATCATAACGAAAAAACAGGAAAGGTGGCACTGATAGGAGAAGACACTTACGATGCACGATATGCCATAACCACCTTTCTCAAGATCGTCAAGTCACAGGGTCTGCCTCTGCCCCGACAAGTCATTATTCAATCATCAGCTCAATACCCTGACAAATATTTTCTCACCGGTAACATCCCCGAAGCAGAAGCATATGTCCTGTTCGGCAACCCTGCTTTTGCCTCATCAGCTATAGCACTGTTGCACCAGAAGCATCCGGAGGCTCCGGTATTCGGAACGATCTCCCTGCTGGATGACCGGACAGCCACCGGTAAACCATACAAATTCCCCTCACCCCTGACCACGGTTTCTACCAACCAACGGTTTTCAGAAAAAGGCATCACTTTCCGTAAGAAGTTTCAGGAAAGATTCGGTTATGTCCCTGGTCCTGCTGCCGCTTATGCTTATGACGGAACAAAAATTATCATCGAAGCCGTTAAAAAAGGGGGCACTGACCGGGACAAGATCATAGAGACTCTGCAAAAAATACATTATCATGGAGTTACAGGAGAGATCCATTTCGACGAAAAAGGGAACCTGTCAGGGATACCTGACTTAATGATCGTGGACAACGGTTCTCCTGTCCCGTTAAAAAGTTCCCGGTAGTTTTTTGTATCTTGGTATAAATTATTTTCTTCAGATTATAGCTATTTAATAAAACGGTCATGAAATTCAAAAGGTTTATTTATACGCTTACGATTTTGTTACTGCTGTTCACTTTGGGCTGCAAGCAACAGAAAAAAACAAAAACCGCTTCCCCCGAAGAGGTCGTTTCCACCAGATCCCTTGGTCTTGCCTATCTGGAGGAGAACAAGCTGGATAAAGCTGAGGCTGAGTTCCTTAAGCTGATTGATCTGAAGCCGGATGATGCTTCAGGGTATGCAAATCTCGGACTGGTATACTTGAGAATGGGTAAATACAAGGAGGCCGAAGACCAACTGAATAAAGCAGTAAAGATGGACCCTAAAAACCCGGATATCCGGCTGATTCTGGCTAAGGTTTATGAGTTGAGCAACCAGAAGGACAAAGCCATTGAGGTATTGGAGAAATCACTGAAATCCTCTCCGGATCATCTTAAAACACTATATACTCTTTCGGAGCTGTATTCTTCCGCCACTGATGAAGGATCCCTGCAGAAAAGGTATCAATACATCCGCAAGCTGGTTGACAAAGCCCCTGCGAACCTTGCGGCACGCCTGAACCTGATCGATATCCTGATCCGCAGAAAACAAGCTGATCAGGCATTGGCACAACTGGAAGAATTGCAAAAGATCTCTCCCGAATTTCCAAAAGAGTCTGTGGATTATTATAAAAAAACCATCAACGCATTACGGAAAAACAATCTGAAAGAAGCAGGTATCTCTTTTATGATATTCCACAATTATTTAAAAGTAACACCTCCTTACCAGGCCGGGATCCTTAAGCTGAAAGGACCGGAAGGATTTATCGGCTCGCCGGTGATCACTTTCGACAAGAACAAAACCCTGCCTCAAATAAAAGACTGGAAGAGTATTCTTGAGGCCATCCGGTTTACCGACATCACATCGCAGGCTCTTGCCGACATGCCTCAGTCGGCCACAGGTACGTACGAGAATACAAAGACGGCCTGTACTCCTATTCCTCTGGCTGCCTGTGACTACGACCTGGATGGAGATATAGATATTTATGCCGGTTATTACAATCCCAAAACACGAACCTATAAACATTTTCTGTTCAACAACGAATGGGGAAAGTATCATGATGTAGCTGCTGAAGCAGGCATCAGACATCAGGGAAGAGAATTTTCCGTAAAATTCGACGACTACAACAATGACGGATACCCCGATCTGTATATTGTCCGGGAAGGCGGGAATCTTTTATACAAGAACACAGGCAAGGGCACATTTGCGGAGGTAACAGGCGACGCCGGTGTTGGTGATAAAACGGCAGGAAACAGATCCGTCTTTTTCGATTTTGATCACGACGGCGACCTGGACCTGTATATCACAAGACCTCATGAGAACATCCTGTATCGCAATAACGGGGACGGTACCTTTACGGATTACACAAAAGAATCCGGTCTCTCCGGAGGCGATGCCAACAGTTTGAAAGCGGTATTTGCCGACTTTGACGACGATGGAGACATTGACCTTTTCGTCCTGAACAAAAATGCTTCCAATATCCTTTTTTCAAACCAGCGGCAAGGTGTCTTCAAAGAGGTCACCGGAGCAAGCGGCTTACCGGCCGGGAAAGGTTCCTGCTCGGTAGCTTCCGGTGATTACAATAATGACGGATTCCAGGATTTGTTCATCGCCTCTTCCGTTCCCGGACACAGCAGTTTGTTTCGCAACAAAGGGAACGGCACCTTCGTAGCTGATAAGCGGTCGAAAGATCTGGAAGTTACCCTGCAACACTTGCAGACTTTTGATGCGGCTTTTCTGGATTTTGACAACGACGGTTTTTTGGACCTGCTGGTAACGGGCAGGCCGGACAACGGAAACGGTAAAGGCGTTTTTCTCTTTCATAATGATGCTACGGGAAAATACTTTTTTGCCGGCCATATTCTCCCGGAGGATCTGATCTCCGGCCGGGAAATCATAACTTTTGATTACAATGAAGACGGAGACATGGACATAGCCCTGGCCGATGCGCAGGGGTATGTACACCTTTTACGCAATGACGGGGGCAACAACCTCCATTATTTGAAGATGAAGCTGGTAGGCCTGCGCACAGGCAGCGGTAAAAACAATTATTACGGTATCGGGGCAAAAATTGAAGTCCGGGCCGGCAACCTGTACCAATCGGCTGTCGTCACAAAACCCGGGATTCTATTCGGGTTGGGTACCCATACCCGGGCCGATGTGATCCGTATTTTATGGACCAACGGCGTACCGCAAAACATTTTCCTGCCCCAGACCGACCAGGATCTGGTAGAGCAGCAGGAACTGAAAGGATCCTGTCCATTTTTGTATTCCTGGAACGGAAGCGAATATGTTTTTGTAAAAGATATTATGTGGAGAAGTGCTCTGGGCATGCCCCTGGGTATCATGGGGGAAGACAAAACCACCCGGTATGCCAGCTCCGCCCCCTCGATCGATTACATCAAAATCCCGGGCCATCTGTTACAACCCAGAAACAACAAATACAACATCCGTGTGACCGATGAGCTATGGGAAGTCATTTATTTCGATAAGATACAACTCATTGCTGTGGATCATCCGGATTCGGTAGACATTTTCGTTGATGAGCGTTTCACTCCTCCATCCGGTACGGGGTTTACTCTCTACCAGGCCGTCAGGAAACACCTGCCGTTAGCGGCCACCAACAAGCAGGGGGACAATTTACTTCCACTTATTTCAAAAAAAGATAACCGATACGTTTCCGATCTGGACATGACACAATACCAGGGCATTACAAAACCCGGGGATCTGATTCTGGATCTCGGGGAGATTGATCCTGCCAAGAAACTCATCCTTTTCCTCAACGGCTGGATTTTCCCGTCGGATGCCAGTATTAATGCCGCCATCGCCCAATCCGGAAAAATAAAACTCATTTCCCCCTACCTGCAGGCCAAAAACAAAAACGGCGAATGGGTAACGATCGTGGATAATATCAGTTTCCCGATGGGCAAAGACAAGACCGTGGTAGTGGATCTGACCGGAAAGGTTCCTACCGTTCCGGATGTCCGGTTACGTATCCGTACCAACATGCAGATCTACTGGGATCATATTTTCTACACGCAGGATGATCCTTCCGCGCCCGTTCGTACTTACACATTGGATCCCTGTGCTGCCGATCTGCACTACCGGGGGTTCTCACGCACCTACAGAAAAGGAGGCAGGTACGGACCCCACTGGTTTGATTACAGTCAGGTAAGTCCACAGCAGAAATGGAATGTACAGACGGGTTATTGTACCCGGTACGGAGATGTGCTGCCCCTTCTCACCGCTGCAGATGATATGTATGTGATCCAGAATGCCGGAGATGAAGCCTCCATTGATTTTGATGCAGGTGATCTGCCTGCCCTGCCCCAAGGGTGGACCCGGGATTTTTTGATCCACAGCGAGGGGTGGGTGAAGGATGCCGATCTGAACACCGCCGACGGACAGACCGTCGCTCCCCTGCCCTTCCATGCGATGACCCGCTATCCTTACGGACCGGAAGAATCTTACCCGGCAGACAAAGCCCACCGGGAATACCTGAAAAAATACAATACCCGGAAAGTGACGGCGGAAAAGTTCTGCAGGGCCGTCAGTGACGGTACTATTGAGATAGAGGTGCATTAACCCGGAAAGCCTCTGCCTTTGCCCTGTTAAACCCGACAATGACCAGGGGCTTATCCCCGTCAAAGTAAAGCAGGGACTCCACCATGCCCTGTAACATCAGACCCGTTTGGGGAGGTTTCTGCAAGTTACAGAGGGGTTTTCCCTCTTTGCTGAACAATACCAATCCTTTATTGGCATCAAAATATCCGGTACTCACCTCATAAGTGTAATCATTGCCGGCAAGGATCACATCCGGAAGAGAGTCATGATTGAAATCCCTGACGATCATCTTTTTGATGGGTGACACCTGTGCAAAACGGGGTAGTTTATCCCATCTGAAATGCCCTCCCTCATTCCATAAGATGTAACTGGAAGTAGTATTTACAAAACAGGTGTATATGATCCTGTTCAGTGTGGAGGTATCAAACAGCTCGCGGAAAGGCACATGGCTGAAAGCAGCATAACTCTTAAATCTTCGCGAGAAGTAAGATGACTGGCCCACCAGTTCGTCCAGGTAATTGATGGGATATTCCGTCATCACACCTTTCTCATTTTTCCAGTATCCTGTAGCTACGGGATCCAGCGTACCATTCATATCTATATCCAGGGCATAGGTCCGCAGGGGATATTTTTCACTAACGGTAAACCGGTGATTTTCTCCGAGATTACCCAGGATATAATCTTCGTCGCCATCCCGGTCAAAGTCGCCGGAAATAATGGAAAACCAGATACCGTGCATCGCTTCTATTTCAGGAATGTTCTGTGATACCAGACGCTTCCCGTTCATATTTTTCAGGACAGCCACCGAGTTCCACTCCCTGGTGACAATAAGGTCTTTCCATCCGTCGCCGTCATAATCACTCCATACGGCATCCGTCACCATTCCCAGACCCAAACCAACCGTCTTCCGGAATGTAAACCTTCCGTTATCATTGACCAGCAGCCAGGAGCTGTCTGCCAGCGGGTAGTTGTCTTTTTTCACCCGGGCCCCGATAAAGAGGTCTGGATCGCCGTCATGATCAAAATCGCAGGCTCTCACTATCGAAGCGGGAAAAGGCGGTATGGGGAGTCTCTCTCTTCTGAAAGAGTCTTTTTCATTGACATAGAGGTAGTGTATGTACTTATCTTCTGCTATCTCATAACCTCCTGCCAGGGCGATCACATCATTATCCCCGTCTCCGTCCACATCCACAATGGCAAAGTCCGACTCGGAAAATACTTTGGGCTCCGTGAGTCCCGGCAGGTTTATCCTGGTAAAAGCATCTCCCGTCCGTGCAAACACTTCGGTAGGCAGCATATTGGTAGCACCGATAATAATATCATCGCGCCCGTCACGGTTCAGGTCTCCCTTTGCCATCCGCGGTCCGATTTGTGAAAACTTATGCGGAATGATTTTCTGGGGACCGTAGAAATCAATAAAATCATCCTGCCGGTGGATATAACGGATCACGCTGTCCGTTTCGGTGAACAACAGAGCAGGATAGTTTTTTCTGCCCGTTTTTTGTACCGGAGGGGAGGAATCTTTCTCATCCACTTCAATCACCCGGTTGGCAGGCAGATCTCTCAGGTATGAAACATTGCCGGTGGCCGGCCAGGTCACTTTCACCGAATCGATATGCGTATGGCAGCCAAGCCCGAAATGCACCACGGGATCGACAGAGGAAATATATCCCCTGGATAAAAAATGCTCCTGAAACTGGTATTCCCCGCCACTCCATAATTCAACTTTGGCACCGAGGGCCCAAGAATTTCCTTTTTTCCCTTTCAACTTTATTCTTAAATAATTACTTTTCTTCTTATTTTTTTCAATGCTCATATTCTTAAAAACAAAAGCATAATCATTCATATTGTTTGTCACATAATCAAGGTCACCATCATTGTCCAGATCGGCAAAAGCCGCACCATACGAATAAGATGGGGGAGCATTGAGCCACTTGGAGGATTTCACGACAAACCTCAGGTCCCCTTCATTCTCAAAAGCGATATTGGACACTTTTATGGCTGGGGATTTTTTGATCAGCTGGTCTTGCGAAGCCACAAAATTCCAGGTCTGGGCTTTGAAGTTTGTCCAATCCTTATCGGTAAGATCCCGCGGATACCCGTTGGCAACAAGCAGGTCTTTATCACCGTCATTATCATAATCGGCAAACAGGGGTGACCAACACCAGTTTGTCTGGTAAACACCGGCCATCTGACCTACTTCGCTGTAAGGGATCATTTTCCCGTTGACAAATCCATTATGCACATGGAGCATATTTCTGAGATACTGGTGCTCGTACCCGTATTTCGCATCATATAGATAGTATATATATGAAAAACCGTTGATGGTTTGTTTCTTTTTATAATAAGGAACAGGCATCATATCCAGGGTAATAATATCCGGGTTTCCGTCATTGTTGATGTCGGCCATATCATCACCCATGGAAGATTTTGTCTGGTAAGAAATATACCGGGCTATCTCATTTTTAAAGGTACCGTCACGCTGATTAATATACAGTAAGTCATTGGCAATATAGTCATCGGAAATATAGATATCCGGGTAACCGTCTTTGTTCACATCTCCCAGGGCTATTCCCAGTCCGAAGCCTTCATAGATAATCCCGGCAGCAATGGTAACATTGGTGAAAGTACCGTCGCCGTTATTTCTATACAAATCATCATTACTGACTGCGGTGCCATCATTCTTTTTGGGCCGGTAGCTTGCCGACAGTCTGTCATTTACCCAATCATTTAACAGATAAAGATCCAGGTCGCCGTCGCGGTCATAATCAAAAAAGGCGGCATGCACCGTATAGCTATCGTCATCAACGCCATACTCCCGGGCTTTATCCACATACAACAGGCGACCGTCCTGTTGTTCACCCTGGCAGATATAAAACCGGTTTTTTCTGCGCTCCGGCTGGTTGTAAGCCGTACAGGTAAAATAAACATCCGTCCAACCGTCATCATTGATATCCGCAAATGTCACTCCGCTATACCACTGACCGTCATTCAGATCTACAAAGTCAGAGGTAATATCTTCAAACTTAAAATCTCCTTTGTTCAGATAAACCCGGGGGGAAACCTGGTTTCCGGTAAAGATAATATCTTCGAGCCCGTCGTTGTTGAGATCGGCAATGCCCACACCGGCGCCGTTGTAGATATATTCAAAATTCATGACATTCAGGCTGTCGGTCTCTACAATGGTATTCATGAACCGGATTCCGGTATCTTTGGGATTCAGCAATTCAAACCGTGTTTTTGACGAACAGGAGATCAGAATAAACGGGAAGATCAGTAACAGGTAGCGTCTCATATCTCACGGGCCTTCATAACAATTGCGGAAAGTCAAAGAAACAAAAAAAAGTGGACTTCAGGAAGAAGTCCACTTTGAAAATATTGAGATATTGTCTCTATCTGTTCTGTACCAGGTTCCCGTTACTCAGGTCGATTTGCCGCTGCGGAACCGGGAAGTTAACGTCTTCCGGCCCGACGGTAGCATCTTGATAAAGGGCACTGCCCCAGGGCATGGTTTTTTCGTACGAGAGGATCCGGTTGAGTTCCGAAACGAGGTAGTCATAGCCCCAGCGCTGCAGGTCATAGTACCTGTGACCTTCCAGCCCAAGTTCCAGTCTTCTTTCAAAACGGATGGCCGTCATAGCGTCTTCCGTATTGTCAAACTGTGAAGCGGGATAGAGACCGATTACATAATTGGCAGCGGGGGTAACCCCGTCGTCCTCTTTCACAAAACCTTCCGGGTTGGCAGCCCTGGCCCGTACTGCATTTACTTCGCCCATGCCAAGATCATCCTGGCCCAGCATGGCTTCACACTCGGCTTTCAGCAAGAGGACATCGGCATACCGGATCATCCGGTAACCGTTGGCTGTCCAGCCTGAAGTCCAGTTACCCACCTCGGTGTAAGTCCCTTCCTGAGATTTTTTATACACCTGTTTCTTCCCGACATAAGGACCGGCATAGCTTTGGTCACGAATCCAGTCCGAACCCGTCATGGGGCCCCAATCCCAGAAAGGAATCCCTCTTCTTCCCACCGACCAGTCAAGACGCGGGTCGAGATTACCGGTATATTCGGTGAAAGGATCATCAGGGGTAAGCCCCTCGTCGTTGGTTACCATTTCATCGTTATAGGAGTTGTCCAGGAAAGGAAGCCCATTGGCGTCGGTGCGGAAAGAATTCACGAAATCCTGTGTGGGTTGAAAGAAACCGCAGCATCCGCCGGGAGAGCCGCCGGACTTATAGGGAAAGTTCAGCACTTCTCCCCAGCCTCCGTTCCATCCGCCGGAACCATCATTCACCGAATATTGCACCGTATAGATGGATTCCACACCATTGCGTTTTTCAATGTCAAAGATTTCGCCATACAAAGGATCGAGCTGTGCTTTCTGTCCGGCGGGGTTCGTACCGTTGGCTTCCGCATCAGCCAATAACGGAAGTGCCGAAGCGTAATCATTATACATCTGCATATAAGCTTTTGCCAGAAAAACTTCAGACACTGTTTTATTGAACCGTCCCACCTGTTTCATATCATTGGGGAGTTTGGTACCGGCCATGAGATCCTCAATGATCTTATCACGTATATCTTCCGTATTGGTCACCGTTTTCGGATCGGTATTTTCATCTACATAAGGAACAAAAGTGTTGGTCGTTCTGTCGGCCCATAACCTCCATGCCTCAAAATGATAATATCCACGCAGAGCTCTGGCCTGGGCTATAAAAGAATTATACTCATCATCGGTGATGGTACCGGCTTCTTTGGCTTTGTTAGCCGTAACAATGGTAGAATTACATCTGGCAATCCCTTCATAAACCGCTCTCCACTTCACATTAAGATACGGATTGGTAGCTGTCTCGGAGAAAGTTTGAATCGGGTTAATATCCGGTTGGTCACCGGCATCCGTTCCCTTGTTGGCTTCAATGGCACGGATACTGCCATACACCCAACCGCTGGTAGCGGACTGCCAACCAAAGCCGGCAGCCACACCATCGAGCATGGAATACGCTCCGATGAGCAATCCGTCCACACCGTCATAGGTAGCCAGGACTGACTGGTCCAGAGAACCGTTTGGAGTAATCTCCAAAAACTGTTCCTTACAGGAATCTACCATCAAGAGTCCTGTAAACAATAAGATTCCACTTAAAATTTTTATTTTTTTCATTGCACTGATATTTAACTTCTATTGATAATTAAAATCCTACACTTAACCCAAAAATATACTGCTTCATAGCAGGCAGGTTGGCTTCGTCAATACCGAACGAGGTATCACTTAAGCCGGCGATTTCAGGATTCAGGCCACTGTACTTGGTAATAGTGAAAAGATTCGTAGCCTGGACGTAGATACGTAAATTGGAGAAAATGTTTCTGATAACATTCTTTGGGAAAGTGTATCCAATCTGGAGATTTTTCATCCTGAAGTAAGAACCGTTCTCCACATACCAACTGTTGGAAACGGTATTGGTTGAAAAATTGGATGTATTCGATGCTTTGGGCACGGAAGCATTTGTACGCTCGGGTGTCCAGCTGTCATAAAGCAGATCTTTACTTTTCTGTCCCTGGAAAGAAGGCCAGAAATCGAGCCACCATTTATTGTAATTAAAGATGTCGTTCCCCTGTGATCCGTAGAAAAAGGCCGTCAGATCAAAGCCTTTATATCCGAGCACCACATTTAACCCGTAAGTAAAGTCAGGATTCGGGTTTCCGATGAACGTTCTGTCGGCCGGGGTGATCAATGTATCCGCCTTCCCGGTCAGTTTTCCATCTGGTCCAACACTATTATTGTCTTCATATCTAAAAAAACCTGGCTGAGCTCCATCCTGACCAGGGATACCATCATTTAAATAATATTTCCCAATGGCAAGAGAATCCTGATTAAAATCAGAAGGCTGGAAATATCCGACCACTTTATACCCGAAAAACTCACTCACTTCATGACCTACCATATTTCTGTTGAAGGCACCAATTCTTGAGGAATAACTTCTATCATCAAAGAATTTATATCCTTCGGCAATTTTCACAATTTCGTTTTTATAGGTAGTAAGCTGTCCGCTGACTTCCACTCTGAAATCGTTAAACAC
>CAZYPI010000012.1:0-27783 GCA_964649335.1 uncultured Rikenellaceae bacterium | reverse complement strand
TGGGATAAAAGAAAAATGACTGCCAAACAGCTGGTACAGGCACTGAATGCCGATTTTGCCACCGGAGTGAAAGATGCCGTGGTGTTTGCTTTTGGACCGCCTGCCATCCCGGGCCTGGGCAGCGGCTCGGGATTTACCCTGATGATCCAGGACAAAGGCGGAAACACCCCCGAGTATCTGGATATGCAGACACAGAAGTTTATTGCGGCAGCCCGAAAGAGGCCGGAGATAGGAAGTATCTTTACCTCCTATCAGGGGAAAGTGCCTCAGATATATCTGGATATTAACAAAGATCTGGCCCTTAAGGCAGGGGTTGACCTGAACGACCTCTACAATACGATTAGCACCTATCTGGGTGGGGCATATGTGAATGACTTTACCCGGTTCGGCAGACTGTATAAGGCGTATGTGATGGCCAAACCGGAATACCGGCAGACTCCTGACCAATTGAACCTCTTTTTTGTGAAAAATAAAAAGGGCGAAAACGTTCCGTTGTCGGCCATGGTAACGGTGCACCATGTCTCCGGGCCCGAATATACCAATCGTTTCAACCTGTACCGGTCGGTGGAGCTCTCCGGAGCCCCGGCAAAAGGGTATTCTTCCGCACAGGCGCTGGATGCCCTGGAGGAGACGGCCCGCGAGGTGCTGCCGCGGGATATGGGATATGCCTGGGCCAACATGTCCTACCAGGAAAGAGAGTCGGCCGGCAGCGGAAATATCGTATTCCTTTTTGCTCTTATCTTCGTCTTTCTGATCCTGGCGGCGCAGTATGAGAGCTGGTCTCTGCCCTTCAGCATCCTGCTGGGCACGCCGTTTGCAATCTTCGGGGCCATGCTCTTTCTTTTTATTGCCCGCTTTTTCAGCGAGTCATTTGAGAACAATGTGTTTGCCCAGATATCTTTTGTGATGCTGATTGCCATGGCTGCCAAGAATGCCATCCTCATTGTGGAGTTTGCCAAGATGAAGTTTGATGAGGGAAAACCGTTGTTTGATGCGGCCATGGAGGCGGCAAAGCTGCGGTTCAGACCGATACTGATGACGGCCTTTTCCTTTATTTTCGGTGTTTTCCCGTTGGTGGTGGCTGCCGGTGCCGGCGCCGAAGCACGTAAAGTGATGGGCATGGCCCTGCTGGGTGGTATGACGCTGGCCACCGCACTCGGGGTATTCATGTACCCGATGCTATTTGTGTTTATCGGGAAGCTGGCCGGTTATGAGAAAAAAAGAGACAAGGCAAAAAAATAAGCTGAAAAAACGATGTGAAGATGAAGAAAATATTCATTCTTACCATGATCGGCCTCACCGGTTTTTACGGGTGCATGGTCGGTCCTGATTTTCAGAAACCTGTGGTGAATGCTCCTGCCAGGTATTACAATGATAGCAGTGCCGCAGATACTGTGCTCAATCTGGAGTGGTGGAGCTTGTTCAATGACAGCATCCTGAACAACCTGATCGACACCGCCCTGGTAAACAACCAGGATGTACTGATCGCCGCCTCGCGGGTGATGGAGGCGCGGGCTGTGGTGGGTTACACCAACGCCGACCGGTTTCCCGTGTTCGGATATTCAGGCGACGGCAACCGGCAGAAAATGTCCCTGCCCGGCAGCGAAGATCCATCTACTTTCAATAGCTTCTCTGCCTTGGGGAATGTGAACTGGGAAATAGATTTTTGGGGAAAATACCGGCGGGCTACCGAGGGCGCCCGCGCCGAATTGCTCGCCTCCGAATACGGACGACGTGCCGTGATGATCAGTCTGATCTCGGAGGTGGCGGCCAATTATTTTTTACTGCTCGATTATAAGTCCCGCCTGGAAATCTCCAGACAGACCTATCTGTCGCGGAGAAAAAGCCTGGGGATCATGCAGGCGAAATATTCACACGGAACCATTCCCGAGCTGGACCTGAATCAGGCCGAGATACAGGAGGCCATTGCGGCGTCAGCCATCCCCCTGTATGAGCGCGAGGTGGCCAAAACGGAACATGCTCTGCAGGTGTTGATGGGACAGAACCCCGCCCCCCTGTCCGGCGTCAGTCCTCTGAAACAGATCCGCATCCCCGATTCATTGCCCGTAGGGCTCCCGTCGCAGTTGCTGGAGAGACGTCCGGACATCCTGCAGGCCGAACAGTTGGTGGCTTCGCAGAATGCACGGATAGGTGTGGCCCAGGCCATGCGTTTCCCCTCTTTCAGCCTTACCGGTACCCTGGGGCTCGCCAGCGGCGAACTCTCCTCATTTGTCTCCGGCAACTCCCTGGCCTGGTCTTTCGGTGGCGGCTTAGCCGGGCCGATCTTTAACTTCGGTAAAAACAAACGCCGTGTGGAGATCGAACGCCAGCGAACCGAACAGGTACGCCTGATCTATGAGAAAACCGTGCTGAATGCTTTCAGAGAGGTGGAAGATGCCCTGGTGGAGGTGTATACCTATCGCCAGGAGATCGCATCCCGTCTGCGCCAGCTGGATGCAGCCTCCAATGCGGCACGTCTCTCCAACGAAAGATACCGCGGCGGGGTCACCAGTTACCTGGAGGTGCTCGATTCCGAACGCTCCCTGTTCAATACACAACTCTCGGTAAGTGAAACCTATCAGCGGGAACTCAGCGCTTATGTGAAACTTTACAAAGCTTTGGGCGGAGGATGGATATCCCGCGCTGAGGAAACACAGGCTCAACAAAGTATACAACAGGGAGTGTCAAAATAGACCCTACGTAGTTACCTACGTAGATATTATTCCTTCACGGGGATCTCCTTTACTTCCGGTTTCATCTCTTCGGGGGTGAGACGCCGGATCTTATAATTGATCGCGGCGATAAAAATGCTCATGAATGGGCTGATGAGGTTGAAGAAGGCGAAGGGCAGGTAGGTGAGGGTGGGAACGCCCAGCACGGTGGACTGGGTGGCGCCGCCGGTGTTCCAGGGTATCAGCACGGAGGTCACCGTGCCGGCATCCTCGAGAGTGCGGCTCAGCAGTTCGGGTTTGTAACCTCTCTTGCGGTAGGTTTTGGCAAACATCCTGCCGGGGACGACGATGGAGATATACTGGTCGGAGGCGGTGATATTGAAAAAGATACAGGTGAACACGGTGGAGGCCACCAGAGAGGTGGTGTTCCGTACAAAACTGAGGATGCTTTTGGATATGCGTATCAGAAAGTTTCCTGATTCCATCATCCCCCCGAAGATCATGGCCGAGAGGATCAGCCAGATGGTATTGAGCATGCCGGCCATGCCGCGTGTGGCCAGCAGTTTGGTCACGATGGGGCTGGAGGTGGGGATATCCACCGGTCCGAACATGGATTTCATGCTGGCGATCCAGGCCACTTTGGCGAAGCTGCCACTGGTGTTGGCGACAGCCCGTACCGCTTCGGGCTGGAAGATCAGGGCGAAGACAACACCCAGCAAAGAGCCGGCCAGCAGCGCCGGCACGGCCGGTACCTTGCGTATGATGATGTAGATCAGCACCACGGGGACGATCAGCAGCACCGGCGAAATATGAAAGGTTTCTTTCAGAGCCGTCATCACATCCGCTACCTCGGTATGGTTGACCGGATAGTGCAGGGTGAAGCCTATCACCAGAAAAGCAATCATGGCCAGGGTAATGGAAGGCCAGGTGGTGATGATCATATAGCGTATGTGGGTGAACAGGTCGGTGCCGGCCATGGCGGGGGCCAGATTGGTGGTGTCGGACAGGGGTGACATCTTATCCCCGAAGTAAGCGCCTGAGATGATGGCGCCGGCCACCAGGCCGTCGTGGATGCCCAGGGTGCGGCCGATGCCCATCAGGGCGATGCCGATAGTGGCGATGGTGGACCATGAGCTGCCCGTAGCCAGTGAGACCAGGGCAGAAATAGTGATGGAGGCGAACAGAAAAATTCTGGGGTTGAGTATCTCCAGACCATAGTAGATAAGTGTGGGCACCACGCCGCTGAGCATCCAGGTGCCCGCCAGCGCGCCGATGAGAAAAAGGATCAGGATGGCCGGCAGGGCCGAGCTGATGCTCCTGACGATGCTGCGTTCCATCTCCTTCCACCTGACGCCGGTTTGGAAAGCCACCACCCCGGCGATGGCTGCCGCCAGCAACAGGGCCATCTGGTTCGACCCCGCCAGGGTATCCTCAAAAAACCTTACGTTCAGTGAAAGGAAAAGGATCAGAAAGAGCAAAGGGATGGAAGCTTGTAATAAGGAAGGTTCTTTTCTGCTTTCCGCGTGCTCCATGCTCCAGCTGTTCAGATACTATTTATGAAAAAGAAAATGGAAGACCTTGCCGAAAAAGGATTTGCCGTTGCCCTCCTCTTCATAGTAACCCTGGCCGTAGCCGTAACTGTATCCGTAACCGTAGTGATAGCCGTATCCGTATCCGTATCCGTAGCCATAACTGTAACCATAGTAACTGGACAATTTGATATCATTGACCAGAATACCCAGTTTTTTCAGTTCTTGTTTTTCGTACAGGTCATCCAGGTAAGGGATGACATCTTTGCTGGAATAGTTTTGCCGCACCAGGTAGAGAATGGTGTCTCCGTGCGGGATCAGCAGAAGGGTGTCGGTTACGATGGCCAGCGGAGGGGTATCTACCACGATGTAGTCAAACTCTTCTCTGGCCCGGTCGAAAAACTCTTTTGTCCGCGGGCTTTCCAGCAGCTCGGCCGGGTTGGGGGGGACCACGCCCGAAGTGGCGATGTAGAGATTATCGATATTCGATTTACGGATCATCTCTTCATAGCTGTGTTGGTTGGATAGGTAAGAGCTCAGCCCCGTATCGTTATCAAAATGAAAATCCCGGTGAATCTTGGGTTTTCGCAAGTCGAAGCTGGCCAGCAGGGTTTTCTTGCCCGACATGGCAATGATGACGGCCAGGTTTTCTGCGGCAAAGGTCTTGCCCTCGCCGCTGATGGTGGAAGTGACCACAATGACCTTCTGGTTTTTTTCTTTCAGTTTGTACTGCAGGTTGGTGCGCAGGGCCCGGAACGATTCTGCCAGCGCCGATTTGGGCCTTGTCAGCACCGGGATATTATCTTCCGTACTGTTGTGACCGATGGTACCCAGGATCGGTACCCTGGTTTTGGTTTCAATGTCTTTTTTGTCAACGATCTTGTTGTTGAAATATTCCAGCAACAGCAGGATGGTCAGGGGGATGATGAAGCCCAGCACCAGGGCGATCATGTAATTCAGAGAGGTTTTGGGCTTGACCTTGGTGGCATTCTCGGGGCGGGCAATATCCAGTATCTTGTTGTCGGCAACGTTGGAGGCCTTGGCGATACCTGCCTCGGCACGTTTTTCCAGCAGGTAAGTGTAGATCTGGTTGGCAATGTTATACACCCGTTCAATACCCAGCAACTGGCGTTCTTTGATAGGCAGTTTCCTGATGCGGTTGGTCAGGGCATTGATATTTTTCTCAATGTCATTGATGCCCAGTTCGGTGGAATGGATCAGGCTTTTGACATTGTCCACCAGTAGCTTGCGTGTTTCATAAATCTTCTGGTTGATCAGTTGCAGTCCGGTGGAATTGGGCTGGGTGGAGATTTGCAGGTTGGTTTTCTGGCTGTATAGTTCGATCAGTTGCTGAATCAGGGAGATCAGCACCGGGTCGTTGATACCCGCTACGCTGGGAGCAACCATCTCGCTCACATTGACCGATTTTTCCAGAAACTTCAGGACATACTGGTAATAGTTTTTCTGGATCTCCAGCATGGCCTTCTGACTCTGGTATTCACTGACTTTATCATAAATGGCCATCCCCTCTTTGCTGATATCTATCACGTTGTTTTGTATGCGGAAATTCTCCAGATTCATCTCCGCTTTTCTGAGAGAATCCACGATGCTTTGAAGTTGCTGGTCGATGAACTTGATAGTGTTGATGGCGATCCTGTTTTTTTCTTCCAGCCCCGAACGAATATACACCTCACCCAGTTTGTTCAGGTAATCACACTCCTGTTGTGCCACAGGACCCTGGGTGGTGAGGATAAGGATGGATCCCTTTTTGTCGTTGACCGTGATACTCAGTTTTCCTTTGTACTGATTCGTGAGGGAATTAAGATCGTTGATGACAAAGTAATATTTGTTGGACAACTGGTCTTCAGGGTTGAACGTTTCCGGGTTTCTTAAAAAAAGCCGGAAAGAGAAATTATCGTTGACAAACGGTTCCCCGTATCGCAGCACTGTGTCTGTGTCCATACCTTCGTCAATAGTCAGTCTGTATTTTTTCCCGGACAACAGGAAGATATTTACACGGTGGCCCCGCATCTGAACATGCGAGGTGTCCAGTTCAACGATAAAAGGCGAACGGTTGTAGAGGGGGGACTCTTTTATGCCTCTTCTGCCGACCAGCACATAGGTGATCTCAAAGTCTTTCAGCTCGGTGAGTGTCTTATAGGCCAGGGAGTAAGATTGCAGGATCCCCATTTCGTTGTAGATATTTTTCTTGCTCCTGAAAATGTCCATGCCCTCGATGATGTTTTCATAGCCGCTCAGTTGTCCTTTACCGGCCTTGGTGTCATCGCGGACGATGATCGTGGAGGTGACGCTGTAAACGGGATCGGCATACCTGTTGACAAGATAGGCAATGGTCAGGGCAAAGAACATGGCAATGGCAAACCAGTACCAGTTGAATAGGATTTTAAATAGGAATTTCTTAAGATCTATGCTTTCTTCTTGTATAAAAGGATATTCTGAAGGTGTCGGTTCCATACACTATTTGATAAAGGATAATACAAGAATCAGGGTGGAGATACCGGTAAGAGTGAGGGTGAAAATGGGTATATTGATACGGAATGGTTTGCTCTTGATGGGTTGGATATAAACGATATCGTTGGGCAGCAGGAAAAAAGCATCGGAAGTGAGGAATTTGGAGTTGGTCAGGTTGATACGGTAGGTTTTTAGCTTTGTCTGCCCCGGCCGGAGCACCAGTACCTTTTTCCGGTTGCCGTAATCGGTGATATCCCCGGCGCGGGAGATGGCCTCCAGCACCGTCAGCTGGTTGTTGAAATTGGTGTAGGTGCCCGGTTTTTTCACTTCTCCCAGCACCGAGTATTTGAAACTTACCAGTTTGACGTCCACCGTGGCATCTTTCAGTATCCTGTCGGTATATTGCTGGATGGTATTCCGTGCCTGCTCCACGGTCAGTCCTGCCACCCTGATGTTTCCGATAAAGGGTACCGTAACATATCCTGTGTCATTGACCGAATATCCGTATATGTAAAAACTCTGGTCGTTGTTGAAAAGATTCTGCTGGTTCTGGCTGAAGTTGGGATTGTATACCATGTTGATGTTCGGATCCATGCTCATGATCCGTATATATAGGATATCGCTGATCTGTATCTTATAGTCCGGCGTGCGTTGTTTGGATAATACGGCCGACTGCAGGGTGTCGATATCCTGCATATAAATCAGCTGTTTTTGTGAAGTACAGGAAGAGAAGAATATCAAGACAATTACCACTCCGCCCCAAAAATACCTGCTCATAATCCCGGCATATTTTAAATAGGTGCAAACTTAATGATTATTTCAGATTTCTACAAAGTAAAAAGCATGAAAGACCATGCTGAAATATTGTTCTGGCATGATATTGGTAAGGTTTTTTAGGAAAGTTTTGACTAACTTTGTTATAAAAGTGACCAAAGGTATGAATGTGCCATTTGACTTTTTTTCGGTTGAGAAGAAAGATACGGTTCCCGAAAAGGGCAAGGTGCTGATATCCGAGCCTTTTTTGCGGGATGAGTATTTTAAAAGGTCGATCGTCCTGCTGGCGGAATATGGCGATAAGGGGGCGTTGGGGTTTGTACTGAACAAACCTGTAAAAATGACAGTCAACAAACTGGTGAAGGGATTTCCGGCAACGGACATCCCCGTGTTTCTGGGAGGGCCTGTATCTACCAATACGCTTCATTATATTCATACTCTCGGGGATTTCATGACGGGAAGCAAACGCATCTTCGGCGAGATATACTGGGGGGGCGACTTTGAAACCATGAAAAAACTCGTGGAACAGGGAGTGGCCACCAGCAAGAATGTGCGGTTCTTTGTCGGGTATTCGGGATGGGATGCCGGACAACTGGAAAGAGAATTGTCGGAAAACTCCTGGGTGATCGCACGCCTCAATATGAAGCAGGTCATGATGGGCAACGACCATGAGATATGGAAAAAAGTGCTGCGTAACCTGGGGAGGAAATACAAGCTGTGGGCCGACTTCCCGGAAAATCCGGGATTAAACTAACCCGATCTGTGAGAGAAAAAGACGGATCAGGGAGGGATTCATCAGCACCGGAAAGACAAATCCGAAAACAGCACCGGCAAAATGGGCATCGTGGTTGATGTTCTGGTTACTCTTCTTGGACATATATTGTGAATAGACCAGGTAGAGAACTCCGAAAACAAGGGCGGGAATGGGAATGAAATAGAAATAGATCAGGCTGCGTGGCTGAAAGAAGATGCTGGTAAAGACCACGGCCGAGACGGCTCCGGAGGCCCCGACCGAGTTATACGGAGCATTGTTTTTATGCCTGAACAGGGAGGGCAGGGCCGAGAAAAATATACCCCCCAGATACAGGGCCAGAAAATTGAGTGAAGGATGGGTGATGTAACCGTGCTGTGCCAGCTCTTTCAGGTATCTTTCGGTGAACAACCCGAAAGAAAACAATACGAACATGTTGACCCCCAGGTGTACCCAGTCGGCATGAATGAATCCGTGTGTGAGGATACGCCAGTATTCCCTGTTCCGGAAAAAAAGGTACGGATTCAACGTCATTTTATAAAAAAACCGGTTGTGGCTGAAAGCATAAACCGACACGGCAATGGTGATCAGGATAATGGCGATGGTCATGGGAGCATTATTAGTGGAGGATTTTAAAAACCAGTTCCTTGAGCAGATCACACGGCGTGGCCGTGATATTGCCCATCCCTTTTGACCGGACGTCTGTTTCCCGTAACAGTGAAATGATCTCGACTGTCCGGAGATAATTAAAACGGTGGGCGGCCAGTTCATAATCTTTCAGGAAAAATTCTCTGACTTTCAGGGTGGAAGCAATGCGGGCCCGCGGGAGTTTTTTCAGGGTGTGATAAGCCAGCAGCCTGGAAAAGAAATAATACAGATAAGAAACGGTCAGCTGGATCGGGTGGTCTTTGTTGTTTTTGCAAAAATAAAATACGATACGGTTGGCCTTCCGGATATCGCCACCGGTGAGCGCTTTTTGCAATTCGATATTGTTATACTCCTTGCTGAAGCCGATATATTTTTCGATATGGTCGGGAGTGATGTTTGCGGTTCCTTCCGGCAGGGTGACGGCCAGTTTGTCCAGCTCATTGACGATATTGCTCAGATCATTGCCCACATGTTCGGCAATGAGCTGGGCCGTGTGGTAGTCCATGGATAACTTCTTACGGGATGCATATTTGATGATCCATTCCGGGACCTGGTTATCATAAAGCTTTTTTGACTCGAAGTAAAGACACGATTCTGACCGGGTGAGTGTTTGATAAAATTTTGTTCTCTTGTCCACCTTTTTGTGTTTCCAGGCAAGCACCAGCACCGTGGTGGGGGAGGGTTGTTTTAGATATTCCGTCAAAGGGTCTGTTTTGGCCAGCTCCTGGGCCTCCCTGACGATGACCAGCTGGCGGGGCGCCATCATCGGAAACCGGCGGGCAGCCTCTACAATTTTCACGGGATCCCCATCTTTTCCGTAGAATATTTGCAGGTTAAAAGCTTTCTCTTCTTCCGAAAGCACATTTTTTTCCAGGTAACCGGTGATGGCATCGATGTAATAGGGTTCCTCTCCGCAAAGAAAATACACGGGCCGTAGGTTCCCCTTTTTGATATCTTCTATGATTTGTGTGGCTGAGATCATGGCCGGAGGAATAATGATTAAAAACGCAGGTGTTTGACGGAGATTCCGTGGTTTTTCAGGTCTATCAGGGCATTGTAGCCTATGGTCAGGTGGTCTTTCAGAAACTTGTCGTCAACATATTTATCCGTTTCCCGGGTTTTTATACCTGTCGAGATCATCGGTTGGTCTGACACCAGCAGCAGGGCTCCGGTAGGTATTTCATTGGCGAAACCTACGGTGAAGATGGTGGCGGTTTCCATGTCGATGGCCATGGCGCGTGTTTTGACCAGGTATTTTCTGAAACGTTCGTCGTATTCCCACACCCTGCGGTTGGTGGTGTACACAGTGCCGGTCCAGTAATCCCTGCCGTGTTCGGTGATGGAGTTGGAGACGGCTCGCTGCAGACTGAAGGCGGGCAGGGCGGGGATCTCCGGCGGCAGATAATCATTCGACGTTCCTTCGGTGCGTATGGCCGCTATGGGCAGGATCAGATCCCCCAGTTTGTTTTTCTTTTTCAGCCCTCCGCACTTGCCCAGAAACAACACCGCCCTGGGCTTGACGGCTGTCAGCAGATCCATGATGGTAGCCGCATTGGGACTGCCCATGCCGAAGTCAATGATAGTGATGCCGTTGTGTGTGGCATTAGGCATGTTAGCGGTTTGTCCCACCACGGGAACATGATGCCACCTTGAAAAAAGATCTATATAAGAATAAAAATTAGTCAGAAGGATATATTCTCCGAAATCCTCCAGCTTGTTTCCGGTATATCTGGGTAACCAGTCCTGTACAATTTCGTCCTTTGTTTTCATTATTTTCTGTAAAAAACGGTTTGATACTTATCCCGGGAAGGAAAGATCCGTGTAGTAATCACAATCTTTTTTAACTTTGCTAAGATACAAAATTCCGGCCGTTGACAACGAAATTAAATCTTCCTGATTTTGAACTCCCGGTGAGGACCAGGGAGGGCAAGCTGTATCTCTTTGATCCTGTGCGGAAAAAGGAGGTGCGGCTGACCCCCGAGGAGTGGGTGAGACAGAATTTCCTGCTTTATCTGAGCAGGGAAAAGGGGTATCCTCTTTCTCTGATGCAGGTGGAGAAGGAGTTTGTTTGGAACCGACTCTCCATGCGCAGTGATATTCTGGTGTTTTCCGCCGACGGCTCTCCCCGGATGATTGTGGAGTGCAAGGCGCCGGAGGTGACCCTGACGGATAAGGTGTTTGAACAGATCGCCCGCTATAATCTGCAGTACAGGGTGCCGTGGCTGGTGGTGACCAACGGATTGACGCATTACTGCTGCCGGATGGATTATACTGCGGGATCGTACCTTTTTCTGAAAGATATTCCCCCTTACAGTGAACTTTCAGGCCCCGGTTTTATCAGTTGAAAGATCAGCTCATCTTCCCAGCTGTTTTCTCTTCTCAGCCACTCTTTCTTGCGGCCTGTTTCGACAAAACCTTTGGCTCTGAAGAGGCGGATGCTCTGCTCATTCCCGGCCGGGATGTTGCAATAAACCTGGTGCAGCAACAGAACGGAAAAGCAGTAGTCGATCACTATATCCAGGGCCTGGCCGGCGTATCCCTTGTGTCTCTCTGTCTTTTCGGAGATCAGGATGCCGGCGCCTATCCTCAGGTTGACCGGATCGAAATCGAACAGGTCGATTGTGCCGATGGTCCTGATGACGGGGTCGGAAGGGAGAGGTTTGCGGTCGATCATAAAGCGCACCTGCCCCGCCTCGAAAATATCCCGGTGGCCGTTTTCGATGTATTGTTTCAGTACATAACGGGAAAAAGGGGTCAGTGTGTTGCTGACTGCCCATATCTCAGGGTCGTTTTCCCATTTATAAAGGATTTCGAGATCTTCGGGTTCCAAGGCCCGCAGTAAGACCTGGTCTTTTTCCATACGGAAGCTCTTGCCGGTTATCATCCTTCGGGTTTATCTTCGGAATCACTGTACACTTTCTTCACAAAAACATCCGCGTATCCTTTTTTCAGGATCTCCAGCCGTGCTTTTTTCGCTTCTTTCAGGGTCTTGAACTGTCCGTAGGTATACCGGTAGAAAGCATCTTTGCCGTGCAGGATCACCACCCCCTGGATATCCCTGAAGTAAGAGACGTCTACAGGGTTCAGCAGGGCCATCACCTGGACAGTATAATAGAGTACTTTTCTCCCCTCCCGGTCCACATAGTCCGGGTTTTTAACCATTACGTTGGTGATCATCCTGAAAGTGTCTGGGCGGACCGTATCCGGCATGACAACAGGCTCTTCCGGAGTCCAGGCAGTGTCTTTGTCAAGGTAAAGGTCGCGGTCCACTTTCAGGGAAGGCGCCTCTTCCTGCAATATCAGGGTGTCGCTGAAAGGCAGAACTCCTTTGCCGTCACAGACGATGCGGTAAGAGCCTGCAGGAATACGGAAATAATACAATCCGCTTTTATAATCCGGTACTCCGGTATCCGCAGTGTCTGCAGTAACGGTGTCAATGATATGTATTCTGACATTGGGATTAAGTGCCGGGGTGACGGAGTCGTTGATATACACGATCCCCGCGACTTCGAAAAGAGGTCCTTCGCCGGCTTTTTCGGAGAAATCCAGGCGGAAAATATCCATCTCCTTATACCCGGTGGACAGGGAGATATAACCGGATTTCCCGTTATGGAAAGGTTGGAAAAAGATATCTTCGTCCGTTGTGCTGACGGGATAGCCGATATTGTCGGGTTTTTGCCATTTTCCGTTCCGGCGTTTCGAAACGAAAATGTCGTATCCTCCCATGTTGAAGTGTCCTTCCGATGTGAAAAACAGAAGAGAGTCATTCATGGAAATGAAAGGAGAGTTTTCATTATATTTTGTGTTGATCACGGGTCCGAGATTCTCGGCAGGGCCCCAGTCACCTCCTTTTTCCCGGTGGGATACATAGATATCCAGTTCGCCGGTGCCGCCGTCGCGGTTGCTGGTAAAGTAAAGGGTGGAGCCGTCTTTACTGACGGAAGCATGGGATTCGAAAAACTTGGTGTTGATGTTCTTGTTGAGTTTTTGTATTGGCGACCAGCGGGTTCCGTCAAAGGTGGAGACATAGATATTCCCGGTAAAGTTATCTTTTTTATAGAGATAAAGTTCAGTACCGTCATAATTCAGACAGCTCGTAGAACAATCTTTATCCGAGCCTATTTCCGTGGTGATATCCATGGGGGTTATCCAGTGGTCCCGAACTTTTCTGGTGTAATAGATGAAGAGATCCTCTCCGAAATGGGCGGTAAAAGCCAGGGTATTTCCGTCGCCGGAGATGACCGGGTTCAGGTTGACTGAAGAAAGATTGACGGTATCTCCCAGATCTGTTTTTTTCAGGTGCAGGGGATTGGCCATCAGTTTAATGGCATTTTTGCAGGCAAGGATCTGCTGGTCCACAAAATCTTCGTTAACCATGTTGTTTTCAGCCGTCAGTTGTTTTTTGAAATATTCGTACTTCTCAATGGCCAGGTCCAACTGGTTGTTTATGCGGTAAGCATTGCCCAGTTGAAAAAAGACATCCAGCGGCGCCCGGGTCTCGGAAAACAGATTCTCTTTGGCATCGTAACTGGCATTCTGGGAGGCTTTTTCCAGGTACGGGATGGCTTTGTCTTTCTCATAAGGCGTGTTCAGGTAACAAACCCCGATCTTATAGGCAATGTTGGCATTGTCGGGCATGCTTTCATAAAGGATCAGATACAACGGGGTGGCCAGCTCATATTCCCCATAGAGATAATGAGACTCTGCCTGTACGAAAAAATCTTTCAGCTCCGCTTTGTTCTGGGTAAAAGAGGTGACCGGGATAACAATTAGGAATCCCGTCAGGATCATCACTCTGGACAAATAACGTCTTGGTTTCATAGATATTGGGTCTTTTACCGGATGATAAGGAAGGGCCTCTCTGTTAGTTTCTACCTACCTGAAATCATCTTTTGGTTTATATTCATACAGGAAATTTCCCGAGACGGAATAGTATCTGAACGTTTTGGTTTTGGGGTCATAGATCACCCTGACCACGATGTTTTCCGTTCCTTTGTCCCTGATAATTATCTCAAATCCTTTGGTCCAGTCCACATTCATTCCGTGCATGTCGATGTTGCCTTCGAATATCCTGGTCTGATTTTTAGCGGTGGGAAGAATCTCGATCCTGTAGATATCTTTTTTCCCGTAACCTTCGGTGTTTATCCGGGAGAGATAACCGGCCAGACCGTTGCGTACCGGAAAGAAGTAATCATTGTCACGGGTGGTGTTTACGGGGTAACCAATATTGGTGGGGATGTCCCATCCTGCGGATGTTTTTTCGGAAAAGAAGATGTCATATCCACCCATGTTGTAATGTCCTTCCGAAACAAAATAAAGTCTTTTGTTGTCTTCCGTAAGATAAGGCACATCCTCGTTGAAAGGGGTGTTGATGGTTTTCCCCAGGTTCTCGGGCGGGCCCCATTCGCCGGAGGCAGACAGCTGTGACCGGTAAATATCGAGCTTGCCGTATCCGCCCCGCCGGTTGCTGGAGAAATAGAGCGTTTTGTTATCCGGCGACAGGCCGGCATGGGCTTCGGCCCTTCCCGAATTGACCACATCGCTGAGCGGCGTCATCTTGGTCCACATGCCGTTGTTCCACTTGCTGATGTAAATATCCCGGTCATTGCCTTTGCCTTTGATCAGGTATAACGTTTTTTTGTCGGCGGAGATATCGGTGGGATAAGCATCGCCGTCAGACTCAACCTGGGGGGTGATGTTGACGGGAGCCGTCCATTTTCCTCCTTCGCGGCGGGACATGAATATGGCATTGTAAAACTTCAGCTCCGTCATATAAAACAGCAGATTCTCATCCCTGGATAATACGGGAAAATAATTATTGGTACCCGTATTGATAGGCTGTCCCAGATTAACTTCCTCAATTTTTACCGGGATATCCTGTATGATCTTCGCCTTTTCACAGGCTTTGATCTCATTCTCTACAATACCCAAATTATATTTGTCTTCAAAATCCGGAAGGGATTTGAACTGCTGATACATCTCGATCGCTTTGTCCAGCTGGTTGTTCATCCGGTAGGCATTTCCCAGATAAAACAAGGCATATTCGGGGGCCCGGCTCTCTTTAACGGATCTTTTTTTATATTTCGGATTGATGTCTTTGATGGCTTTCTCCAGCCAGGGGATGGCTTTTGTCTCTTCGCCGGGAAGATGGAGGTAGCAATAACCGATCTTGTAATAGAGATTGGCATTTTCATATTTTGTGCCCCGCAGTTTCAGATAATCATACAAAGCTTCCTGGTAATCTTCTGAAAAAAAGAAATAATCCCCGTCTTTGATCAGCATCTCCGGATCTTCTGTTTTCTGGGCAAGAGCTATGGGAAGAGAACCGGTAAAAACGATGATAATAAGAAATATGCCAGAGAGGAATTTCATGGACACTTTATTATAATTACTCAAATTTAAACAAATAAAACAAAATACTAAAAAATATACCGGAAAAATTTCTTTTCGGGTCAAACACCTCCGTCCGTTACTTGCAATGTACCTTACTTATTAAGGAGCAAAGCGGGGGGTATGTCGGCTTTCACCCTGATCCTGACGGCGCCGTTTCCTTTCAGTCTGAAAGAGGCACGCCGGTTATATTTTCTGCCCTGCGGGTTGTCCGTGCCGTCCGGATTGCGGTTGATGGCCACAGGCCTGCTTTCGCCGTAGCCGGTGGTGGTCAGCCGGGTGGAGGAGATTCCTTTGGATACCAGGTATTCTTTCACGGCGGCAGCCCGTTTCAGTGACAGTTTTTTGTTGTAAGCAGCAGAGCCGATGGCGTCGGTATGGCCTTCAATGGTAACGGTCACCCCGGGCAGGGCCTTCAGAATCTCTGCCAGCCTGTCCAGTTGTGTGCGGGCTGCAGCGGTGAGAGCGTATTTGTTGAAATCGAAATAGACCGGAGATATGATGAAGGTTTCCTTTTTCTCTTCTTTTTCCTTTGGCGGGGAGGTGAATGTCAGCGGGATTTCTATGCTTTCTGTCTTTTTGTCACTTGTCAGGGTCACTTCGCCTGAATAGGGGGTTATTCCCCTGCCGCTGATATTGATCCGGTAAGTGCCTGCCGGAAGTTTAGTGTCAAACAGCCCTTCCGGTGTTACATGGGTGGAGGAGGCAGGTTCCTCTCCCCGGATATTTGTTATAATCACCTGTAAGCTGTCGGGCAGGGTACGGCCCGGAGGCAGGACCAGTTTTCCGGAAAGGGTGACCGGCCTGGGGTGTTCGGACGAGAAGAACTCTATGGCGGCAATGGCCGCTTTTTTTTCTTTCCCGTTGAACCAGCGTGTGAAATATCCCCGGTAGCCATCCTCCAGCGGGGCAAAGTAGAGATCATCGTCTGTGGTGTTGAGGGGGTATCCGGCATTCTCGGGATTTCCCCAGGTGCCGTTGGCATAGCGGCTGACAAAGATGTCGAACCCTCCCATGGTAGCGTGGCCGTCGGAGCTAAAGAACAGTTTTTTGCCGTCGGGGCTGAGCAGTGGCGACTGTTCGTCGAAAGGGGTGTTCACAGGACCGGGGAGAGGGGTGACATGGTCCCATTCCCCATTGGAGGAGCGTGTGGCGGTGAAAATATCCAGTCCTCCCGGCCCGCCGCTGCGGTCGCTCACAAAATAAAGCGTCTGACCGTCGGGCGACAGGGAGGCAAACACTTCGTCACGAAGCGTGTTGATCTTGCCCCGCAGGGGAGTGGCTTTGCCCCAGCGACCCTCCTTATACCGGCTCAGGTAAATGTCCCTGTGTTCTTTTTTCGGAACAACCAGGAAAAGCATCGTCCCGTCATAATTGAGGGAAGATACCCTGTAGGAACCGTCGGATTCAATGTCCATGGTAATATTGTACGGGGCAGTCCAGGCCCCGTGCTCCGATTCGGTGAAGTAAATGGCATGATAATAGCGCGTATCACTCATAAAAGCCATCTTTTTTCCGTCACCGGAGATGACCGGGTGATATACCACAGGACCTGTTTTCAGCAACTCGGGAAAGACAATATCCGCATCTGCCGGATGGCTCATCATCTTTTTTGCCAGCTCACAACTGCTGATCCAGCGGTCTGCCAGAATCTCTTTTTGTGTTTTTCGCACCATTTTTTTATAACGACCATAAGCCGATAAGGCTTTATCCAGTTGGTTGTTGATCTGATAAGCACGGCCGAGGAACAATATGGCCTCAAGAGGAGCTCTTTTCTCTTCGTAGAGCTCTTTCTGGTATCTTTTTGATATGTTTTCCGAGGCTTTCTCCAGGTAAGGAATGGCCCGGGTCTTTTGTCCCGGGATGTGCAGGTAACATGTACCGGTGAGATACTGCAGATTGCTGTTGTCCGGATGCTTTTCAAGCAGACGCAGATAAATGGGCAGTGCCTCTTCGTATTTGTGATAGAGGGTCAGGAGATTGGCATTGTAAAAATTCCGTTCATCATTCACATTATCCTGGGCAAAAAGGGTGCCCGTGAAGAGCAAATACGCCAGTATCCTGATGATCATCCCCTTTTTTACCATGAACACTATATTGATAACCCGGAACGGCAAAGGTGCAACTTACTTAGCCTTCAAATGATCCGGCACATTGACCCTGGCAGGTTTTATATTACTTACCGGCGATTTAACGACGGTTATTTCCACCCTGCGGTTGAGAGCCCTTCCTTCGGGACAATCTTTTCCGTTGGGATATTTATTGATGGCGATGAAGTTTGTTTCGCCGGCACCGTAAATCTCAAATCTCCTTTCCGGGATGCCTGCGTTTTTCAGAAGGCCGGCCACGGCACGTGCTCTTTTCAGGGACAGCCTGCGGTTGTATCCTGCCGGTCCTTTGGAGTCGGCGTAACCGGTGATCTTCACCACCAGTCCGGGATATTTCTTAAGAAGATCGGCCAGACGGTTGATCTTAGCCAACTCCTCCCCGGACACTTTGGCTTTGTCAAAATTGAAGAAGATGACCGGCAGGTATTCGATGGCAGCCGTGGGTACCGGATTGAGCGTTACATTTTCACTGATCTTTGAAACGGAATAATCATCAGGAATGGTGACATCGAATGTTTGCGGCTGATAGTTTCCGGCTCGTAGTGCCAGGGTATATTCCCCTTTTGGAAGGCTTTCCTTCAGGCTGTATGTCCCCGCCGGAGCCACGGTGGTTTCCCGTACGACCTTTCCTGTTTTTTTGTCTTTAAGGATGAGGTGAACAGGCTCGTTATACGTAGCGGGCATGTTCTTCAGTTGGAGGGTCCCGGTAAATTCTACGGGACGAGGATTGATGTCCGAGAAAAACTCCACACGGAAGATATCGGTGTTGCCGATACTCTTTTCGGGGTCGAACATGGAATAATATCCGTAAACCCGGGCAACGATCGGTACAAAGAAGAGATCATCGTCGGTTGAGTTGACCGGATAGCCTACATTTTTGGGTTCCGACCAGCCGCCGTTCTTTCGTGAGGCATAAAAAATATCAAAGCCTCCCATGCTGGTATGACCCTGTGAACTGAAATAGAGGGTCTGACCGTCTTTCGACAGGAAAGGGGTCTCTTCATTGAACTCGGTATTGATAACAGGCCCCAGGTTGGTCGCCGGACCCCATTCACCGGTGGCTTCGTTATAATGTGAGACATATATATCCAGTCCACCGTATCCTCCTTTTCGGTTGCTGGTGAAATAGAGCATCTTGCCGTCGGGGGCAAGCGTGGCACTGGACTCCCAGTATTTTGTATTGATATTCTTTCCCATTTTTTCGGCTTTGGTCCATTTGCCGTCTTTCAGGTAACTGACCCAGATATTGCTGTCGAAACGGTCGCTCCTGGAGAGGAAAAGGGTTTTGCCGTCAAAGGAGATCCCAGCCGGATAAAGGTCTCCGTCGGATTGTATTTCCGGAGTGATGTTTCTGGGGGTGCTCCAGCCCCTGCTTTTTCTTTTTGCATAGAAAACGGCATCATAGAATTTCAGGCTGGTGACATATACCAGTGTGGACTCGTCTCCGGAAACCACGGGATCAAAATTGGCTTTGGTGTTATTGATATTTTTTCCTGCATTTTCCAGGCTGACGGCTACAGGATGGGCCATATAATCACGGGCCCTGTCCACCGCGGAGATCTCCTGTTTGACAAAAGCATAATCCAGGGAGTCGGTAGCCGGATCCAGGTATTTCAGATATTTCTCGAAATAGGTTTTTGCATCATCAAAACGGTATTGCAGCAGATAGGCCGTACCCAGGAAAAAGAAAGCATCACGCGGGGCTTTGGTCTCTTTTATGTTGCCTTCCTTATACTTGTCGGTGGTCTTTTTCACCGCTTTCTCAAGGTAAGGGATCGCCTGTTCTTTCTTACCGGGGATGTTCAGATAACAAATACCTACACGGTAATTGATATTGGCATTCTCAGGGTCTGCCTGGTACACTTTCTGGTATCCCTCCAGTGCATCCGGATAGGATTCCAGTGCCAGAAAATATTCTCCGTCCAGAAAAGCTCTTTTTACTTCTTTGGAGTATTGGGAATATCCCGCCAAAAAGGGGAACAGGAAAACGGCAAGTATGATAATACGCTTCATCGTGAATATATTTTTTGCATTGTAACAAATTTAGAAATAAAATTGTAAAAAAGATAGAAATAGCTAAAAATCTTTTGAAAAATACCGTATAAGCTTATTTGCGGGTGTCACTTGTTCTTTTTACGGAAGAGCAGGTAACCGGTAACTGCTCCGGCCAGCACCAGTGGTATGATCCAGTACACGGTGGCGGGTTTTCCTCCTGTAAGTATATTTCCGCGGGACATCAGTTCTCTCACCTTGTCTTCATCGATATTGGAAGATATAATGATCCGGGTGAGGGTTTTCAGGATGTCGTTTTCCGAGTAGTGATATTCAGCGGCATGGTTTATCAGGTAATCCAGCAGATCTTTGATATTTTTGATCTTATTGGATTTCAGGTCGAGGTTGGTGAGCAGATCATGCAGGGTCCCGGTGGATTTGTCGATAAGTTTTTCCAGGAAGGTATTCACATCGGGATCGCCGTTGGAAGCAATGCGGGCAAAGAGATAGATAAGATCCCGGGTGGTGTAGCCCAGCATGTCCGATTTATCGATCAGGAAGTTGGTCAGCTCCCAGGCCGAATAGATCTCATTTCTTTCGGGGTTGGCCTGATCAACAGCTTTTTTGATGTTGCCGCTGGAGAGATCTATCAGATGTTTATACATCTTTCTGAGACTGGCGTCTTTTTCAGTGGCCATGGTAATGAACAGCTTGTGAATTTCGGTGCTGTCGATCAGTCCGGAGTCGGCTGCCTGCATGAGTTTGCTCATCAGCTGTTCCGGTGTATTGATGTTTTCTTTTTCCAGGTCGAGGCCGTCAAGATAAGCTTTTAATGATCCGCCGGCGTTGGAGGTCAGACTGTTGTAAACATCTTCCAGCTCTTCGGGATTGCGTGTGGCCGCCAGGAGCAGCAGCTGGTCCACGTCTTCGGGGGTGTAGCTGGAGACGGAAGCTTTTTTCTTCAGATAATCAATGATCTCGAACTGGTTTTGGAAATTCATGGCCTCCGGGTCTATCCCTTCGATGGTTGTCAGCAAACTGCCGGTGGCATAATGTTTCAGGATACTCAGGAAATCGTTCATCTCCTGCATCCGGGCCGGGGACACATAGGGCTTGGGCAACTCATGCACGGCCTCTGTTTCAGCTTGGGCAACCACCGGCGGTGGCGGTACCGGTATGTTCAGGTAGATCTCTTTTTGTGTGGTGTTTCCGTACCGGTCGGTGAGGTTCAGAACCACCGTGCTCCTTCCGGCCGGCGGCAGGATGGGAAGAGCTATGGAATCGTTCTGGACAAAATAGTGTGCAGAGTCGACCAGCACGGAGTCCTGATAAAGCCGTACGGTCAGCCGGGAGTTTTTCTCGGTGTTGAGGATAAGATTCAGCGTATCCCCGGAATTTACGAGGAAACTCGTATTCATAATATCCAGCGTGGCGGTCTGGTCTTCCAGCATGAGAAAAGCCGAGGGCATGTAAACAACCTCCTTATCCAGGCTCATGGGCAGGGAGAGACGGGATACCTGCGTTTTTATCCCCTCTCCACTGATGGAGAGATTGTATTCTCCCGCCTCGGTCTCAAACTTGTAATGCATGGCCGTATCCGGATTGACACTCTTCAGGGTGTCTTTCATGTTATCACTCAACAACCTGACAAAAATTTTATTGTTGTCAGGCCTGACCGGGATTTGTTCTGTATTTATTGTTCCTTGTATCAGAAATCTACGGGGATGTTCCGCTGAAAAGATCTCGATCCGGAAAATATCCATTTTTCCCAAACCCTGTTTGGAGAATTTTGACATATAGCCATAATATCCTTCCCCGACAGGCTGATAAAACAGATCATCATCGGTAGTGTTGATGGGGTATCCCATGTTCAGCGGCACCGACCACTCGCCGTTTTCCAGAAGGTTGGAATAAAAAATGTCGTATCCTCCCATATTGTAATGGCCGTAAGAACTGAAGAAAAGAGTTTTTCCGTCGGCCGTGATGAAGGGCGTCTCTTCATTGTACGAAGTATTGATAATGGGCCCCAGGTTTTCGGCGGGTCCCCAGTCGCCGGAGCTGTCGAGCCGTGAAATATAAATATCCAGACCTCCCTGGCCGCCTTTCCGGTTGCTGGTGAAATAGAGGGTCTTGCCGTCTTTGGTCACACAGGCGTGCGATTCCCAGTATTTGGTGTTGATGTGGTCGTTCAGGCGGATCACACGCGACCATTGTCCGTCGGTAAATTTGCTGATGTATATGTTTCCATCATATTGATCGTTCTTGTACAGGTAGAGCGTTTTCCCGTCATAAGAAAGGGAGGAGGAATAAAAATCCTGGTCTATACCCAGCTGCGGGGTGAGGTTGATGGGGGGAGACCAGGTGCCGTTTTCCTTGCGGGTGTAAAACACGGCATCGTAAAACGGGAGTTTGCGTGTGAACACCAGCGTATTCCCATCGCCGGAAATAACAGGCCTGTAGTCCGAAAAACGGCTGTTGACGGGTTTCCCGATATCTTTCTCCGAAAGGTACAACGGAGTCTTTTCAAGCTTTCTGGCCACATTGCAGGCCTTGATCTGGTCGTCCACGAGCTTGACATCATAAACTTTGGGATTCAGATGGTCTTTGAAATACCTGTACATCTCAAGCGCTTTGTCCAGCATATTGTTTACACGGTAGGCATTGCCCAGATAAAAATAGGCATCCATCGGAGCATGGGTCTCTCTTATTGAGTTCTCCCTGTATTTGGGCGAAATGTCCGTAATGGCCTTTTCCAGGTATGCTATGGCTTTGTCTTTCTCGCCGGGGATGTTCAGATAACAGATACCAATCTTATAATTCAGATTGTTATTGTCAGGATATAGCTTATGCAATTCAAGATAGTAAGGCAGCGCATCGCTGTATTCTTCAAAAAGGAAAAAGGAATTACCCTCGACAAATTTCTTTTTTATATCCGCCCTGCTTAAGTTTTGCGAATAACCCGGAATGTAAAAAAACAAAAAATAAATTAACAGGACCAGTAACTGCTTACTTCGCATATTAAGGAGTTTATGACGAAAGTAGTATATAAAATTTAAATTTTTTGTAATTATATAAAAAAAATCTTATTTTTTATCAAAAAAAAAGGGAGTTGTTGACGAACTCCCTTTTTTTTGAAACCATTGACACGGTTTTATTTTTTTTCCACCTCCCGGGCCAGCTCCTCGTCGATGAGTATCCTGCCGCAATATTCACATACGATAATTTTTTTTCTGGTTTTGATATCCAGTTGTCTCTGGGGCGGGATTTTGTTGAAGCACCCTCCGCAGGCATCACGTTGTATTGTAACGATAGCCAGGCCGTTACGGGCGTTGGCGCGTATTCTTTTATAAGCAGTCAGCAAACGGGGGTCTATCTTTTTCTGCAGTTCTTTGGATTTGTCGGCCAGCAGCTCTTCCTCTTTTTGGGTGTCGGCGACAATAGCATTCAGCTCCTCTTTTTTGCCGGCGAGGTCTTTTTCACGTTCCTGCAGCTGTTCTGTTGATTTTCCAATGGTTTCTTTTTTCTCTTCTATCTGCCGGGTAAACTCCCGGATGTGTTTGTTACATAGCTCGATCTCCAGCTTCTGGTACTCTATTTCCTTGGAAAGGGAGTCGAATTCCCTGTTGTTACGTACATTCATTTGCTGCGACTCATACTTCTTGATCAGGGTTTCGGCATCCTGGATCTCGTTTTTCTTGGCCGCTATATTGTTTTCCAGTTCCTTGATTTCCTTTTCATAATTCTGGATACGGGTGTTGAGTCCTGCGATCTCATCCTCGAGGTCCTGCACTTCGAGGGGCAGTTCTCCGCGGAGGGTCTTGATCTTGTCGATCTTCGAATCGGTCATCTGAAGGGAGTACAAAAGTCTCAGTTTCTCTTCTATCGTGATCTCTTTCGGTTCTGCGGCTGTTTTGCTTTTCGTTACCATTTTTAATAGTAATTTATCGGATTGGTTTTTACTTTCGAAAAATGAAGTGCAAAGTTAGGGAATTTTTTCGAAAGTAGGTCATAAAAAATTTCGGTGGTAAACTGCTCACTTTCAAAATGGCCTATGTCGGCGATCACGATTTTTTCTTCGGCGTCAAAAAATTCATGGTATTTGAAATCGGCGCTGACAAAGAAAGAAGCGCCGGCGTGAATGGCTTCACGCAGCAAAAAGCTGCAGGTGCCTCCGCAGAGGGCCACGGTTTTGACCGGTTTGTTCAACAGGGGGGAATGGCGGATACAGGCGGTGCCGAAGACTTTCTTCAGTTTGCTCAGAAAATCCTGTTCGTCCACAGGCTCCGGCAGCTCTCCGGTGACCCCCGTGCCGGCACCGGGGAATTCGTTTTCCAGGGGGTAAATATCGTAGGCGGGCTCTTCGTAGGGATGTGCCTCCGTCAACGCCTGAATGATTTTAGATTGCAGGTAAGCGGGGAAGATGGTTTCCGTTCTTACCTCCTTTTCGGTATGCCTCTCTCCCGGTATGCCGACAAAAGGATGGGTATTCTCCGAACCCCGGAAGGTACCTTCGCCCGTAACATTGAAACTGCATTCGTCATAGTCGCCGATAGTGCCGGCGCCGGCGGCGAAGACCGCCTGACGTACCTGATCGAGATGGGCTACGGGAACAAAGGTCACCAACTTTCTCAAAGCATGTTGCTTTGGTGAGAGGATCCTGATATTTTTCAGTCCCAGCTTTTCCGCCATACGGGTGCTTACCCCTCCGGCAATGGCGTCGAAATTGGTATGTCCGGCATACAGGGCAATGTGGTTCCGGATGGCGGCGATCACCGTACGCTCCACCGCATGATCGCCGGTGAGTTTCTTCAGTCCCCGGAAAATAACGGGATGATGAGCCACGATGAGGTTGACCCCCAGACACACCGCCTCTTCAACCACCTCCTCCGTGACATCAATGGTCAGCAGAGCCCCCCGGGCTTCCGCCTCCCGGTCGCCGGTCAGCAGACCTGAGTTGTCATAAGACTCCTGATATTCCGGTGGAGCAATTCCATTCAGATAAGAAACGATATCCCGGATCCTGAGCATTACATCTTTCATCGCTTCATCTCTTTATCGCTTCATCCTTCGAGCTTCACCCTTCATCCTTCTAAAGGTTTTCCCTGATCTCCAGCAGCAGCTTCCGGATCTCCTGGAGTGTCCTGACGATTTCAAAATTTTCGATGGTCTCTTCCCTGTTCTCGCGCAGTTTCTTTTTGGCTCCTTTCAGGGTCATGCCTCTCTCCTTGACCAGATGATAGATAATATGAAAATTATCTATATCCTTCTGGGTAAAAAGGCGGTTTCCCTTTTTGTTTTTTCTGGGCCGGATAATGTCGAATTCTTTTTCCCAGTATCTGATCAGCGAGGTGTTGACCTTGAACATCTCTGCCACTTCCCCGATGGAGTAATACAGACGTTCTACTTTTTTCTCTTTGTAAGGCACGGGTCAAAAAATTGAAAATGGAAGACCAAGTTAAAAAAAATACTTTATATAACAATAAGTTTTTCATTGTTCTCCAAAACAATATAAGAATCCGTCCCTTGAGGCAAGGTATATTCTTCCGTTCCACACGACGGGTGTTGACTCAAAAGGGGCATTGAAATGATCCAGAAATTTCAGGCTGATCTTGTTATGTTTGTTTTCGATAAGATAGAGATACAGACCGTTATATCCGGCGGCGATCAGTTTATTTCCCACGATCAGGGGTGTGGAGATGGAGGGGCCGGTATGTTTTTTTTCGATAAGGAACGGCAATGGCCAGGCATGGAGGGAATCCGGTCCCACATGCATGGTGTCGGGCAAAAGACGGTTATGTTGTACCAGGTACAGATAACCGTCGATGGCGGTGAATGCCGCCAGCGGAGGGTATCCTTCCGGCCGGTAATGGTCGTTGACGGCGGCCGTGCCGATGACGCCGCCGGCCCACGAGGCCACACTGTCGTTGCCGGTGGGCTGAAACCACATCACGGCCTCCTGCGGCGGCTTGCGCGGGTCCAGCTTGAAAACACCGCCCGGGCCGGGAATGTATTGTTTCTCCACCGATACCAGGATACAACTGTCCCGTGTCACCACCGGAGACCCGTCCATGTCGGAGCCGATATAAAAATCCCAGTCGAGCTGCCGGGTTTTCATGTTATAGCGGAAGACATGTCCCGAGCCGGAAGTGATGAATATCCACGGGCCCAGGCGACTGGGGGATGATTCGGTGACCACGTTGTATTTGTGCCTGATCACGTCCTTTTTATTATATAATTGTATTTCCTTTAATATACGTGGCTGCAGCATTCCGTCTTTCATGGCGGCATGTGCCGGATCGGGGTCAAGGAGGGTGAACAGCGAGTTTTCAAGTCCGATATACAGGGTGTCGTCAATAACCAGCGCCGAGCCGTCCACATCCCGGCTGTAGCTGTCGGTGTGTTTGCTGTCGAGCCGCCACAGCTCTTTTCCCGTCAGCAGTGAGATGGCCCGGTAGCTGGGTATATGGGGGGCATCCAGATAATGCTCCGTCCCCAGACGGCTGCCCTGGAAGATGATGTATTCTTCTTCGCGGGAGCGGGCCCGGCGGTGGTGCCAGATCGTACCGGTGCCTTTGACCACATCGTCGAAGGTGTATTGCCAAACGACCTTGCCGGTGGCGGCATCGATTTTTTTCAGGTGATGGTCATAAGCCCCCTGGAGAAGGAAAAGCTTACCGTTTTCCCTGACGAGAAGAGGTTGTCCTGTCCATCCGGCGCCGGCCCAGATGCGCTCGCCCAGGTTCCTCGAGATCACTGTTCTCCCTTTCCCCAGATACAGTTTCCAGATGACCTGCAGGTTATCGGGTGCACGGTTGCCGTAATAGTTTCGTTGTTCATTCCCCAGGAAAGTACCGGCCAGGATATCCACCTCCGTACCGGAGGTATCCGCAACAGTGCTGTCTTGCTGTTGCGCTGTGACGGCACCACCCGCACACGGGAGGAACGACAGGAGGGTTAACAGAATTTCTTTTGTCATAGGTTTTCAAAAAAAAACCGTTCACAGGGAACGGTTTATCATAAATCAGAGTATCCTTGATGCCGCTTAATCCAGCGATTGTTTGACATTGTTGGTCAGCTTGATCATCTTTTCATACTCGTCTGCTGTGAGGTCGTTGAAGAAATAGTTGATGGGATTTACATACTTCCCACGCAGCATGACCCCGTAGTGCAGGTGGGGGCCGGTGGAGAGGCCGGTGTTTCCCACAAAACCTATTACGTCGCCGCGTTTTACGTGCTGCCCCTTTTTGACGTTGAAATTGTTCAGGTGGGCATAGACCGTAACATATCCGAAGCCGTGATCGAGGAGGATCTCATTGCCGTAACCCCTGCGCGAGCGGACGATCTTCTTGACCACGCCGTCGCCGGTGGCATAAACAGGGGTTCCCCTGGGTGCCGTGAAGTCGATGCCGTAATGGAATTTCCGGATTTTGTAAATAGGATGGATCCTCCATCCCCATCCCGACGCTACCCGCCGCAGGTTCTTGTTGGAGATGGGCTGTATCGCCGGAATGCAAGAGAGCATCTTTTCCTTGTTCCGGGCCAGGTTGATCAACTCGTCATAAGACTTGCTTTGCACGTAAGCTTCTTTGGTGATGATATCCAGCTTCCGGGCGGTCTCGATGATAATATCCGAGTTGTCATACCCTTCCAGATCCGAATATTTGTTTACCCCTCCGTAACCGGCTTTTCTGACGGATGAGGGGATCGGGTCGGCCTCAAAGATGGTGCGGTACAGGTTGTCATCCCGTTGCTGCAGATCCGCCAGCACGGCACTGACCTGCTCCAGCCTTTTGTTCATGATCTCGTACTGGCTTCGCATGGCGGCTATCTCCCGTTTCAGTTTTTTCTCCTTGGGAGAATCGATGAAATAAGAGAGAACGCCGAAATAAATACCGGCCAGCAAAACACTGGCAAAGAAATAAACGAAAATCCGGAAGATTTTTTGCTTAAAGGTGTGTTCTATCCGGTCATACTGCAACGTCTCCGGATTAAAACGATATTTTGCTTTGGCCATTCAGCAAATATTTTTAATCAAATTTGACTGCAAAACTAAAGAATTAAACTAATTTTACAAACTTTTGAACGATAATTTTAATGAAAAGGTTACATAATCGGCCTGAAATATTTGTAATTTAGCATTGTATGACTAGTGAAGAGGTAAGAAGACAGTTTTTGGATTATTTCCGCAGCGAGGGCCACCGGATCGTTCCTTCGGCACCGATGGTGGTAAAAAACGACCCGACCCTGATGTTCACCAATGCCGGAATGAACCAGTTCAAAGATGTTTTTCTGGGGAACCGCCAGCCGGAATACAAGCGGGTGGCCAATGCCCAGAAATGTCTGCGGGTGTCGGGAAAACACAATGACCTGGAAGAGGTCGGGCGGGATACTTATCACCACACCATGTTCGAGATGCTGGGTAACTGGTCTTTCGGCGACTATTTCAA
>CAZYPI010000011.1:0-27939 GCA_964649335.1 uncultured Rikenellaceae bacterium | reverse complement strand
CGCAAGAAAAAGATCAGAAAGATCGTCTTGCCGATAGATGCCCGCCAGGATACGAGGATAAAAGTGCCTTTTACCTGTGAGCTGGCCCTGTCTCTCAAAGCCGAGGTGCATGTGATCGATGTACGGGAGACCAATGCCCGCGATGTGATGGCCCGTCTGAACAGGTATGCCGATCAGTCGGCCGAATATCTTGAAAAAAGAGGGGTAAAAACGGTCAGGGCCTCTTTTAAGGGCAGTGATGTGGCCGATCTGACCATCGCCTATGCCGTGCATGTGGGCGCCGGGCTGATCTCCATGGTCAGTAACCACCGGGGCAACCCCATGCGGATGTATCTGAGCAGCGAGGCCCAGGAAATGGTGAACCATTCCCCCATCCCGGTTCTTAGTATCCATCCATCCTATGCCCGTTTTTAAGATGAGAGTACTCTTTCCTCTTTTTTTTCTTTTGACGGCTTTTTCTCTGGTGCAGGAAGCCTGTGCCCAGGAAAACCCCACTCCTGTCACGGAGACCTGGCAGACAGGCGGTATAACGGTCATACAGGATGCCCGCCTGGGAGAGGTGCTGGAGCGGCTGATACAACGTAATAAAAGAAAAAACGGCATGGACGGTTACCGCATCCAATTGCTGTTCAACTCCGGACCCGCCGCCCGCGAAGAAGCCGTGAGAACCAAAGCCGCCTTTCTCTCCGTATTCCCCGACTATCCGGTGTATGTGCTGTATCAATCCCCCTTTTATAAGGTCAGAATAGGGGATTTCCGGACAAAAAGAGAAGCACTCCGGGTGTATCATGAGATCCTGAGAAAATATCCTACGGCTTATATCGTTAAAGATGTGGTGAAATTTCCGGATCTGGACTGATCTGTTTTAGGGAGATGACCATAGAAAAAACATTCAGGAGTATACCGAATTTTCAATAAGGGTATGGTATGAGTGATGCAATTCAACATGAATGCGGGATCGTCCTGATACGGTTGAAAAAACCGCTGGAATATTATCGGATCAATTACGGCAGCTGGCAATACGGGTTGACCAAGTTGTATTTGCTGATGGAAAAACAACATAACCGCGGCCAGGACGGTGCCGGCGCCGTCTGCCTGAAAATGGATATGCCGCCGGGTGTGAAATACCTGTACCGTTACCGTACCAATGCCGACAACCCGATACAGTATGTCTTTTCCAAGATCAACAAAAAACTTTCTCCGAAGAATCACCCGGGTGACCTGATCGATGATCCTGTCTGGGCAAAAGAGAACATTCCCTTTGCCGGCGAGCTGTATATGGGGCACCTGCGTTACGGTACCTTCGGAAAAAACAGTATTGAGCATGTGCATCCCGTGATGCGGGAAAATAACTGGCGATCCAGAAACCTGGTGCTGGCCGGTAACTTTAACATGACCAATACGGACGAGCTGTTCAACAGCCTGCTCTCCATAGGCCAGACCCCCAAAGATATCTCCGACACGGTAACCGTACTGGAAAATGTCGGACATTTTCTGGATGAGGAGAATGAGCTGCTGTTCAGGAAATACAAACGCGAAGGTCATAGTAAAAAGGAGATATCCCCCCTGATAGAAGAAAACCTGAATATCGCAAATATCCTCAAGAAAGCCAGCAAGCACTGGGACGGAGGATATGTGATCACCGGTATGGTGGGCCATGGCGATGCTTTTGTACTGAGAGACCCCTGGGGCATACGACCTGCTTTCTACTATGAGGATGAGGATATGGTGGTGAGCGCTTCCGAAAGGCCGGTCATACAGACAGCCCTCAACGTCCCCTGGGAGACGGTGAAAGAGATCCCGCCGGGACAGGCGTTGATCATCAAAAAAAACGGGACCACTTTATTTGAACAGATCAGAAAAGCCAGGCATGTGCGTTCCTGCTCCTTTGAACGTATCTATTTCTCACGGGGCAGCGATGCCGATATTTACCGGGAAAGGAAAAAACTGGGAGAGCTGCTGGTGCCCAACCTGCTGAAGGTGCTCAATCACGATCTGGACAATACCGTCTTTTCCTATATCCCCAATACGGCTGAGTCGGCTTTCTACGGGATGATCAAAGGATTAGAGGATGAGATGAATAAGGAGAAGGTGCGGAAGATCATGAAACTGCCGGTACCGCTCGATCCCGTGAAGGTGGAAAAGATCATGCAGGTGCGGCCCCGGGTGGAAAAAGTGGCTATCAAAGATATTAAACTGCGCACCTTTATTGCCCAGGATGCCGGCCGTAAAGATATGGTCGGGCATGTTTATGATGTGACCTACGGCATTGTGCGCAACAATATAGACAACCTGGTGGTTATCGACGATTCGATCGTCCGAGGGACCACCCTGCGCGAAAGTATCATACGTATCCTCGACCGCCTGAGCCCCAGACGTATCATCATCGTCTCCTCATCACCCCAGATCAGATATCCGGATTGTTACGGAATAGATATGGCCAAACTGTCCGATTTTATTGCTTTCAGAGCAGCCATAGAATTGCTGAAAGAAACGGGCCGGGAAAATATTATCAATCATGTGTATAAGAAAGCCCGGCAAATGGACGATCTGCCGAAAGAAAAAGTCCGGAATTATGTGAAAGAGATATACAAGCCCTTTACGGCCGAAGAGATATCGGAGAAAATAGGGTCTATGCTTAAAACCCGGGAAATAAAAGCCGGGGTAAAAATCGTCTATCAGACCATTGAGAATCTGCACAAAGCCATCCCCAACCATCTGGGTGACTGGTATTTCACGGGAAACTACCCCACACCCGGCGGGAACAGGGTGGTCAACAGGTCCTTTATTAATTATATCGAAGGACGTGATGAACGTGCCTATTGAGATAGGTCCGGATCATTTGCCGCCGGGACGGGCGGAACCCTAAGTGTACGTTTCGAGATGACGAACAACCTTTTCCTGATAAAGATCTTTCAGGGTGATCATCAGGCCGGTTTCCTCCACATCTCCGAACTCATCGTTGATCACCGTCCCGAATATCTTCATGGTGGGGGAAAGGTTCATGTAAGAGTTGAACAGAGGGGGGATGTTTTCCCCGAGATTCCTTACGGTCTGTGACAGGATCCTGTAATTTTCCAGATAATCCCTGCCTGTGAATATTTTCTCCATTTCCTTTTCATCGTATTCGGGCTGCAAGGGCTTAAGCGGGGTTACCAGTCCCTCGCGGTCGCCGAAATATCGGTCCAGAAAATAAAGGATCAGGTTACGGGCTTCTTTCCGGTAATGAGGATACATGGTCATTTTTCCAAAAAAATATTTTATTCCCGGGTTGTCGATCACCAAAGCACCCAGACCGTCCCAGAGATTATCGAGGGCAAAGACCCCTTTGCGGGACGACATGCCGGTTTGCTGATAGGCCGGTTGTACGAACGACCGGCCCAGTTCCACCAGATGAGGGAGATACTCTTCCCTGAATTTTTCGCTGAAACGGAAATGATGGGAGGTGGCCAGCCACGATACGTCGGTATCCCTGCTGCAGATAAAAAAACGATACCCTCCAAGGATCTCCCCGGCCTCTGGGTCCCAGACAATGAGCTGCTGATAGGGGTGTTCCCCCACGTCAAATTCATCGATGTCAAAACTCTTCCCGGTGCCGCCGCCGGCTTCTCGGAAACTGATCTCCCGCAGCCGCGCCAGCTCACGCATCAGGTGGGGCGAATCCGCAGAAGAGAATATATATACCTCATTGTTCCCTTTGTTGGTCTTCCGGACAAACTTGTCAGTCGTAAGCTCTTTTAATATCAGCTCTTTGGGAACGGGAGGAATGATCTTTTCCATGGAAATGAATGTTTGTACAAATTTAATCGTTTCTTTTGTTCATTGTATCACCCAGCGCATAAACCATCTCTTTTACATAGGATGCCCATTCCCCGGCCGTCCTGGACTTGTCGAAAAAAGTATAAGGAACGGGTTTTCCAATCCTCAGGATCAGACTCTTTCCTTTTTGTTTGAACATCTCGTTGGGCAGGTAGATCATCTCAATATTGGCCCGGATATGCAGAAAAACCCGGATATTGGCCAGATTGTAAAAGAAATTGGAGTTCCTGCCCGAGAAAAATACCGGAATGATGTCCCTCTTGTGCTCGACGGCTTTGGTGATGAAATGTTTCTTCCATTCCAGATCCATGATCTTTCCCTTTATTTTTCTGGAACAAAGCCCGGCGGGGAAATAAAGGATCTGTGTATCCGAGGCATAGGCATCCTCAATGGCCCTGACAGCCTCCCGGCTCTGGCTGCCGTGCTTGTTGATGGGCAGAAAAACAGGATCCAGGTTTCTGATATTGAGCAGGAAATCATTCACCGGAAACTTGACGTCAGGGAAAATCCTGCCTACAACATCCAGAAAAACCAACCCGTCCAGGCCTCCCAGCGGATGATTGGATACAAATAGAAAACGCCCCTGCTCAGGAATGTTTTCCAGTCCCTCCGCCGTATAGTTTATCCCCATGTATTCAAGGCATTTCGCCACAAAGTCCAACCCCTCCTGATCATGAAACCTCGTGATGATCTCATTCAGATCATCCTGGTGAAGGATCCTCTTCAGATACCGGATCACAAAACCCGGCAGCGTTTTCAGCAGCCTGGGATTCTTGTCCCCGATGGCTTTCTCAACATCAATCAGCAACGGTTCTTTTGCCATTTCCCTGGTGATAAGATGAACGGAAAACCAAATTTAAAAAATCATTTGATAAATCCTGCCAAACACGCTGTTTCTGAAGAAAAAATATCCGCTAAAAAAGGCCGGTACCGAAAAAGTTATCAACAAAATGGTAAAAAGTGGTAAAAAATGGTGAGAAGTGGTAAAATTTTACTTATTTTTACTGTTTGAAAATCCGGCATTATGAGCACGTTTATCGGGGAATATACATGCAAGGTAGACAGCAAGGGGAGGATTCTGTTTCCGTCGGCGTTGAAGAAGCAGATGAAACAGGGGGCACAGGATCGTTTTGTAGTCAAGAAGGACATCTTTGACCGTTGTCTGGTTTTATACACCATGGAGGAGTGGGATCGTCAGAATGAGTTGATTCGCAGTCGTCTGAATCCGTACAACAAGGAGCACAATATTTTTCTCAGGAATTTTTACAGGGGGGCTGCCGAGATCGTACTGGACGGCAACAACCGCATGTTGATCCCGAAGAGGTTATTACAGGCTGCCGGCATTGGCACGACGGCGGTTTTGGCCGGGATGGACAGTAAGATCGAGATATGGTCTGAAGAGGCTTATGGGGCTGTTGCAGCGTCGGAAGACGAGTTTGCCGTTCTTGCTGAAAAAATCATGGGAGATGGGAATAAAGAGAAGAGCGAATGAGCTCGTACCATATACCTGTTCTGCTGGAGGAGAGCATTGCCGGGCTGAATATCCGTCCGGACGGGACTTACGTGGATCTGACTTTCGGTGGGGGTGGTCACACGCGGGCCATTCTTTCGAAGCTGGACAGGGGCCGGGTGATTGCTTTCGACCAGGATGAGGCAAGCCTGAAGAATGCCCCTGAAGATCATCGTCTCATCCTTCTGCAGCAGAATTTCAGATTTTTGAAAAACAACCTGCGCTATCTGGAGATACTGCAGGTGGACGGGATTCTGGCCGATCTGGGGGTCTCGTCCCACCATCTGGACCAGGGGGCAAGGGGATTTTCATTCAGGGAAAGTGCAGATCTGGACATGAGAATGAATAAAAGACAGAAGAAGACAGCGGCGGATATTCTGAACCGTTACCCGGCGGCGGAGCTGGAGCGTGTGTTCCGGGATTATGCGGAGATACGTCATCCCCGGCGTCTGGTGGAACTGATCCTGCGTGCCCGGGAGCAACGGGAGATCCGTAAGACCGGAGAGCTGACGGCCGTCCTGAAGCCGATGATGGGAGAAAGGATATCCCATAAGTTCCTGGCCCGTGTTTTCCAGGCGCTGCGCATAGAGGTCAATGAAGAGATGGAGGCTCTCAGGGAGATGCTCGAACAAACTCCGGAGGTGACCGCCCCCGGGGCTCGGCTGGTGGTGATCTCCTATCATTCGCTGGAAGACCGGATGGTGAAGACTTTTATGAAAACCGGCTCGGTGAACCCCCCGGAGGAGGATCATCCTTTTGAAAGACGTCAGCCGCCTTTCAGAATGATCAGTAAAAAAGTGATCACGCCGCCGGCAGGCGAGATAGCCCGCAACCCGCGATCACGTAGTGCCAGACTCAGAATAGCCGAACGGATATGAAAAAAGAGAAGATCATGGCCGGACAGATTGAGTTTATAGAAGATACGGAACCGAAGACCTCCGCGAAGAAAGGGACCTTCCGCTCTTTCATTGATGGCACCGTACTGGCCAATCAGTTGATCATCAAACAGCTGCCATACATCCTTTACCTGACTTTCCTGGCCGTCATCTATATCGGCAACCGTTATCATGCCGAAAAGATCGTCCGGGAAACCACGCGGCTGAAGAAAGAGATCCAGGAGCTGCGGGCCGAGTCGATCTCCACATCGGCGGAGTTGATGTACAAAAGTACCAAGACACAGGTGTTGAAGGCGATAAGAGAAAAAAACCTCGGGCTGGAGGAGGCGGTGGTGCCGCCCGGGAAAATTGTTGTTGACAAAAAGGGAAAGTAACATGTCTCTGAAGAAAGATATCGTCTGGCGTGTGGCTGTGATTTATCTTGGGATGTTGCTGCTGGGATTGCTTGTCCTGGGGAGAATTATTTATTTGCAGATGGTACAGGGAAACAAATACAGTGAGTTATCGGCCGAACAGACCCTCCGGGATTTCATCATCCAGCCTAACCGGGGGGATATCCTGGCCACCGACGGCCGCCTGCTCAGCAGCTCGGTGCCTTATTATGAGATCAGACTGGATCTGAAAAGCAATGCCCTTGATCCGGAGCTCTTCAAAAAGAATGTTGACTCGCTTTCTCTGTGTCTGGCGCGACTGTTCGGTGATAAGCCCTCCTGGCAGTACAAAACGGAGCTGATGGATGCCTTCCGGAAGAAAAGCCGCTATTATCTCCTGAAAAGAAATGTGACGTACCGGCAGATGAAGAAGCTGAAGACCTTTCCGGTGTTCCGGCTGGGGCGCTACAAAGGCGGATTGATCGTCCTCCAGACCAATAAACGGATACACCCGCAGCGTGAGCTGGCGGCCCGCACCATCGGCTATATCAACCGGGATGACCGGGCGAATGTTGTAGGTATCGAAGGAGCCTATGACCGGGCACTCAAAGGCAAAACGGGCGTGCGGCTCATGCAGCGCCTCTCGGGAAATGTGTGGATGCCCCTGAAAGATGGCAACGAGGTGGAGCCCAAAGACGGCTATGATGTGGTGACCACCATCGATATAGATATACAGGATGTGGCCGAGAACTCATTGATGAAACAACTGATTAAAAACAATGCCGATCACGGTACGGTGATCCTGATGGAGGTGAAAACGGGAAATATCCGGGCCATTGCCAACCTCGAACGGGATAAAAACGGCAACTATCGCGAGCTGTATAACTATGCCATCGGCGAGAGTATCGAGCCGGGCTCCACCTTTAAGCTGCCGGTGCTGGTGGCAGGCCTGGAAGACGGGGCTTTTTCCATTGAGGATACCGTTGATACGGATCACGGAAAAATAAAGTTTTATGACAAAGTGATCCGGGATACCAAAGAAGGCGGGTATGGCAGGATTACGGTGAAAAGGGTCTTTGAGGTCTCTTCAAATGTGGGCATGTCCCGTCTGATCATGGATCATTATGCGGATCATCCGCGGGAGCTGATCGACCGTCTTTACAGCATGCGGCTGAACAAGGAACTGGGGATAGAGATCAAGGGAGAAGGAAAGCCGATGATCCGTTATCCGGGCGACGAATACTGGTCGGGCATCTCGCTGGCCATGATCTCCCATGGCTATGAGGTGCGCATGACCCCCCTGCAGATCCTCACCTTCTACAACGCCATTGCCAACGACGGGGTGATGGTCAAACCACGCTTTGTAAAAGAACTGAAATACCACGGGCGCACGGTGAAGAAATACGGCACCGAGGTGCTGAACCCCTCCGTCTGTTCGAAAGAGACCCTGGAGAAAGCTCATGTGATGCTGGAAGGGGTGGTGGAGAACGGTACCGCCAGAAACCTGAAGAACAATCTCTATAAAATAGCCGGAAAAACTGGTACGGCACAGATTGCCAATCAGAAATACGGGTACCGGGTAAACAGGAAAGTCAGCTATGTGGCTTCATTCGTCGGCTACTTCCCGGCCGATGAGCCGAAATATTCCTGCATTGTGGTGGTGAGTGCCCCTTCCAACTCGGTCTATTACGGCAATCTTGTCGCCGGGCCGGTCTTCAGGGAGGTGGCAGATAAGGTGTATGCCACCAGCCTGGATATGCAGCGGGATTACCTGGCCTTTTCCGACCGGGCCGTCAGTGCTCCTTACAGCAAAAACGGGTACCTCCCCGAAACGCGTTATGTGTTTGACAAACTGGGAGTGCCCTACCTGCAGGAGGAAGCCGCGAAGGATGCCTGGGTGGTGGTGAACAGCCGTGACAGCGTGGTGGCGGTGAATCCTCTGAAGGTGATGGACTTTCTGGTGCCCAATGTGCGGGGGATGGGGCTGAAGGATGCTTTGTATCTCCTGGAAAAAGAGGGGCTCCAGGTGATCGCCGACGGCTGGGGGACGGTGAAAAAACAGTCGCTGCCCCCCGGGACACGTGCCCGCCCGGGCACGACCATACATCTTGAAATGAGTCTGAAATAACATATGATCAGGATCGCAGACATAGGAAATATTACAGGGTTAAAACGTATCCTTCCCGGAAGGACGGACTCTTTCGGCAGGGTGGTGTTTGACTCGCGGCGTGTGGCTCCGGGAGATCTCTTTGTGGCGGTCAGGGGCGTACACACCGACGGGCACCGTTATATTGATGAGGTGGTCGGCAAAGGGGCTGCAGCGGTATGCTGTGAGACCCTCCCCGCCCGGCCCGATCCCGCAGTGACCTGGATAGAGGTGGATGACAGTGCCCGCGCCCTGGGTGAGATCGCTTCGATTTATTACGGCCGTCCCTCCTCCAAATTCACACTGGTGGGGGTGACGGGCACCAACGGCAAGACCACCGTGGCCACGTCGTTGTACAACCTCTTTCGACTGGCCGGTCATAAAGCCGGACTGTTTTCCACGACAGGCATCCTGATCGAAGGAGAGGAGTATGAGACCCTGCACACCACCCCCGACCCGCTGGTTTTACATGCCAGAATGAAAGAGATGGCCGGCGCCGGCTGCGAGTATGTTTTTATGGAAGTCAGCTCGCATGCTGCCGACCAGGAACGCATTGCCGGACTGCACTTCGCCGGGGGCATTTTCACCAATCTCACCCAGGATCATCTGGATTATCATAAGGATTTCAGATCGTACCTCTATGCCAAAAAGAAGTTTTTTGACCGTCTGCCGCCGGAGGCTTTTGCCCTGATCAACCTCGACGACCGGAACGCCCGGGTCATAGTGCAGAATACCAAAGCAAAGGTCACGACCTTCGGCGTCAGGACCCCGGCCGATTTTCATGCCCGTGTGCTGGAGAGCCATTTTGACGGCACCCTGATGACGATAGATAACCGGGAGGTGTGGATCCCGTTTGTGGGGGAGTTCTCGGTGTCCAACATGACGGCCGTATATGCTGCGGCCGTGTTGCTGGGAGAAGAGAGAGAGAAGATTCTGGAGAATATGAGCCGTCTGCCGCCGGTGCCCGGGCGTTTTGAGGTGATCCGTTCACCGGAGGGGGTGGTGGCGATTGTGGATTATGCCCACACCCCGGATGCGCTGGCCAAAGTGCTGAAAGCCATACGCCGGCTGAGCCGCGGCAACGGGAAAGTGATCACCGTCGTCGGCGCCGGCGGCGACCGCGACAAAACCAAAAGGCCGCGCATGGCGCGCTTTGCCTATGACCTGAGCGAAGTGCTGATCCTTACCTCCGACAACCCGCGGAGCGAAGAGCCGGAAGAGATCATACGGGAGATGCTGGAAGGACTGACCCCGGAGGAACAGAACCGCGTGATCACCATCCCCGGCCGGCGCGAAGCCATCAAAACGGCCGTGCGGATGGCCGCTCCCGGAGATGTGGTGCTCGTGGCGGGGAAAGGCCATGAGACCTACCAGGAGATCAAAGGCGTGAAACACCACTTTGACGACCGGGAAGAAGTGAAGAAAATGTTGAATGTTGAAGGATGAATGTTGAACTACGAACCACGAACCAGATAACCGATGTTATATTATTTGTTTGAATATCTGAATAAACTGAACATCCCGGGTGCCGGGTTGTTTTCATACATCTCTTTCCGGTCGGCCAGTGCGGTGATCACTTCGCTGATCATCTCCATGATCATCGGGAAATCCGTCATACGCTGGCTGCAGCGCATGCAGATCGGGGAGGTGGTACGTGACCTGGGGCTGGAAGGACAATATAAAAAAGAAGGTACTCCTTCCATGGGAGGCATCATCATCCTCTCATCTATCGTAATTCCGGTGTTGTTGTTTGCCGATCTGAGCAATGTATATGTACAGCTCATGTTGCTGACGACCCTCTGGCTGGGAGGGATCGGCTTCATGGATGATTATATCAAGATCTTCAAAAAGAACAAACAGGGGCTGGCGGGCAAGTTCAAGATCGCCGGGCAGGTGATCCTCGGGCTGGTGGTCGGAGTGGTTCTTTACAGCAGCGACCAGGTGTATGTGCGCGAAAGGATCCCGGCCGCCGGGACGGAGGTGCGGCAAACCACGGTGGTGGAGCCGGGGAGCACGGAAAAGGAAAGGCCTGAATATGCCTACCGGAACATAAAATCCACGATCACCACCATCCCGTTTGTAAAGAATCATGAGTTTAACTATAGTTACCTGGTGGGTTTTCTGAAAAAGAACAGGGTTTTCTGGGGCTGGGTGGTGTTTGTGCTGATCACCATCTTCATCGTGACGGCGGTTTCCAACGGAGCTAACCTGACCGACGGCCTGGACGGCCTGGCCACCGGCGTATCGGCGGTGATAGGCACCACCCTGGGGGTGCTGGCCTACGTATCCGGCAATATGGTCTTTGCCGACTATCTGAATATCATGTTCATCCCCAATACGGGTGAGCTGGTGATCTTTGCCAGCGCTTTTATCGGGGCCACCGTCGGCTTTCTCTGGTACAATGCCTATCCGGCACAGGTGTTTATGGGCGATACGGGGAGCCTGGCGTTGGGCGGCATCATCGCCGTCTTCGCCATTGTCATCAGAAAAGAGCTGCTGATACCGGTACTCTGCGGTATCTTCCTGGTGGAGAGTGCCAGCGTGATCCTGCAGGTGTCCTGGTTCAAATATACGCGCCGCCGTACCGGCACGGGCAGGCGCATATTCCTGATGGCCCCCCTGCATCATCACTATCAGATGAAAGGTTTTACCGAGCCGAAGATCGTGACCCGGTTCTGGATCGTGGCCATTATGCTGGCGGTGATCACCGTCGTAACCTTAAAGATCAGATAAACGGAATGAACAGGAGAATCGTCATATTGGGTGCGGGAGAAAGCGGGACGGGTGCTGCGGTGCTGGCCGTGAAACAGGGCTATGAGGTCTTTGTGTCCGACGCCGGAAGCATACGGGATGATTACCGGAAAAGGCTGGAGGAACTGGATATCCCTTATGAGGAAGGGGCACACGACCTGAAAGTGATCCTGCAGGCCGGTGAGGTGATCAAAAGCCCGGGGATACCCGAGGAGGCCCCCGTGATCCGGAAAATAAGAGAGAAAGGAATCCCCGTGATCTCGGAAACAGAGTTCGCCGGCAGGTTTATCCGGGGGAAAAAGATCTGCGTGACGGGCAGCAACGGAAAGACCACCACCGTCAACCTGATCCGCTATATGTTGGAAAAAGCGGGACTGAAAACGGCCATGGCCGGGAATGTGGGGAAGAGCCTGGCCCTGCAGGTGGCCGAAGAGGAGGCGGATTACTACGTTATCGAACTGAGCAGCTTCCAGCTGGACGGCATGTACGATTTCAAAGCCGATATCGCGATCCTGCTGAATATCACTCCCGATCACCTGGACCGCTACGGGTATGATATGGAAAATTATATACGCTCAAAGTTCAGGGTGGTCCGTAATATGGACAACAGCGGGGCTTTTATCTATTGTTATGACGACCCGGTGCTGCATGAACGGGTGCCGCAGATACCGCTTAAAGCAGAGATCCTTTCTTTTTCCCTGAAGGAGAAAGAGGGCCAGACGGCCTGGCTGGAGGATCAAAACATGATCATTAACTATAAAAACAATAAACTAACTATGTCAATTATGGATTTATCATTACAGGGGAATCACAACGTGTACAATTCGATGGCTGCCGGCATTGCCGGGCAGGTACTGAACATCCGGAAAGAGGTGATCCGCGAGAGTCTCTCCGGTTTCAAGGGGGTGGAGCATCGTCTGGAGCCCGTGCTGAAAGTGCACGGGATCCAGTTTGTCAACGACTCGAAAGCCACCAACGTCAATTCGGTCTGGTATGCCCTCGAGAGCATGAATACCAAAGTGGTGTGGATCGCCGGGGGCATTGACAAAGGAAATGACTACAGCATGCTCACGGAGGTGGTGCGCGAGAAAGTGAAAGCGCTGGTATGCCTCGGCAAGGACAACAGCAAACTGCTGGAGGCTTTTGGCGATGTGGTGCCTGTCGTCGTGGAGACCCGCTCGATGGAAGAGGCGGTGCGCAATGCTTACTTCCTGGCTTCCAACGGCGATACGGTGCTCCTGTCGCCGGCATGTGCCAGCTTTGACCTGTTCGATAATTATGAGGACCGCGGACGCCGCTTCAAACTGGCGGTGCGCAATTTATAAACGGCGATAACGGGAGATACATACTTTCATGGGTGAAACGATAAAAAAATATTTTCAGGGTGACAAGGTGATCTGGGGGATGATCTTCCTGCTGTCCGTCTTTTCGCTGCTGGCGGTGTACAGCTCTACGGGCACCCTGGCCTACAAGAAGATGGGCGGCAATACCCTCTATTACCTGTTCCGCCATGGGGTGATCCTGGGGGTGGGACTGACGATCATCTTTGTCGTGCACATGATCCCCTACCGTTTTTATTTTCAGCTCTCCCGCCTGTTTTTATGGCTTTCCGCCATACTGCTGCTTTTCACCCTTCTCTCGGGCACACGCATGAACGAGGCTTCCCGCTGGCTCACCCTTCCCGGACTGGGGTTCACCTTTCAGCCGTCCGACTTTGCCAAGATGTCGCTGATCATGTACCTGGCACGGGTGCTCTCCATAAAACAACAACATGCTATGGGGATAAAAGAGGTGATGAAAACGATGGCCCTGCCGGTGTTTGTGATCTCGGCACTCATTCTGCCGGCCAATCTTTCCACGGCACTGATCCTTTTTATTGTCAGTCTGGTGTTGATGTTTATAGGACGGGTGCGGATCCCGGTACTCCTCAGTATCGTGGGTATAGCCGTTATGGCGGGCGGGATGTTCCTGGGGATTGCCCTGATCGCCAACAAAGAGGGACGCATCAGTACCTGGAAAAGCCGGATCGAACATTACATGCAGGGGGACGACTCGGAGGATTACCAGGTGGAACAGGCGAAGATCGCCGTAGCCACGGGAGGTATCTTCGGAAAAAAGCCGGGGAAAAGCACGCAGCGCAACTTCCTGCCCCATCCTTATTCGGATTTTATCTTTGCTATCATCGTGGAAGAGTACGGCCTGATCTTCGGAGCGATACCCATCCTGCTGGCCTACCTGATCCTGCTGTTCCGGGCGGGACTGATCGTGAAAAAGAGCTCACGGACGTTCCCGGCTTTTCTGGCTATCGGATTGACATTGCTGATCGTGGTGCAGGCTTTTGTGAACATGGGCGTCTCCGTGACCCTCTTTCCGGTGACGGGACAGACGCTGCCCCTGGTGAGCATGGGTGGCTCGTCCATGCTCTTCACCAGCATCGAGCTGGGCATCATCCTGAGTATAAGCAGAAACCCTGAAAAACAACTAACGGAAGAAACCGATGAACAGACCGTTGAAAGTGATTATTAGCGGAGGAGGTACCGGAGGGCATGTCTTTCCGGCCATATCCATTGCCCAGGAGCTGAAGAAGAGGCTCCCGGAGACGGATATTCTGTTTGTCGGCGCCGAAGGCAGGATAGAGATGGAGAAAGTGCCTGCCGCGGGCTTTGCCATCGAAGGCCTGCCGGTGCGGGGATTCGACCGGAAAAAGATATGGAAAAATATCGGGGTGCTTGTGCAGCTCCGCAGGAGCATGGCCGGAGCACGTACGATCGTCCGGCGCTTCGGGCCGGATGTGGTGGTGGGCGTCGGAGGCTATGCCAGCGGCCCCGTGGTGAAAACCGCCGGAAAAGCCGGCATCCCGGTGCTGATACAGGAGCAGAACTCGTATGCGGGGGTCACCAACCGCCTGCTGGCAAAACAGGCATCGGTCATCTGTGTGGCGTACGAGGGCATGGAGAGATATTTTCCACGGGAGAAGATCGTGCTGACGGGCAACCCCGTGCGTGAGGAGATCGTGACCAGCCGTATCACCAGGGAAGAAGCACTGGAGTTCTTTCACATACCCGCCGGCACGGAGGTGATCCTGGTACTGGGCGGCAGCCTGGGCGCCGGTACCATCAACAGCGCCGTGCTGCAACAACTCGGTACCCTGCAGGACAAACCCGTGACCCTGCTGTGGCAGACGGGTAAATATTATTACGATGACATACTGAAGCAGATGCAGGGCCGTGAGAGCTCCCGCGTGCAGATCGTGGATTTCATCCGGAGGATGGACATGGCCTATGCGGCAGCCACGGTGATCGTCTCAAGGGCCGGCGCCGGCACCATCTCCGAGCTGGCCGTCGTGGGCAAGCCGGTGATCCTGGTGCCCTCGCCCAACGTGGCGGAAGATCACCAGACAAAAAACGCCATGGCCCTGGTGAAAAAAGAAGCGGCTGTGATGATCGCCGACAGGGAGGCGGTGGAGAAGCTGATGACGACGGCGCTGGCCTTGCTGGCAGACCCCGCGTGGAGAAGCCGGCTGTCGGAAAACCTGAAGAAAATGGCACGGCCCCATGCCGGCAGGGACATAGTAGAAAAGATTCTGGAACTAACGGGAGCAGGAAATGAGTGATATTACACAATACCGCAGGATATTTTTTGTCGGCATCGGCGGCATCGGCATGAGTGCCCTGGCACGCTATTTCCTGGCCGGCGGCTATGAGGTGGCCGGCTATGACCGTACTCCCTCGGCTCTCACCGATGCCCTGCAGGAGGAAGGCATACAGGTGATCTTTGACGACCGTGTGGAAGCCATCCCCGGCGACTGGCGCACGCCGGCCGCCAAAACGGATACGCTGGTCATCTATACGCCTGCCGTACCCGCCGGCCAGGGCGGCCTGCGATATTTCCGCGAACAGGGCTATCCGCTCCTGAAACGGGCTCAGGTGCTGGGGATGATCGCCGACGCGATGAGACCCGTAGCGGTGGCCGGTACCCACGGCAAGACAACCACCTCCACCATGATCGCACACATCATGAAGCAATCCGTGCTGGATTGCTCGGCTTTTCTGGGAGGTATCAGCAAAAATTATGACACCAACCTGTTGCTGGGGGAGAGCGACTGGGTGGTGCTAGAGGCCGATGAGTTCGACCGTTCTTTTCTCTTTCTCCATCCCGAGATCGCCGTAATCACCTCGCTCGATGCCGACCATCTGGATATTTATCTTACACGTGAACATCTGGTGGAGTCGTTTCATCAGTTTATCCGTCAGGTGAGACCCGGCGGACGGGTGCTGCTGCGCCACGGCCTGCCGGTGGACCGGAACGTGAACATCCGGGTGGACTGGTTCACCTACGGGCTCGACAAGGGGGCCGATTATTATGCCGGCGGGCTCGCCTACCGCGACGGCTATCATATCTTCAATGTGCATACCCCCGAAGGGGAGATCCGCGAGGTACACCTGGGGCTGCCGGGGAGGGTGAATGTGGAGAATGCCCTGGCAGCCATTGCCGTGACACACCTGCTGGGGATATCGGAAGAGAGCATTAAGAAATCCCTGTTGCTCTTCCGGGGGGTGCGGCGGCGTTTTGACATACGCGTGAACACCCCCGGGCAGGTGTATATTGACGACTATGCCCATCATCCCGTCGAGCTGAAGGCCGCCATAGAATCGGCCCGGGAGATGTTCCCCGGCCGCAGGATCACCGGCATTTTTCAGCCCCATCTTTATACTCGCACACGAGACTTTGCCGGAGAGTTTGCCCAAAGCCTCGACCTGCTGGATACGGCCGTGCTGCTGGAGATATACCCGGCACGGGAAAAACCGCTTCCGGGGATTACCTCGGAGATTATCCTGGAGAAAATGAAACTGAAAGACAAAGTGCTGATAAAAAAAGAAGAGGCCGTGGCGTGGGTCGGCAAACACCGGCCGGAGGTGCTGCTGACACTGGGCGCCGGAGACATAGACAGACTGGTGGAACCTATGGTACGGATATATAAAAAAGAACAAGGTTAGGATGAAGATCAAAAGAGCCATAACCGGAATATTGCGTCTGCTGGGATATCTTTTCCTGCTGATGGTTCTTGCCGTGCTTACGGCTACCGTCTCGGAAAAGAAAAAACAGCTGATATGCCGGGCGGTTGTCCCGGAAATTCTGGATTCCGCCAAAGTCCGGTTTATCACCGCCAAAGATATTAAGGATCTTTTGCGTGAAAAACAGGGGCGGATGCTGGGGATGCCGCTGTACAGTATCAACACGGAGAAGATCGAGAAAATTCTTCTGAAACATCCTTACATCAAACAGGCGGAAGCATACAAGGATGCCGACGGGGTGTTGCACATAGATATCCTGCAACGGAAGCCGGTGGTACGTATCTACCTGCCCGGCCGTCCCGGGTTCTTTGTGGATGATGAAGGGTATATCCTGCCCTGGTCATCCCGTTATCCGGTGTATGTGCTGGTGGCTTCCGGCAATATCCCGGTACCCTCACGGGTCGCATCCTTCAAAACGGTGTATGACCTGCCGGAGAAAACACATGTGCAGGATATCTACCGCCTGGCCTGTTATATTGATTCGGTGCCTTTCTGGAAGGCCCAGATAGAAGAGATATATATAGATGACCGGGGGGATTACACCCTCACCCCGCGGGTGGGCTCCCATGCCATCATCCTGGGAGATATGGAAGATTACCGGGGGAAATTCAGGAAACTGTATCTGTTCTATACCCATGCGCTGAACAACCTGGGATGGAACCGCTACACTACGATCAACCTTGCCTTTAAAAATCAGATAGTATGCACGAAAAGAAGTCAATAAAACCAAAAAGTAATATAATAAACCGAATGATTATGGAAAAACAACAACCGGTGGTGGCTGCCATTGACATTGGCACCACTAAAATTGTGTGTCTGGTGGGACAGAAGACGGAGTCCGGCCGGATAGAGATCCTGGCCCTGAGCAAAGCTCCTTCCACGGGGGTCAAACGCGGCGTGGTGCTCAACATTGAAGAGACCGTTAATGCCTTGCAGAGAACGGTGGAGGAGGTTCAGCTGAAATCATCCGTCATATTCGAGGAGGTGTTTGTCGGTATTGCGGGACAGCACATCCGCAGTATCCGCAACCGCGGGTATATTAACCGCGACAGTGACGAGGAGGAGATCAGGAAAGAGGATATCATGCGCCTCATCGATGACATGAGCAAGATCCCCATAGACGTGGGAGAGGAGATCATCCATGTGATCCCCCAGAACTTCATCGTGGACAATGAGACCGGCGTGAAAAATCCGGTAGGGGTGCTGGGGCGCCGGCTGGAAGCCAACTTCCACATTGTCATAGGTAAGGTGGCTTCGGCCAAAAATATTGAGAAATGTGTTAACCGGATCAATCTGAAGGTCAAGGATCTGATCCTGGAGCCGCTGGCGTCGGCGTCGGCGGTGCTTACCGATGATGAGAAAGAAGCCGGCGTGGCACTGGTGGACATCGGCGGCGGGACGACGGACATAGCCGTATATTATGACAATGTGATCCGCCATACGGCGGTGATCCCCTTCGGCGGGAACGTGATCACCAAAGATATCAAGGAGGGTTGTTCGATCCTGAACCGTCATGCCGAGGTGCTGAAGACACGCTACGGCTCGGCACTGGGCGATCTGGCTCCCGAAGACAAGGTGGTGACCATCCCCGGTATCAGCGGCAGGGAGCCCAAAGAGATATCCTTCAAAAGCCTGGCCTACATCATCCAGTCACGGATGGAAGAGATCATCGAAGCGGTGATGTACGAGATAGAGAACTCGGGGGTGGCCGACAAGCTGGCTGCCGGGATCGTCATCACCGGCGGCGGAGCCAAACTGAGACACCTGCCCCAACTGGTCAAGTTCAAAACCGGTTATGATGTACGTATCGGATATCCCAGCGAACACCTCGGTGGCGAACTGGAAGATGAAATAAACCAACCGATGTATGCCACGGCCGTGGGTCTGGTGCTGAAAGGAATGGAATATGATAATAACATGGTGATGAAACATAAGGAAGAGCAAACAGCAGAAGAAGAGAAAGAAGAGTCAGGCGAATTGCCTGAGGAAGAGGAGATGCCCAAAGCTAAAAACGGCCTCTTCGAACGGGTAAAAATGGCTCTGGAAGAGATGTTTGCGGAAAAAGGCACGGAGATGTAAATCAACTAACCTTAAAAACATAATACAATGGGCGACGAGTTAATAGAATTCAATCTTCCGCGCGAACGTTCATCCATCATCAAGGTGATGGGTGTCGGCGGAGGGGGCAGCAATGCCGTGAACTATATGTATAAACAAGGTATCCGGGATGTGAACTTTGTGATTTGCAATACGGATGCGCAGGCACTGAACAACAGTCCCGTGCCGGTAAAGATCCAGATCGGCGAGGCGATCACCGAAGGACGAGGCGCCGGCAGCAAACCCGAGATAGGGCGGCAGGCGGCCGAAGAGAACTTGGACGATATCATGAAGACCCTGGGCGACAACACCAAGATGGTCTTTATCACCACCGGTATGGGCGGCGGTACCGGTACGGGAGCAACACCGGTCATTGCCCGGGCCTGCAAAGAGAAAGGCATCCTCACGGTGGCCATTGTGACCATTCCTTTCCGGTTTGAGGGGCGCAAAAGGATCGACCAGGCCATCGAAGGGATCGACAACCTCCGGGAACATGTGGACTCCCTGCTGGTGATCAACAACGAGAAACTGCGGGAGATCTATGGCGACCTGAAGCTGTCGGAGGCTTTCTCGAAAGCCGATAATGTGCTGGCGCTTGCGGCCAAAGGCATTGCCGAGATCATTACGGTGCACGGTTATATAAACGTGGATTTTGCCGATGTGGAAACGGTAGTGCGCGATAGCGGGGTGGCCATCCTGGGGTCGGGATCCTCCTCGGGCGAAGGAAGAGCCCGCAAAGCCATCGAGGAAGCCCTCAATTCACCCCTGCTCAACTCAAACGATATCACCGGCGCCCGAAGCATCCTGCTGAACATTACCTCCGGGAAGAATGAGATCAGCATGGACGAGGTGGGTGAGATCACCGACTATATCAGCTCCAGCGCTGCCGATGATGCTCTGATCATTTGGGGTACCTGCACCGACGAGACCATGGAGGATGAGGTGAATGTAACGGTCATAGCCACGGGATTTCCGGCCAACAGTATCCCTGAATTATATGCTTATCACAAAGATAAGAAAACGTACTCCCTGGATGATATCTCTTCGGTTGCTCCGCGCAGGAAAGGTACGTCCGAATCCGCAGGGTCCGGAAACAAAACCTTTGAACTGGAGGAGTTTGACGGGGCACAACAGACCATCGAGTTCAATGTCAGGGATGTCTCCGGCGAACATCGTGCTGCGTCCATCCCGCATGCCGGGAGGAAGAAAAAATCCGGGGAAGCAGAGAAGGATGCCAACAGGGTGGAAGAGATCAAAACACGCCAGAATATCCTGCGTGCCAATGAGATGAATGTGGTGCCGAAGGACGAAGAGATACAACGCCTCGAGGATGAACCGGCTTATAAAAGGAAGAACCTGAAGCTTGACGAAATGTTCCTGCCCTCCTCCAAAAGGAAGATATCCAAATATTCGCTCATCGTGGATGAGGAAGTCAATGAGACCAAACTAAGTGACGAGAATCCTTATCTGAATGATAACGTAGATTAAAAAAGGCCGGTTTGTCCGGCCTTTTCTTTTATCAGAAGAACTTGGATCTTTCGTCTTTGATATCCGCATGCTCTTTCAGGGCATTGTAAGCTTCGTAGTTGGTACGGGTCTGGTAGGTAGCCATCAGCCGTGTTTTGATCCGGCTGTAGTCTGAAGGGATTTCGGGTTCGGTCACGGAGGTCACCTCCAGGACATATACGCCGTTAATGCCTTTGACGGGACCGGTAAGACGGTTGGGTGGCCACACGTAAGCCACGGCATTGAGTGCCGGTTCGATACCGGCGCCGGGGATGGTGAAAGAGTTGAAGGTGATATCCGAAGCTTCCCGGATGCGGGCGTTGATGGCAGAGGCCAGGTCGTCCAGCGAGCCGGTGTTCTCCAGTTTTTTGCCGAAGGCGGCCGCCAGCACCTCACTTTTCTTTTCTTTCATCACCTGGATGCGTATATCTTCCCTGACATCTTCCAGTGGGGCAATGCCGTCCTTTTTTACATCGGTGACATAACCCACGACAAATTTATCACCCAGCTCAAATACCGCCTGGTTGTTGACATCCAGGATGATCTTGTCTTTGTCGGTCTTGTAAGCGGCACGGATGAACGGACGGGCCGACTCCAGTCCGGGGATGTTCTCATCGTTTTTGCCCACCACGGCAACATGTTTTTCCAGATTGTTCTTTTTGATGTCGTCGATGAATTTCTTATAGGTATTGTTGACCCCGGCAAAACGGCTGGCCTGTGAATAGATCTGGTTGTAAGTGGCCGAGCTGGGCTCGATGTTTCTGACGATAAACCCTACTTCCAGTTTTTTGACTTTTTTGCTCTGTTGCAGCACCTCGATGATATGATATCCGAAACGGGTCTCCACGACCATCAGCTTGTGGGGTTTTCCGAAAAAACAGGCGTCGCTGAAAGGTTTGACCATCATGCCTTCCTTGAACCACCCCAGGTCTCCTCCCAGTTGGGCCGAGCCCTTGTCGTCGGAAACGGTGGAGGCCAGATCGGCGAAATCGGTGCCTTGTTCGATGAGTCCCCTGATGCTGTCGGCTTTGGCTTTGATCGCCTCTTTGGTTTTGTTCGGATCGAAGGCGATCAGGATATGCCGGGCATGGACCGAATCCGGCAGGAAATCAATGGCGGCAAGCTTAGCCAGCTTATATGCCCCTTCTTCTTCGTAAGGACCGTAAACAAACCCCGGTTTGGCATGGAACATAATGTCGTTCAATGTGTCGGGTTTGAGCTCTCCGTAAGCATAGTGACGGTCCTGATACGGGACATCGGAGTTCAGATTGACAAACTCGGGCACATTCCCGGCCGCTTCAAATTCCGGTTTGATCTTGTCGATCCAGTCCCGGGCTATCTGAATGTCTTTTTCCGAAGGAAGGACATCAAAAGTGACATACTCGATCTTTCTTTCAGCCGTTTGCTTGTAGTTCTTTTTGTGTTTTTTGTAATATTCTTTCAAGTCCTTGTCAGTGATCGTAACAGCCGTATCCGGGATGACGTCAAAGAGCTGGGATACATACCTGAGACTGGCTTTTTTATTGTCTTCAAGATAATATTCCTTTGCTTCGGGGTCGGTGACAAAAAGCCCCTGTCTGATCAGGGTCAGGTATTTGGTGATGCGGCGTTCGTTATAGATTTGTTTTTCCAGGAACAGCCAGTATTTTTTCTGTTGTCCGGTTTGATCGTTTTCCATGTTTTTGAGAAAACGGATCAGGGCGGAACGGTTGAAGATGCCGGTGGTCTTGTCGGTGAAGATCTGGCGTACCAGCGGATGAGGGTTGTCGCCTTGCACCATGTCAAAAAGCTCGTCCGGGCTGACGTCCAGGCCCAGCTTTTTGTATTCGGGTGTCAGGATGTTCTCCCGGATCATATCTTCCCACACTTGCTCGCGGATTTTTTTGGAAGTCTCTTCATCCATGTTGTTGTTGCCGGACAGTTTGTAGATCTCCGTCAGGTCATTGATCCGCCGGTTGTAGTCCATGATCGAAATGGATTTTCCCGCTACCCGGGCCACTTCGTATTGTTTGTTTCTGTTGGAAAAAATCGAGTTGTTTCCCGTGCCGGTGAATATGATGAAAGAAAGCAGGGACAATCCGATGAGTCCCGAAACGATGATCCCAAACTTGTCTCTGATCTTCTGTAGTGTTGCCATGTAAATATTTTTATAGGTACAATCTGAATTTCAGGCTGCAAATATAAAAATTTGCAGATTAATATTGTGGAAAAACATAAAATATCACCTGCTGCCGGGAAAAAAACAGAGGTGAAGGCCGGCGGGGTCATGACCGGGAGCCTGTTTTTTTCAGTCTGACCAGCTCAACCCTGGTCTCGGTGGTTTTGAGGATGTATATTTCAAAGGGTTCGATGACCAGTCTCTGGTTGGGTTTGGGCAGGCTGCCGTGATGATAGAGGATAAATCCGGCCAGGGTCTCATAATCATCTTTCTCCGGGATGCCCAGGTCGTATTTCTCGTTGAGGTAGTCGGTCTCCAGCCGTCCGGAGAAAACATATTCATCCGGCCCGGTTTTTTTCTCGATGAGCAGGGAGGTGTCATGCTCGTCTTCTATTTCTCCGAAGATCTCTTCCAGGATATCTTCGATGGTGACGATACCCGAGGTGCCCCCAAACTCATCGACCACCAGGGCGATATTTTTTTTGGTCTCGACAAACTGCGCCAGCAGTTTATTGGCCGGCATAGACTCCGGGACGATGATCAGGGTATGCAATACCGATTTCAGATTCTCAGGGTCGGTAAAAAAGTCCTTGATGTTGACATATCCGATGATGTTGTCTATAGAGCCGTCATAGATCAGCAGCTTGGAATGGCCAGTTTCAATGAAGGTCTCACGGACCTGTTCGACAGACGCATTTTTATCCAGGGCAATGATCTCGGTGCGCGGGATCATACATTCCCTGAGCCTGACCTTGGAGAAGTCCAGGGCATTCTGGAAAATACGCAGACTGTGGTCCATCTCCTCCTGGGTTTTCTGTTCTGCCTGGCTCTCGTCCAGCAGCTGGACAAGGTCGGATTTGCGAAACACCTGGTTGACGGGCCTGTTGACATCTTTTACATGAAAGAAGAACCGCAGGATAGCATTGGACAGGGATATGGTGAAGCGGGATACGGGATAAAAAAGATAATAAAAGAAAGCCACAGGCAGGGCGAAAAAATTCAGAAAGCTGTTGGGGAGGGTCCTGAAAAGGGCTTTGGGGATAAACTCGGCGACGATCAGGATGATAAACGTGGAGATGAAAGTCTGGATAATCAATATCCAGGTCTCCGTATGGGTGAACGAACGGACCAACGGCTCCAGGACAACGGCCATGAAAATACCATAGATCACCAGGGCTATGTTGTTGCCGATGAGCATGGTGACGATGTATTGTCCCGGATTATCGGAGAAAACGGACAAGACCCTGGCCGGGAAGGTGTCCCGGTTCTTGTCCAGCTCCAGACGCAGCTTGTTGGAAGAGAGATAGGCAATCTCCATGCCTGAGAAAAAGGCCGAAAAGAGCAGGGTGACGATGATGATGATCCAGATAGCCGGCATTATTCTTCCTTTCCGTTTTGCATCTGTTGTTCCCTCTTTTTGCGCAGTTTTATCCTGAAGGTGAACATAAAAGCCGAGATGAGTACCATCAGAAAAAAAACCAGTGCATTTCTCGTGTCATGTTGCGTGAAGGCGTGGATCCCTCCCAGCAGGGAGAGGAAACCAAACAGGAGCCATATGTATTCCATAGCCTTCATTCTTCGCGGCGTATGGGTGGTTGGGGTTTGCTCATGGTGGCGGAGTCTTTTTGTTCCTGATAAGTCTTGAGGTACACCGTCCCTTTGACATGCTGGATGTTCCAGTCGTTGAATGCCTGGTCCGACTCAAACCCTTCTCCGAAAATAATCTCATCGGGGGTGGTGATCCTGACGAATTTGTCGGAGTAAATAAGTTTCTTGTTTACATCCCAGAAAAGGATCTCGGCATCCAGTCTTTCGCCTGTTGAGTTCATGGCCAGCACACTGTCCCGGGCTTCCCAGAGCTCTTTTTTCTGATAATAGATGGCATGGCCGGCCTGCAGTTGTGTCTCCACCCAGCCGTTTTCGTCATAGAAATCCACATGAATGCCTTCCGGAAAGATCATGACCGGTTCATCCTTTTCTGCATAGTAATACACCAGCGGGGCTTTGACGAGCATCTGCACCCGTCCCGTGTCCATATAAATGGTGGTCAGGTCTTTGATGGTTTGTGAGGGCAGGGTGTCGGTGCGGGTCAGGTTGTAAACCGTGGAGATATCATTCTTGGTGCAAGAGAAAAACAGGAAACTTCCCCCCATGAACAGGAGGAAGATCAGGCGAAAAAAAGGAAAAGGATCCGGATGGGCAGGATCTATTTCCTGATCCGTACTTTTGTTTTTTCGTTTATCCATCCCTCAAGCTGGTAAGTGTCACCCTCCTTGAAGCCGTAAAAGAAGACGGTTTCATTGGGCGGGAAATGTTTGGAGAAAGTATTAATAAATTCATTGGCCATATTTGCCAGGGAAGGATCTTTCTTTTTGGCAATGATGAACTGATCGACGGCAGCCCAGAACACAGCCTGGTGTGCCAGCTCGTCATCCCCGTAATTCTTGGCGTTGGCATAAATCCTTCCCAGCAGAATGTGGGGCAGGCCGGATTTGGGGTCGGCCTGAATGGCCAGCTCACAGTACTTCTTGGCTTCGGGCAGATTGTTCTTGATGCGGAACGTGATGTCTGCGATCTCAAGATAGAACTTGCTCTTTAGCGTGTTGTCATCGGAAAGCTGAATGGCTTTTTTCAAATAATCTATCGCCTTGTTGAAATTACCTCTTTTCTTGTAGATCCGGGCAATATCATAAGAGATGGAGGATTTGGGCTCAACATTGTTCAGCGCAATGAGTGACCTGAGATAGAGATCGGCATCCTCACAACCGGTGTTCTTTAGCCAGAAAATGTATTTCTTCAGGACATCCGGGTTGTCCTTGTTCTCTTCAAACTTGGGAGAGAACAGAGAGATCAGTGACTCGCAGGTGGCAGCGCCGCTGTTGGTGAACATCGCAGAGACATCATCCTTTACGGCCAGCAAAGTCTTGTCATCCGGACTCTCATTCAGCTCGCGTTCGATGATCCCGGAGATCAAGGCATAATTGTTGACCACATCCTCACCGGTGAGGATGTTGTCTTTGTACAGGGAGACGGTGATATTCATAAAAGCAGCCAGCACAGGGGGTTTGGTTTTGTTCTGATTTAATTTTATGGATTTGTACAGGTAATTATATGCCCTGTTGAGCGCCGAAGGATCGTCTTTTTTGTATTTGAACAGTTTGATCCCTTTGTAGCTTAAAACCCGGGCAGAGTCTTCGGGTAATATTTCCATTCGTTTGTCATAGACCATCATCAGCGTGTCCAGATAAGCATCGCCTTTCCGGACATCTTTGTTGTTTAAGGCATCCACCAGGAATTTTTCATACATGGTGGCCCCGTGCTGAAGGGTATATCTTGCATATTTCTTGTATTTGCTGTTCTGTGACAGCGTCTGCAGACAAGTGCCGTTATAGACCAGTTTCCAGAAAGGAAGGGCTTCGACATAATTATGCTGCTTGTAATACTCGTGATACAGAGAGTAATTTTTCAGACAGTTCATGATTTCCGACTGATCCTGGGCAGATGACTGTGCAGGGATCATCAGAAGAAACATTCCCGAAACTATTGAAAGAGTGATGAGCTTTTTCATGACGGTTGGTTTTATTGTTTTACTTATATTTTCTTTTGGCGAACCAGAAACTGTTTATGGATATCCCAAAGTTAATAATATTATATTGTTGTTTCACATAATTCTGTTCTATCGATCCTCTCCAGCCACTCTCCCAGGATATATTCAGGGTGGTTCTGCTAAGAGGTATCGGAAAACCTGCTCCAAAACTTATGCCAAAGTCTTTCAGGGGGTTGTTATTCACCTCGAAATAGGAGTTGCCGTAATGCCCGCCCAGGCGATAACGAACGATCTTCCAGTATCGGCGGAAATCACGCGGGTTGGGTATGAACTGGGCTCCGGCTTTGATAAAATGTGAGGCGACCAGCTTATCCTTGCTGAAAGGGATCTCGGATTTTGACCAGTCCTGATAGTTGTAATCCACGCCTACCAGCCATTTTTCGGTGGAAAAAGTGAAACCCGCCCCGATATAAAAAGGAAGGGTGAATTTCTGGTTGAAAGCCTGCAGATAGTGGATGGTGTCCTTGAGTCTCTTCCCGTTGGAGAAGACGGAGACGGCATAATCCAACTGTTCCACCGAATAGTTGAGCTTTTTGTTGGTGCCTCCCACCAGGCCCAGCACCAGATGATTGTTTTCCCCCGGTTTGGCCCTGTACTGCAGTCCGATGTCGTAGTTGAAATCGCTGACAATGGTCCTTCTTTCCATCTCGGGGTCGAGCGTGCCGGGATTGTCGAGAAAATACAGGGTATGCACTTTCTTGATCTCTCCGAAAAGATAATCAAAGTTGATCCCGATAGACAAATGATGGAACAGCTCAATGGAGGTCCCGGCAAAAAAACGGGTCACCCCGCCTTCCCCCTTGTAAAGATATTCCAGCTCACCGATATCGGGATTATAGAGGGGATCATCCTTCAGCACCTGTTCGGATATCGTATAACCGGTGTAGGTATAAGGGACAAAACCGAAGGCGAAACCCAGATTTTTAAGGATGGGGAAACCGAACATCAGATGGTTGAGGTTCAGGTCATAACTGCTTGCTTTTGAATTTTGGCTGGTCAAAAAACTACCTATACCCTGTGCTCCGAAATTCAGGACGAATGACAAACTGTCACGGCCGGAATAAGAGGCCGGGTTGACATAATCCACGCTTCCTTTCTCACGCATACCTAACGAGATGCCGCCCAGGGCACTGTTCAGGGGTACCCCGTTGCGGGCCAGGTCGCCCACCCCCTTGAGCGAAAAAGGAGAGTTGAAGGTGGTTTGCGAAAACCCTGCTGTAGATGCACTTAAGAGCAGGATGGTCAGAATGTGGATATATCGGTATCTATGCATTAAAATTCAATATTCTGTTTAAGCCGTAAGCGGTCAGATCGGGCAGCACAAAGATGCTATTTTTTAATTTTTTATCAAAAAAAAAGGCATCCCCCCCCGTAAGGATGACCTTCAAGTCGTAGTAAATTTCCCGGAAACGGTTGATAATCCCGTCCATTTCGGCGATGATGCCGTTCTCTACACCGGCGGTAATTGCCTCGTCGGTGGTTTTGCCGAGCAGGGGAAATGTCTTTTTTGCGGTAACCCGCGGCAGCCGCCCGGCGAAAGTGGCCAGCGCCCGGAAACGCATATCCAGACCGGGAGAGATATTTCCGCCGGCAAATGCGCCGGGAGCAGTTACCAGATCATACGTGACGGCCGTACCGGCATCTATGACCAGCACATTATACCCCGGAAAACGAAAATGAGCTTCCGTCGCTCCGGCAATGCGGTCATATCCCAGGGTCTCCGGCGTACGGTACAGATTCTTTATGGGCAACGGCGTGTAGGGCTCCAGATTGATGAACAACGGCAGACGACGGCGGCAAAACTCCGTGAGAGCCGTATCGGATGCGCGCGTGGAAACGGCAATGCCCCGCCTGATACCGGGATGCTCCTCCAGCAGCTTCTCCGCCACGGCGATCGCATCCCCGCCACTCTCCTCCCGGTGCATGATCTCCTCTTCCTTAAAGACATACCCTTTTACCCGGCTGTTGCCGATGTCCAGAACCAGATTCATGTGCGCATACCT
>CAZYPI010000010.1:8840-29032 GCA_964649335.1 uncultured Rikenellaceae bacterium | reverse complement strand
AACCATGAATTTTTTTCCTATTTTTGGAAAAACAAAAAACACCCCGCCATGAAAACCTATAACATCAGAACCCTGACCTTTTATTCAGGAATCATCGTCTTTTTTCTGGCCTCCTGCTCTTCCCCTGCGGATAAGAAACAGGCCTATAACCGTCCGCCGGGCCATTATCCCGGCAACCCGGCGGAGGACTTTGCCCCGCTGCTGCAGCCGGCCGGCCACGCCACCCGCAACCTGGCCCTGCGCCGTGCCTCCTATCATTCTTCGGCATACGATTACAACCTGACGGCACAACTGGTCACCGACGGCATCACCGACACCGTCATGCCGTGGACGCTGAGCGCCCTCACCAGCGACGAGAACCCCCTGAACCGCCGCGAGCGCGAGTTGCTCACCGACGACAACCCCGTCACCACCGTACCTGTCTCGGGCACCATCGCTTACGTGCAGATGGGCATGAAAGGACGGACGAGCCTCCCCGCCGTGGACGGCCTCCTGCTGAAGATCCCCCTGCGCGGCATCTATAACGGCAAAAAAGGCCCGTGGCAGTGCACCGCCCGGGGATCGGACGACGGCCAGACCTGGCAGCCGCTGGGCACAATCAAAGGCCGCGGCTCGCTGGCCGACACCACCCTTTTCCCGCTGGGACCCGTCTTCCGTCCCCGCATACGCTTCTCCAAAACGGCACATTACAAATATTACCGGGTGATCCTGCAGTCCCCCCTGCTGCAGCAATGGAACATCGGCGAGTTCGTCCTGCTGCACAACGGCCGTCCGCTGGAGCTCAAGCCCTCGCTGCACTTCACCAGCGCCTGGATGAGCGCCGGCAACGGCCATGAGTGGATATACACAGACCTGGGCGCCGCCGCCCGCCTTGACAGCGTCACCCTCCACTGGATATCCCCCGCGGCTGCCGGCAGGATACAGGTCTCCGCCGACGCCTCCTCGTGGCAGGATGCAGCCACCTTCACCTACGGCGGCAGCAAAACCATGACGGTCGCTCTCCCCGCCGGTACGCAGGGACGGTATGTACGTCTCCTCCCCGACCGTCCCGTGGACGGCACACATTATGTGCTGAGCGAATGGCAGGTGTGGGGCCGTGGTGGCACCGTGGCGGTGCCGCATGAAGCGGCGGCCAAACAAAACAACACACTGCCCCTCGCCGGCGGCCGCTGGAGGCTGCAGCGGGCTCCGCAGGTGCCGGACGACGGCGCCACGCTGTCCCGCCCCGGTTATGACGATGCCTCCTGGCTACCCGCCACCGTGCCCGCCACCGTCCTGGTGAGCTACCTCAACGCCGGCGCCATCCCCGACCCCAACTACGGCGACAACCAGCTCATGGTCTCGGAGTCGTTCTTCCTGAGCGATTTCTGGTACCGCAACACCTTCACAGCGCCGGCCTCTTTTTCAGGCAAACACCTGTGGCTCCGTTTCGACGGCATCAACTGGAAAGCAGAGATATGGCTCAACGGCACCCGCCTCGCCCCCATCGACGGCGCCTTCATCCGCGGTCGCTATGACGTCACCAGCCTTATTCAGCCGGGCAAAGAAAATGTGCTGGCGGTGCTCATCCACCGCAATGCCCATCCCGGCGGCACGAAAGAGAAGACCTTCGAGAGCCCCGGTCTCAACGGCGGCGTGCTGGGCGCCGACAACCCCACCTTCCATGCCACCATCGGCTGGGACTGGATCCCCACCATCCGCGGACGCGACGCCGGCATCTGGAACGACGTCTTCCTCACCGCCACCGGCGCGGTGACGCTGGAAGATCCTTTTGTCACCACCACCCTGCCGCTGCCGGATACCACCCTGGCCGATATCACCCTCACCGTCGGAGTGAAAAACCATTCGCAGAAAAAGGTGACGGGCCGCCTGCAGGGATCATTCGGGGAGATCACCTTCGAAGAGCCTGTCGTGCTGGAGGCACAGGCCTCCAAAACCCTCGTGCTGAGCTCTTCCAACCATCCGGAGTTGCACCTGAAGAATCCCCGTCTGTGGTGGCCTGCCGGCTACGGCGCTCCCAACCTCTACGACGTCAAACTCTCCTTCGTCACGGACGACGGCCTCTCCTCCGACCAAAAAAGCTTCCGCACCGGCATCCGCCAAATGAGTTACAGCACGGCAGGCGGCGTGCTGAAGATATGGGTCAACGGCAAGCGTTTCACCGCCCGCGGCGGCAACTGGGGCTTCCCGGAGTCGATGCTGCGCTACCGGAAACGCGAATATGATATCGCCGTGCGCTACCACCGCGACATGCACTTCACCATGATCCGCAACTGGGTGGGCATGACCGGCGACGACGAGTTCTGGGAGGCCTGTGACAAATACGGCATCCTCGTGTGGCAGGACTTCTGGCTGGCCAATCCCTGGGACGGCCCCGACCCGGCCGACGACGCCATGTTCCTGAAAAACGCCGAAGATTTTATCCTGCGCATCCGCAACCATCCCTCCATCGGCCTTTACTGCGGCCGCAACGAGGGCTACCCGCCCAAAACCATTGAAGAAGGACTGCGAAAAATGCTGTCCCTTTATCATCCCGGCATCACATATATCTCCAGCTCTGCCGATGATGTGGTCAGCGGCCACGGCCCCTACCGGGCCATGCCCCTGAAATATTACTTCGCCGAAAGAGCAACCAGGATGCTGCACAGCGAGATGGGCATGCCCAACATCATGACGCTGGAGAGCCTGGAAGAGACGATCCCCGACAGCGCCCTCTGGCCGCAGGGCCGCCAGTGGGGGCTGCACGACTTCTGCGCCAAAGGCGCCCAGAGCGCCGTCAGCTTCAACGGACTGGTGAAAAAACATTTCGGCAATGCAGACCATGTGAAAGAGTGGGTCACGCTGGCACAGTTCGTCAACTACGACGGCTACCGCGCCATGTTCGAGGCGCAGAGCCGCCACCGCATGGGACTGCTGCTGTGGATGAGCCACCCGGCCTGGCCGTCGTTGGTGTGGCAGACTTACGACTATTACTTTGAGCCCACGGCCGCTTACTTCGGCTGCAAGAAAGCCTCCGAGCCGCTGCACATCCAGTGGAACGCCCTCACCGACAGCGTGGAGGCGGTCAACTACAGCGGACGGGCAGCAGGGACCCTCACGGCACATATCACAGTGATCAACATGGACGGCAAGACCCAATGGGACAAAGAGGTCTCTTTCGACCTGCCCGAAGACACCTGCCTGCACCTGGCCGCCATGCAATACCCCGAAGGAGTCACGCCCGTACATTTCATCCGCCTGCAGATGCTGCGCGACGGGAAGATCATCTCCCGCAACTTCTACCTGCACGGCACCGTGGACGGGGACTTCAAAGCCATCCGGCAGTTGCCGGCCGTCACCCTGCAGGTCAGCACCCGCCTACAGAAAGAGAGAGATCAGTGGCTCATCACCTCGGAGGTCACCAACCCCTCCGCCGTGCCGGCGCTGATGGTGCGGCTCAAAATGGTGCGAAGTGAATCCGGCGACCGCATCCTGCCGGTGCTGTACAGCGACAACTACTTCGCCCTGATGCCCGGAGAAAAACGCACCATCCGGATGGAGGTAACCGACGCCGATACGCGGGGCGAGAAGCCCGCCCTGGAGGTATCGGGATTCAATGTAAAGATAGAACGTTGAAGGTTGAAAGTTGAAGGTTGATCGTTGAACGTTGATCGTTGAACGGTCAACCATATTCAGGGAAGGTCATCAAATAATAAATCTTAAATCGTTAATCTTCAATCGCTAATCATCCGGTCTTAAAAAGGACATCTTCTCAGATCTATTGCTTCATTTCAGTATAACCGTCAGGCACCTTAAAATAGGAAGGATCCGGTTTCCAGGGCTGGATGTCGCTCAGTTCAAGAAACACCCTGTTTTTCGGTTCGAAAACGATCTTCACCGGAAAATTCAGTTTTTCCGAAAACCACACATCATAGGTCTTCACCTCCTGACCGTCGGGATACTTCAGGAAATACTCTTTCTTCACACACGCATAGCCGTTCATCTTTTCGGTGCCGGTGATCTTTTCCGTCACTGTTTTCTGGTCGGCAAAATGGAGACTGGCCTGCACCGGGTCGTTCATCAGGCTCATCATGCCGTCGCAGGGCTGTACCCCATACTGTTTCTGCTGAGTCATGATGACATAGGTCTTGTTTTCCGGCGGTTTCACAATGATGACCCCCGGCTGCTCCTCTTCGGTAAACTCATACCGGTAGTTTTGCCCGTCGGAATAAACCGTATAATGCTTTTCCGTCCCGGACATATTGGCTGTCATCTTTGCCCGGAATTGTGCGGATAACAGCACAGAAAAAGAACATGCAACAAGAAAAAATACTATCCTTTTCATAGATTTATATTTTATGAGTTAATAAATATTTGCACGGTCAAGGTAGCCAGTTCATGCCTGAAAAACCATCCCATGAACATGGGATTTTCGGAGGGGACGATAATTCGTGGTTTTATGTTTGTGTTTTGATATTCAGTGTGTGAGCGTTTGTGGTTTTTTCATGGCAGCTATGTCACGCTGTTCGTTTTTTAGCCTGCTCACTTCCTCTTTCAGGGCATCAATGGTCTTTTGCTGTTCCTCAATAGTCTCCCGCTGCTCCTGCAATGCCTTGAGCATGGGGATGATCAGCTTACTGTACTGCACCGTTTCCGCCTTTCCTTCTTCGTTATAACTAACAATCAGCGGATTGACCTTCTCCACCTCTTCGGCGATCAATCCGTTTTGTATCATTCCCGACCGGTCCGATTTATATGTAAAGCTTACCGGTCGCAACCGGTAGATCCAGTCCGCACTGTCCAGGGAACGGATATTTTTTTTGTATCTGCGGGAGGAAGAGAGATAACCGATCCTGCCGGTGTTATCAATATACAGATCCCGGTAATTCACGCCTACAACATCATAATATACATCCGGAAAATAAACCGCTCCATTCTTCTTCACTACCATGGCATTGTGCCGGGAATAATAGGTTCCGTTTCCGATCACAAACAAAGGATCACTACCCACCCAGCTGTGTTTATCGGACGAGGTGGAATAACTGTTATAACTGCCTGCAACAAAAGAATTGTAAGACCATGCGGTTGTCTTGTTTCCGGTGGCGGTCGAAAAATCTCCGAGTGCTTTGACCGTATTTCCAACGGCCAGTGCATTATATCCTGCCGCTGCTGATTGTATCCCGCCGGCCATAGAATAATCTCCGGAAGCAATATTTTTATATCCCATGCTCGTGGAGATATATCCGTTTGTTATATTATGTCTTCCCAGGGCCACAGAACCATTTCCTCGGGCAATAACATCCGCTCCTATAGCCGTAGAAAAGTCTCCGTAACTTTTCGCATTATAACCCATTGAAATCGAATTCGCCCCCACACTGTCGCCGTTCTCCACAACCAGGTGGCCTGCCAGGAGTGCATTTTTCTCCGGATACCACATCATGCCGTTCTCCCCATTCAACATCCGGATGCCGGGGGATCCGGAGACATGGAAATAATCCCGGTTCCACGGCATGCCGAATCCTCCGACGGTAAAACCGCTCCGGCAGGGGCTCCACGAAGTTGCCGTATCCACATAAACGCGTACTCCTTCATTATACACGGCAAAGACGGGCTGTCCGTCCTTTCTTTTCACCTCAAATAAGGGTTTTTCACTCCCCGTATCATCGCCTTGTACGGCCAGCCTGCTCCCTCCGGCGGTATCCGTACCCACGGCCACACTGCCCGGAAAGGACAAGGTATCTCCATTGCGGTGCCATCCGGGGTTATCCAGATAAGCGGACAGGTCTATGGAGGTAGCCGACTCGTTACGCGTGATCGTCAGGAGGTTCCCGTTGAGCCGCAGGTCCTGGATCTCGTTGGTGGTATCGGCGTCGGCATCGTCTTTGTCGGCCACCTCACCGGCATAGAGTGCATAAGGTACCGACAGCAGTTGTATCCTCCCCATCTCCCGGAAACCGCTCCCGTTTTTCAGGTCGGTCTCCACTTTCAGGAAATAAGGACCGGCACTCCAGTCGATATCCAGAGGGGTGACACTCCCTGCCTGCAAAGTGAAAAGACCGAAATCGCCGGTTGTGACACTCTGCGTCTCGGTCCACACCACGGAGCCGTTCGCCGCCCCCTGCAGCAGCGACAGACGCACATCCAGCGTGGCATTCTTTACGATCTCCCCGTTGTTGCGTACAACGGCCTGGTATGTAAAAGAGTGAGGTACCTGGGCAGATAAGACAAAAGACAAAAGGAAGAAGACAAAAGATAGTGAGATACGTGTTTTCATGATACTAATTTTAGTTTTATGAAATTTTTCACGAGCCTTACAATTAAAATTCCACGCGATAATTTACACCCGGTTTGGCAAAAAAAAAATCCCATTTTCATGGGATTTTCAGGATGAATGTTAAAGGTTTGAGACCGGTGCAAAGCGCAGGAGAAAGCCTTAGCCCCAGCCTGATAAAACCACCTCTTGTTCCTATCACAGTGGCATTTGCTACCTGCCCTGCCGTGTAACCGACAGAATCTTTCAACCGCAACCCTCTCCGCCGCCGGCGGAGAGGGTTGCCCGTACATTCATATTACCAATTCCTGCTATCAGTAATATAATTGTGATAATTATTACTTTTAGTTTCTACCTCGTCGTCATTATTTTATTTCTTAATGACCTTCGTTGTAAAGTTCACATCCTTACCCCTGATATTCAAAAGATAAACTCCTTTGGACAAACAGGAAACAGAAATTCCGATTCCAGTACTTCCCGTAATTTTCATCTTTTTAACAACAGTTCCGTCCACGCTCATAATCCGTAGAACCATATTGTCTTCTGCCGGCTTATTAAATTTCAGATAAATATTATCGCCTGCAGGATTTGGAAATACTGCTATTTCATCATTCTGCAAATTACTGTTTACTCTTGTGGTATTAGATGCCGAATATGTAATGTTGTCATCATGCACATCTACATCCATAGATATTGTTTGTTCATCCCCCTCGATAATGATACTGTCATTACCGGCAGCCATTGGTATGGCTCCCACATCGGCAACGAAAGAATAATGTCCGGGAGGAATGCTGTCGAATTCGAAGCTGCCGTCATCGGCCGTAAGAGCCTCCTGAACAACATTACCCTCATTATCGATAAGATATACCCAATAGTTATCATCTGTGGCCGTAGAAGATTTAAGCGAGGCATCTCCTGAAGTATAGAACCTTAACAGTCCTATTATCCTATTAGTCCCAACTCTGCGAAGTAAATTCCTAACCATAAAATCCAATGAGGTATCTTCATTAAGTTCGAACCAATCGGCATCACCCAGAGTTAATTTACCGTCCCAATAAGTAATTAACCTTCCCGGGAATAGCTCTCTGTTAGTCATAAAACCAAGTTTCATAACGCCTTTTTTCAAGGTTATTAACTTATGGTCGGTGTTTTTGAACAGAATAGAAGTATCCGGATATGGCATGTTACCATCTTCATAAAATACCATTAAGGATCCAAGTGTTATTGGCGTTTCGAACATATCATAAACAGTAACGTCAATAGTTGCCGAATCGCCTGTATTTTCCAACATAAAACTATTTTCCTGAGCAAATGCTGATCCGGCAAACGCTTTATCAACAGCCTGAACACTCCAATAGCAGGTAGTATTTGCCGGGAAATCTTTCAATGTCCAGGAAGTATTGGAACCAACATTGCCTGATTGGGGGATGAACATCTGCCCGTCAGGTATTTTTGCCATTGCCGACATGATTTCCGAACCTCCCGGAGTAGTGCCTACACGCAGATTGTATGTTAAACCTGCCGCAGGAGTTTCCGCATCGGATGCGGCATCCCAGGACAAGTGTACCCCTTCATTTGAAATTACTGCAGCAAGGTTAGCCGGAGTCTCCGGCTTCAAATTGTTACCTGCAGCCTTTCCTTCATATACGGCAGTAAAACGGTTGCCGGAGCCAAAGACAGTATCAACTTCAGGATCAAAATGAAAGCCCATCAGCAATATATCGGGGCGGTCGTCGTTGTTGTAATCGGCCCAGGTTGCCGAGCTGAAGACCACTCCCGGGAACTCCATGTTCGTATCTTCAAACACATCATTCCCTTTATTCTCATAAAGTTTTACGGTGGGTTCGTTATTTTCGGTGCGGCCCGTTATCAGGATATCGGCATCGCCATCCACATCGTAATCGCCGCAGGAAATCGAACCTGACTCAAGTCCCAAAAGGCCTGCTGGGATATAAGTAAATGTCCTTCCCTGTCCGTTGGGAATATTTTTGAATATCGTGGTAGCTGTAACTACTACTGAAGAAGAATCTCCGGCAATAATTATATCGGGATAGCCGTCGTTATTGTAGTCACACCAAACAGAGTGACCGTTGATCCCGCTAATACCCGTATTGGCAACGCGGGAGAAATTACCTGCTCCGTCATTTTCATATAGCCAAACATCCTCAAGATAAACGTTCGAAGAGATAAGAATATCAAGATCACCGTCACGGTCATAATCACCCCAGTGGGCAGAACCAGCGCTAATACCGGGCAGAACAACCGTTTCAGAAAATGACCAGCTGTTGTTTTCTCCAGTACCTTTATTTTCGTAAATCTTAGTTATCTTATTGTTATTTCCTGTTCCTCCAGCAATCAGCAAATCGAGGTCGCCGTCATTGTCAAAGTCTCCCCAATCAACGGATCCATGATTTACAGCAGGCAATCCGCTTGCTATCTCCGTCAATTGCCCGGCGTCGTTACGGTAAAGTTTAGTAACAAATGCCGGAAAATTCTCATAACCTGTGATTACCAGGTCGGGGTCGCCGTCGTTATCGAAATCACCCCAGGCAGCACCTTCCATCTGACCGGGTGAGATACGGGCAAAAATATCGCCGGCAGTAAATGTACCGGCACCATTATTGGTGTATAATCTCACTTCCGAACTATCATCACCATCTATGCCTGCCAACAGGATATCCATGTCACCATCCATATCATAGTCAGCCCACAATCCGGTGCCATGAGACAGTTGGTCTAATTCTATACCCGTCTGTTCAAAAGCAACAGGTTTTTTCACGGTGACATAAACCATAGCCGAATCAACCAATCCAAACTTATCCTGCATTTCATATTTGAAAGAATCTATTCCGGCAAATGTAAGGTCGGGAACAAAATACTCAATGTACGTTTTATCCTGTGAAACAGAAGTGTGTCCTTCAATTGCCGCTCCCACACTCTTTATGAATATTGAGTCAAGGTCGGGGTCACTGTCGTTTTCAAGCACGTGTATCCGAACCGTGTAACCCTGAACCACTTCGGCAGTATCGTTTACGGCCACAGGAGGATTATTTACTATTCCTCCGCCAAACTCATCCGCTCCTATGTCGGGATAATTCAGGTTCCTGTTCTCGCCGTCGATATCTTTGGTTATACCTGTAATATACACTCCGGCACTGTCGAGGGCATCGTTTTGCACATGCAGATCAACATCCGAGACAAATAGGGGATTGGCAAACAAGGAGTGCTCGTTCTTGCCGCTTGCCGTTTTCAGGGCTTCCAGATCGGCACAATCCTGATTCCAAAAGGCAAGATTAGTTCCCTCGGAATAGAAACAGTTATTGTCAGAAGATATTATATCGGAATTTTCAACATAAATGGAATAATGCGTCCCGTTATTAAAAAAGATATTGTTAAACATTATCACCGCATTACTGCCATACACCTTTAAAGGGCAAAAGATATTACCATAATAAGGGTCAAGAACAGGATTGACATAAACCGAATTATATATCAATAATATCGTATCGGTATTTGTAATTGAAATTCCCTGTTTATTTGTATTGCCGTACGAGGAAACGAAATTATTATAGATACGACCGGGTCTGTCTGAAGAGAAAGAGCAGGTACTTAATGATAATCCGTTACCATACTCTGTTATTATTTTGTTGTTGTTCACTTCAACATTATCCATAACATAAAGTAAAAATCCTTTACCCGTACTGTCTACAACATTATTTGAGATGACGGCTTCTCCTATCTCCCTCAAATTAATTGCTTCATTAACACTTTCATTGAAAGTATTACTCTTTATCTCAACTTTTCCCGGAAAAGATGTATGTTTTGATAAATTGTAATAGATAGATGATTTCCCGTAATTAAAAACATTGTTAACATATTTCTGATAGTGAAAATTCATATTATCCTCATCTGCGATAAAAAGCTCTGTTCCTTGTTGGCTAATCGGCTTTCCTGTAAAAACACATGAATTGAATATAAGACTGTCAAGCATTCCACTCATATCAAACAACAAACAATATCTTTCGTCCAAAGCTTTAAATGTAAGATTACGGAATTGCAGGAATGAACTGCCGTTAAGAATTATAACATAGTTATCATTAAAACCAACTGCTTCATGTTGGATAGTAACGTCACCGGCACTACCTGATGCCGATTCAATAATGACCGGATGTTTAGATGATGCTCCTGTTATCGGTGGTATAACACACTGCATATTGTATGTACCTGATGGGAATTGTATCTTTAATGAATCGGATACCCCTTTTATACGGGCATCATCCAGCACCTCCTGCAGTGTTGCATATCCTCCGCTTCCGATAGTAATGGTTCCCGACATAGGCGGTTTCACATCACCGGAAGCCGTAAATTCGTAACACCCTATATCCGGCGGGTTGTCTCTGACAATATCGTCAATATCATCATTATCCTTCATCATTAACAATTTGCCGGCATTGTCAAGCCATGCCGAACGGGGTTTTAAAACAGTGTCGCTTTCGAAACCCGGCCAGGCAAACAGAGAGTGTGCATTAGTTCCGCTAATATTTTTCAGGGTACGAAGATCTTCGCACTCAACACCTTCCCCTAAAGTTTCATCGTCCCAGAAAGCCAAAACTCTTCCCGGCGAATAGTAATTATTATTGTCACAACCTCGTAATTCATTACTGTTTTTAACATAAAGTGCATATCCTGAATTTGCACATATCAGGTTGTTATTGTAGACAGAAACCAAACTACCACAATATGTTAAAGACAAAGCTTTTGTAGCGTAATAATCTCTGTTTACAAACACGGAATTGTGATATACATTAAAACCATAAGAGTTACTAATGATTAATCCTCCACCACCGTTTTTGTTTGCAGCAATCTCATTATTACTAATTTCTGCTTCGAAATCCATTGAAGAGTGAAGGTTGCTGATATGCACCCCCTCATTTGAGATATTTACTATCCTGTTTTTTGAAATAATACTCTTGCCAATTATCATTGACAGGTACATGCCAAAAGAACCTCCGTTTATTTTATTTCCTGTAATAGTAATTTTTTTGGCAGTATTTAGAGAGACAGAACTATAACCTATGCTGTCAAAAGAGTTACTTAATATTTGCGGACTCAAATTATTCTCTCCAGAGCAATTGAGATTAATTGCATGACCTCCCTTAAAAAACCTGTTGTTTTCCAGTATCAAATCCTCAATCGAGGTTCCACTATTACTATAAATAAGCGATTTTCGATTATCACTAGCATACGTCCCCTCAAAAACACAATTATAAAAAGAGAGATGGTCGGCATAATTTTCTATTTGAACAACACTGCTATATGTTTCATTTAGTGATCTGAAAGTAATCTGTTTGAACATTACATAGCTGAGTCTTTTCAGTTTAACCACATAATTATCGTCAAAGGTGGCATCACCGGAAACGATTACCACATCGGAAGAGTCACCGCTTTGCGATTGGAATGTAACACTATCGGTTTCGCTGGCATTAGGAATATAATCAAGAATGAACTGCTCCTGATACGTTCCGCTCACCACATTGAATACCACGGGACCTGAAACGCCCTGTGTATGCAGCGCTTCGGCTGCGGCAGAAAAGGTTTCATAGTCTCCTCCCGTGCCGATCGTATAGGATCCGGAAAGCTGTGCGTTTAGTGAAACGGATAAACCGAAAAAGAAAATGGAGAGATTTATCAAAAATACTCTGCCTCTTTTTCCAAAGCCGAAAGGAAAGATCGTTTTCATAATAGATGGTATTTATAGATTTAGAGAACTCATGAACAAACATTTAACAGCAAGAGAAAAAAGGAAAACCAAACATCGGCAGGGTATGCATAAACCGCCTGCTCTCCGGGGGACCTATTTACAATCGCAATTTAAGTCATTAAAACGAACAAAAGAATCCCATGTTCATGGGATATTTTTGATCAATAAGAGATAAGCGACGAAAGATGAAAGGTACTGACGATCACATCTTCACAAACTCAACGCGCCGGTTGTTGGCCCGCCCTTCGGGGGTGGCGTTGCTGTCGATGGGGTTGCTCTCGCCCCATCCTTTGGTGGTTAGGCGGCCGGAGTCGATGCCCATCTGCACCAGTCGGGCTTTCACGGAGGCGGCCCGCTCCTCCGAGAGCTTCATGTTGAAATCCGCATCCCCCACATTGTCGGTATGGCCTTCAACACTGAGTTTGATATCGGGATGCTCTTTCATCATTTCATATATCTTATTGATCACCCCCATCGACTCGGGCAGAATATCGGCCTTGCCCGTCTCAAAGCGTATGCCGTTGGTCACGATCTTGCCGTCAGCCATAAACCGGTCGTAATACTTCACGCCCCCTTTGGCGATACGAACATTTTTCACATAAAACAGATTGTCATTACCGGCATGATAGGTGTACAGCGTAATGCCTTTGGGGTCAAAGTCAATGCGCGGGATATTGATCAGGCGGGTGTCGTCCATGTACCCTTTCAGTTTGCCTTTGGTGTAGGCAATGGAAATATGCATCCATCTTGCGTTCGGCACATCGCCGGGATAATCACTGAAGGACTGGCCAAATTCCATGGTCTTATTGTCAATTGAGAAATAGGTATATCCCGTAGGACTTCCCGATTGCTGGTTTTTTTTGTCAAAAAGAAAAACATTGAAGCCTCCGTTTCCCGGGTAATACAGGTCAAACTCAACGGTAAAGACCTCCGGCAGGTAATCTTTCTGCGGATTCTCCATATAGGGAATGATCCCCGGTTCTCCCTGGCGGAACATGATCACATTTTCGCCGTCCACGCGGGCCACCTCCACGACGCCCCGGTACAGGTCCCATCGCGAAGGGAACTCCCCGTTTTCTTCTCCTTCGAGATTGTCTTCGAAGATCACCACATCGCCGGGGACAAAGTCATACTTCGCCCACTCCAGCGCCGGGCTTTTACTGCCTGCATTTTCCCCGCCAGCCGCCGTCTGCTGTTGTTCCCCGCCCGTCTGCAGTTGCGGGGCCTGTGTCTCTTCGCTCTTTTGACCTTTTTTCTTTTTCTTTTTCCCGAAGAGTTTGTTCAACCCTTCGTCAATGGTTTTGTCGATCTCCTCATTGGTTTTTTCGGTGGTTTTCTTTTTGATAGGAACACGAATCTGCCCCTGTGCCGGAACGCCCGACAATATGGCAAATATCACAAAGACATACAATGTTTTCATCATCATTTCAGTTTACAGGTTTTGGACTCAAATTTACGATCCCGGAAGATATTTGTAAATCCCATGTTCATGGGATATTGGCCCCCGGTATTTCTATTTCCAGACGACCACGCGGCCACTCATCCGGGTGTTGTTTCCGGTTTCAATCACATACAGATACATACCTGCCGGCACCGTCTTGCCCGTCTCATTCCTGCCGTCCCACCGGGTAGTCAGTTCCGTGGTAGCGGGCATCTGTTGCCGGCGGGTGAGCACCCGCACACATTTTCCCTGCAGGTCATAGATCCGTATTGTCACGGACGAAGGTTCCGGTAACCGGTAATGCAGGCACACCGGGCCGTCCGAAGGATTGAACGGATTGGGATAGGCATAGCTCTTACTCCCGGTGCTCCGGCGCGGCAGGGGAACGCCCGACACCGCATCATGCATCGTAAACGTGCCACCGGAACTGTAGGTCTTTGAATCGTTGGCATGGATGACAGCCGTCCAGGTGCCGGTAGCATAGGTATTGGCCGCAGGCCTCACCGTAAAAGTGAACCTCGCCGATTTCTCTCCGGGGGCCAGATCGCCGATATAGACACTGTCCGCCCCCTCCACCTGCAGGGCGGGATTGCATCGTATCAGAAGCCGTACCTGCTGTGCCGTCAGCGCTCCCGTGTTCATCAGTTGCACCTGCAGGGTGGCCGTTTCGCCTGTTTTCAAACCGAATTTATCCTGTCCGGAGCTGCTTACCACCACGACGGCAGGTACCTCTATTCCGGCAACCGTGTTCATCACGGCCAGGATCTGATCTTTGACGGCATGGTTGCTCTGTGACGCTTTGTCGATCATGGCAATCACCGTATCCTGCATGGCCGGGGTAGTGTCGAAAGGAGCAAACAGGATGCCCAGATAGTTCACCAGCCGGTCCTGGCCTGCCGAGGCCACTACGCTCGTCAGGGAATCATATTCGGTCTGAAAAGCTCCTTTCCCCTCTTCTGCCAGCGGGGCGATCGCCATAAAGGGCGACGAAGCGGTGAGAAAAGAGTGGCGCAGATTGCCTTCCTCCTGCATCAGGTCACCCAGCTTACCGAGGGCGCCGGCCTCATCGCCGGCGACGATCCGTTCTTTTATACTGAAAAGTACCGAGTCGTATGCCGAAGTCTCCTCATCAAGCCGTTCCCGCAGCAAGCGGTTGACGGCAGGCAGAGGCCTTGCCCGCGCAAACGGAACTTTCCCGGCCGCCACCGCCCGGCTTTTTTTATCGTTCAGATAGACATCATCCACGGCCCGGTCCAGATCGCCCGGCAGTGCCATGAACTGATAACCGGAGATACCCATCGCCGTCAACACACTGCCGTAAGCGGAGATCTTGATGGCCATCCTGATGGCCGAGACAAATTCCATCCCCGGCAACAAATCAATAAAATCCCCCAAAATGGCAAAAATACACTCCGTAACATAATAGAGGGAAGCCATCCCGCGTAAAGCCTCACATACATCCACCGTGTTCTCAATCGTATTCAGCTTACCCGCAACAAACTGATTGCTGTGGCCATAAGCATCCCGGAAAGTGCTGCCGTATTGAAAATCCCGCGAGTATTTCCTGGCTTTTTCGATCTTATCATCGGTGAGCAGGTTGATATATATTTCCTGCAGTACCGGGTCGCGCAGCTCACTATACACCAGCTCGATGGTTTTTTCCCAGTTTGTATAAGAAAATTCGCCGATAGACCAGGCCGAATAGTTGCTGCGAACCGCCTCCCACGCCGTGTTGAAGATGGTCTCACCGGGTTCCCCCAGTTCGGCGGTGATCTGGTGAATGCCATAGGTTACCTGGTCCATGATCATGCTTTTAAGAAACTCTTTCAGCACCTCTATCAGCATATCTTTCATCAGCGGCTGCACATCGTGTGTGATCAAAGCATCAACGGCATCCAGCGCCCATTTCCACATGACGATAGCCCAGGAGTCGGAGAAATAGACAATGTTGATCAGCTCTCCTATCTCGTTGTAGAATTCATTGCCCAGGGAGTAACCGCCATCAAAGATTTCATACGTCATCTTCTCCGCCAGGATCAGGCGGCTCAGGGCTTCTTCCGTTTCGGGAGGCAGTTCACTGCGCCAGGTGTCCAGCAGTTCCGACACCTCCCTTTCTGCAGGATAATGGAAAATAACAAATTCATCTCCTCTTTGTTTCGTAATATGCGTCAGGTTATAAATATCCTGATACTTCTCTGTCAGCAGGGAATCGGGAAAGAGATAACTGACTGTATTCATTCCGGGGCCCGTCGTGATCATAACCGAAAAACCGGCACTGTCGGTGATCATCGTTCCCGGCTCCTCACCGGGGATTGCAATGAGGCTGACCAGGCGCAGGCGGTAGCTGCCCGTGTCTATGTCCTGCAGGGTGGCCGTTCCTGCCGCATTGGTGACCATAGGGCCGTACATCTTCCGGCCATCGCGGTACAGGGTAATAACGGCACCCTGCAGCGGACGGTCATGCCACAGTGCAAGGAAATCATGATCAATGTATATATCCCGCACCTCTACCTGCAGGCTGCCGCTGGTGCCACTGGCTGTCCCCTCGCCGGCAAGTGCTATTTTCGCCCTGTGACGTATGGTATCGTTGGTGACAAGGAAAAGCGTGTCGCTGTATAGCCTCTCTTCGCCGGGGGTGAAACGAACGGTCAGGGAGTCTTTCCCACCGGGCAACACCGTGTAGGGAAACGGTTTGCCGGCGACGGAAAAGGAGCCTTTATCCCATGCCGAATAAAAATCATAATCATCTATGATCAGAGGAGCATCTCCACTGTTATCAAATACACAGTTCCAGCCGGCATAGCTCCGGGTCCAGACCGCTCCGAAATCATGTTCGGCCTGCGGAAATCCTGCCCGGGGCTGTCCCGGCCAGTAGCTGTAATAAAAAAGACCCAGCCCGTACCGGCCCGTCAAACCCGCCTGCACCGCAATGTGCGGGTTATTATCCCTGTCAAAAGCCAGGGACACATGGGATGTCGGACCCGTATGCACTTTGTAGGTGTTGGCCACCTCATATTGCCATACCCCCTCTTTTTTTCTGAACACACGCAGTTGGTCGCTGTAATAAAAATTCACAATGACCGGTTCATTGTTCCGGTCCACCGTCAGCGTCCGTCCCGGAGAGGAGTAGTTTCCCGCATCGCCCGTAACCGTCTCCACAGACCATGTTTCCCCGTCCAACACGGCCAGCCGCAGGGTATCATATTTTTTGATATAAGTAAAATACGCTTTGTTTTCGCTGTCCAGATCAAAGCCGACCGTCCCATAGTCCTTGACTTCCGGGAGGGTGTCTATGGCCCAGGCCGCCAGCACGGCATCATAACGTGCGACGGCCAGCCGTTCCTCGTGGTTTTTCGTAAAAGAGAATCCTATCACCGGCTGATTATCCGTATCAAAGGCAAGTTTGGTAAATGCAGGATCAAAGACGGAAACCACTTTCTCCATATGCCAGCCGTTTTCATCCTGCCAGACATATCTCACCTCGTCGGGAAAATGCCGGACAAAAGAAATGGATGGATAGCCGTTGTCCCCAATCATAATACTTGAATGATACCCGGATACATAATAAGCCGAGTCCACAGGCGTGTCGAGATACACTTTGGTCCAGCCGCTATCTGTCCTGACGGCATACTTCAGCTTCCAGTAAAGCCCCTGGTATTGCTGACGGTAGCTGATGTGGGGCCGGTCCTGCGCGTCAAGGGCCAGACTGCACTCCGCACCGGCATCCCCCACACTGTCCACGATCTCCACGATCCACCTGCCGGCAGAGAAATGCGCATAATGCAAATCCCGGAAGTCCCGGTCGTAATACGCAATATGCGGTCGATCTTCACTGTCCATCACGAGGGAACAATAAACCCCGGTGTAGGTTCCCGTGGTGTCGGGAGCCTCCCGTTGCCATACCTGGGACTGCAAAGTGTTCGGAAACAGAAAAACAAACAAAAAGAGGGATAAAGGGGTAACTTTTTTCATGGCAATAAGATTGGATTTCAAAACTGTGTACAAGATAAGTTTTGAAAAAACACGATGCTATCCCATGATCATGGGATATTTTAATGGAAAACTGGAATGATGGAATAATGGAGTAATGGGGAAGCGAAAATAAAATATATGTATTTAAATACGTATTTAAATATTTATTTAAATAAATATATTTTTTCTTTAAGAGGAGCCACGGATGACACGAATGAGCACGAATGATTGCTCGCCGGCACTCGCCAAATTTCCATCTAATTTCCACTTAATTTCTACTAAATTTCTACTTGATTTCGCCCTGAGCGCAGCAGAAGGGTACATTAACCCCCTCATTAACCATTGTATGATTTCCTCCCCCGCCCGTTGGGCACCCCCTCGAAGAGGGGGACATTTTTTTGATTTTTACTTCATAAAATCCATTAACCACCTCACTCACTTAACGCCCTGAGCAAAGCGAAGGGCAACTCCCTATTTCACCCAGGCCGGCAGGCCGGTGGTATGGAGATGCATGATTCCCATCCCCAGCACATGGATGTAGAAATAGATGGTCAGCACACCGGCCATATTGAGCCAGAATCCCGTCCTGATCATGGTTCTGATACGAATACGGTCGGTGCCGAAGACGATGGCATTGGGCGGGGTGGCCGTGGGCAGCATAAAAGCCAGCGAAGCGGCCATAGTCACCGGCACCATGATCAGCAAGGGGTTCATGCCGATACTGAGGGCCAGCCCGGAAAACACCGGCAGCAGCATCTGGGTGGAAGCGGTATTGGAGGTGAGCTCGGTGAGGAAAGACATCATGGTGACAATGGTCAGCAGGATCCACACATCCGGAAATTTACCCACCCAATGGAGGGCTTCGCCGAACCATACGGCCAGCCCCGACACTTCAAAGCCTTTGGCCAGGGCGAAGCCCCCGCCGAAGAGCAGGATCATGCCCCAGGGCAGGCGGTTGGCCGTTTTCCAGTCCATGATGCGCTCGCCGGGGCGGTTGCGCGATGGGATCAGGAAGAGGATCACCGCGATGGTCACGGCCACCGTGCCGTCATTAATGAATTTGGGATGGCCGAACAGCCCCGACCAGCCGGGGATGGTCACCCGTCCCAGCACCAGGTCGGCCCGTGTAAGCCATAGTACCGCCAGCAGGATAAACAGCGTGACCACCACTTTCTCCTCATAGCTCATCTTTCCCAGCCGGCTGTATTCTTTCCGGAAGGTCTGCACGGAGACCCCGGTCCATTTCTTTTTAGGACGGTACATGAAATAAAGCAGCGTCCATGCCACGGCCAGCATGGTCATGCTGATGGGCAAGCCCATCAGCATCCATTCGGCAAAATTGATCTCCGGCGCATGGGGAAAAAGGATATTGAGTGTTTTTACCAGAACCAGGTTGGGAGGCGTACCCACCAGCGTGGCCAGTCCCCCGATGGAGGCACTGTAAGCGATGCCCAGAAACAAAGCGATCGAATACTTTTTTGCATCACCGGCATCAACATTTTGTTCCAGTTCAAGGGCAATGGACAAGGCAATGGGCAACATCATCATCGCCGTGGCGGTGTTGGATATCCACATGGAGAGAAAAGCCGTGGCCAGCATAAAGCCCAGCAGCACCTTGCCGGGGCTCACCCCCACATGCATCATGATCGCCAGAGCGATCCGCTTGTGAAGGTCCCATTTCTCCATGGCCAGCGCTACGATAAACCCTCCCAGGAAAAGAAAAATGATGTGATTGAAATAGGTTGACGAGACGATTTTCCCGTCCATAATGCCGAGAGCGGGAAACAGTACCACCGGCAACAGGGCGGTGACGGCCAGGGGCACGGCCTCGGACACCCACCACACCGCCATCAGCACCGCCACGGCCAGCGTGCGGGTCACTTCGGGATGCCCCGGTTTCAGATCAAAAAACAACAGGATGATTATAAACAACAAAATGCCTGTAATAATCCCCCAAAAAGAAAACGAATCGAAGTGTTTTTTCCCGGCACTCATAATAATAATATTACCTGTTAAAAAACAAATTCATGTTAAAAATATCTATTTTTTTCACTGATTATTCATTTTATTTCCTGTTTAAAAACAAGATATGTATATTTAGTGATATTTTTCATATTATCTCCATGAAACCGGAAAGCAACGACAAACAGATACTTGTTCTGGGCATAGGGAACATCCTGATGGGAGATGAAGGCATCGGCATCCATGCCGTCCGTTACATGAAGGACCATCCTTTTCCCGGCAATGTGCACTTACTCGACGGCGGAACGGGCGGGTTTAACCTGCTTTCTTATCTTCAGGAATATGATCCGGTGATCATTATAGATGCAACGGCAGACGGGCGGCCTCCCGGCACGGTGAACGTACTCCGGCCCCGGTACTCTTCAGACTTTCCAAAGAGTCTTGGTGCTCACGATATCGGGCTGAAGGATCTGATCGAATCGGCCGTACTGCTGGAAGGGCTCCCGGAGATCCATCTGATCACCATCAGCATACACACCGGCAGTCTCCTGGGTCTGGAACTTTCCCCCGCCATCAAACCGGCCCTTCCGCACATAGAACAGAGAGTCCGGAATATCCTCTCACACTACACATAAGCCCTGACTGCCACACCATCATTTACCCGGAGAAAACTTTCCCGCATAATACATAAAACGTCTATGATTGATTTTAAAACACACAAGGGTATGATTATTTATTAAAATGACCCCCACCCTTAGTTATCCATGAGATAATAACCGAAGAGTAAACTTCCCTCCCCCTTCATC
>CAZYPI010000010.1:6629-8830 GCA_964649335.1 uncultured Rikenellaceae bacterium | reverse complement strand
GGGGCACCGAAGTCTTGGCGAAGGTGTCGAGGGGGAGGGAAAGAGGGAGGGGGTCAATCAAAAAAAAATTGAATGTAAAAGTATTAATAGAAATACAAACAGATGAAACAAAAATTATATTTATTGTTATTAATATAACATCCGTCATGTTTATATTCTGATTTTTTTTTTACATTACGCACGAATACAACGAAAAAACAAAACAAGATGTGTCTGGCTGTACCGGGAAAGATTATTTCGATTGACGCTTCCGATCCGGAGTTAAAAATGGCAAAGGTGGATTTCAACGGCATGGTGGCGGATGTATGTATTCAATGGCTGCCGGAGAAAGTGGAACCGGGGGATTATGTACTGGCACATGTGGGGATGGCCCTGAACAAAGTGGATGAGGAAGACGCGAAGCTTACGCTGGAGTCGTTACGGCAAATGGGGATGCTCTCCGGGAACGATCCCCCGGCACAGGACACATAGACAGCTGTAATACTTTTGATTACAACAAAGACAGATGGATCCGGGCAATGCGGTACATATCATCACCCAGAATGAGGAGATGCGGACGCTGATCAGCCGCATCGACAGGATTGCCGGCACCAACTCCACCGTTCTGCTGGTAGGGGAAACAGGCGTAGGCAAAGAGATCCTGGCTGAATATATCCACCGCACGAGTGACCGCAGTCTGCGGCCGTTCATCAAGATCAGCCTGTCGGCAGTACCGTCCGAGCTGCTGGCCAGCGAACTGTTCGGCTATGAGAAGGGGGCCTTTACGGGAGCACGGGAAAGCAAAAAAGGCCTGTTCGAACTGGCCCATACGGGCAGCATCTTCCTGGATGACATTGACGATGTGCCCATGGACATGCAGGTCAAACTGCTGCGCTTCCTGGAAAACAGAGAATTCAGGCGCGTGGGCGGTGCCGTGCCCATCCCGGTGGATGTAAGGATCATTTCGGCCTCCAAAGTGCCGCTGGAAGAGATCGTCAAACGCAAATCTTTCCGCGAGGACCTTTTCTACCGGCTGAATGTCATCCCCTTTTATATCCCGCCGCTCAGACTGAGAAGAGACGACATCCCGCTGTTGACCGAATATTTTATCCGCCGTTTTTCCGGCGACAGGAAGATCACATTCTCCCCTGAAGCCATGACTGCCCTGATGACCTACAACTGGCCGGGAAACGTCAGAGAGCTGCGGAATGTTATCCAGAGAGTCATTGTCTTTTCTTCCGGAACCATCAGAAAAAGGGACCTGCCTCCCGAGATCGTGTATGACACAGCGATCGACCAGATCGTCAATGCCTGTAGATCCTGCTTCCTGCACAAAAACATGCGCCTCACCGATGTCGTTCAATGCGTGGAAAGCAATCTCGTTTTCGAAGCTCTGAAAAAAGCCGGGGGAAACCAGTCGAAGGCCGCCCGCCTGCTGAAGATCAGCCTCTCCACCTTCCGCGATAAACTGTCAAAATATTCCAATCTCTCCCTGAATTGTTCCGCAACAAAACAGGAACCAATTTCCGGAGACACAAAAAGAGAATAAATCTGCGGATTTCCGCATCCTTTCTCACGGATCCTGGTAAATCTCGTTCCTTCTTCCGTTCTGCAAATTATTGTATGTTAATCATTTAATATTATATTTCCCTGTCATTCAGTTTTTTACCAAACCCCTTTGTCATATTATCAAAACGTGGTATATCCTTTGCCAATAAAAAAACCGGGTAAATAAAATTATTTGGTGTGGAAGAGATTGATTTTACCTGGTCGGGAGAAGTAGTAAGCATGATCGAAAAAGAAGGGAAATACCATATAAAGATCAACTGCTCCAGTCAGCTCGTGGAGATCAATATGCCCGGAAAACCCGGGATGTACAGACTGGGGGATAAGATCATTCTGCGGGGCAACATCAGGATTGTGGAAATACTCAAATGCAATAGTTCGAAAAACCTTGATTCCAGTATTTAATCAAAACTTATCATTATGTCAAAGAAACAACCTACCGTTTATGAGGAGATCATAGCCAAAGGGTATTCCCGGCGGGATTTCCTTAAATTCTGCGGAATGATGGGGGCGCTTCTGGGCCTTGAATACAGTGCGGTCGGACAGATTGCAAAGGCCATGAAGACCAAACCCCGTCCTCCCGTGCTATGGCTTCATTTTCAGGAATGCACCTGCTGCAGTGAATCTTTCATCCGTTCCTCCCACCCTATCGTGGC
>CAZYPI010000010.1:0-6619 GCA_964649335.1 uncultured Rikenellaceae bacterium | reverse complement strand
AGATATCCGTCTCGACAGCATCTCGCTGGATTACACCGAGACGCTGATGGCTGCCGCGGGGTATCAGGCAGAGGAAAATCTGCAAAATACCATGGAGAAATACAAGGGGGAATATATTTTGATGGTAGAAGGATCGGTGCCGATGAAGAACAAAGCTTACTGTTGTATCGGTGGCAAGACAGCCTACAATATTCTGGAGGAAGCTGCTACCGGTGCCAAAGGGATCATTGCCTGGGGCAACTGTGCCGTGGCCGGCTGTGTACAGGGGGCCTCTCCCAACCCCACGGGAGCCACACCGGTACAGAAGCTGGTACGTGGCAAACCCATCATCAACGTGCAGGGCTGCCCGCCCATTGCCGAGGTGATGGCCGGGGTGGTGGTTTACCTGCTCACCTTCGACCGTTTTCCCGAGCTGGACGGCCTGGGCAGGCCCAAGACTTTCTTTTCCAGGCGCGTACATGACACCTGTTACCGGAGGCCCAACTTCGATGCAGGCCTCTTCGTGGAGACCTTCGATGATGAGAATGCACGCAAAGGGTATTGCCTCTACAAAATGGGATGCAAAGGCCCGGTCACCTACAACTCCTGCGGCGTGATGCGCTGGAACGCAGGCACCAGTTTTCCGATCCAGTCGGGGCACCCCTGCATCGGCTGCAGCGAAGCCAATTTCTGGGACAACGAGCCCTTCTATAAACATCTGGCCAGCTTCCCCGGCTTCGGCATAGAGACCACCGCCGATGATATCGGGCTGGCTGTCGGAGCCGTCACTGCCGCCGGTATCGCAGCCCACGCCGTGGCTACCAACATACGCAAACGGAAGATGATCAGGGAAGGCATTATTAACCCGGAAGCAGACAACGAATAAAAAAAGGAGGTTATCATGGCTAAAAGAATAGTAGTAGATCCGATCACACGCATCGAAGGACACCTGCGCGTCGAAGTGGAAATCAGAGACGGCCGCATCATCGATGCTTACAGTTCCGGCACCATGGTGCGGGGCATAGAAAAAATCCTCCGGGGCAGAGACCCCCGCGATGCCTGGGCTTTCACCGAGCGTGTCTGCGGGGTGTGCACCACCGTGCATGCCCTGGCCTCGGTACGCTGCGTGGAAGACGCCCTGGACATCGTTATCCCGCCCAACGCCGAAATGATACGCAACCTGATGTTCTGTACCCAGTATATGCACGACCATGTAGTCCATTTTTATCACCTGCATGCCCTCGACTGGGTGGACGTGGTGTCGGCCCTGAAAGCCGACCCGGCGGAGACTTCCCGCATCGCCATGTCTATCTCCCACTGGCCCAAAAGCTCCACCGGCTATTTCAGCGACCTGCAGAAACGGCTGACACGTTTTGTGGAAAGCGGCCAGCTGGGCATCTTCCAGAACGGTTACTGGGGACACAAGGCCTACAAGCTGCCTCCCGAAGTAAACCTCCTGGGCGTGGCTCATTACCTGGAAGCCCTGGAGTGGCAGAAAGAGATTGTTAAGATCCATACCATCCTGGGGGGTAAAAACCCCCATCCCAACTACCTGGTAGGGGGTGTGCCCTGTGCCATTAATATTGATGAAGAAAATGCCCTGAATGCCGAAAGATTTGCCATGATCGAACGGCTGCTAAAACAGGCTAAGACCTTCATCGAACAGGTATATATCCCCGACCTGCTGGCTGTGGCTTCCTTTTACAAAGACTGGGGCGCCATCGGCGGAGGCCTGGAAAACTACCTGGCTTACGGCGACCTGCCCATGAACGGCATACGCGACGCCACCATGTTCAAATTCCCACGCGGCATCATCATGAACCGCAACCTCAGTGAAGTACTGGAAGTGGATGCCACCAACGCCGATCAGATACAGGAGTTCATCGCCCACTCGTGGTATGAGTATCCCGACGGCAACAACATAGGGAAACACCCCTGGGACGGCGAGACCAACTTCAACTATACCGGCCCGGAACCGCCCTATGAGCAATTGAATGTCGAAGGCAAGTACAGCTGGCTGAAGACTCCGCGATGGAAAGGCAATCCCATGGAGGTGGGGCCGCTGGCACGCGTACTGATAGGCTATGCTTCCGGCAGGGATGAGTTTAAGGAAGTGGTGGACTTCGCCCTGAAACAACTGGATGTGCCGGTGGAAGCACTCTTTTCCACCCTGGGAAGGACGGCGGCACGCGGTTTAGAGACCAAGCTGATCGCCGGCTGGGCCCTGGAATTTTTCGATCAGTTGATGACCAATATCCGTACCGGCGATACCCGTACCTTCAACAATGAAAAATGGGATCCACGCCTGTGGCCCGAAGAAGCCAAAGGAGTGGGACTGTCCGAAGCGCCGCGGGGGGCCCTGGCCCACTGGATCAAAATAAGAGAAGGGCTGATAGACAACTACCAGCTGGTGGTGCCCAGCACCTGGAACGCTTCCCCGCGCGACCCGGAAGGACAACGATCGGCTTATGAGTCGGCACTCCTGGGGACACCCGTGGCCGACCCGGAAAAACCCCTGGAGATCCTGCGTACCATCCACTCTTTCGACCCATGCATCGCCTGTGCCGTTCATCTCTATGATGAAAAAGGAACCTATGTTCATCAAATACAGGTTTTTTGACATGAATGTCCTGAATTAATGCTAACCTCAGCCGGAGAAACGGCTCATACCCGTTTCTCCGGATCTAAAAACAAAGAGTTATGGGCAGAATTAAAAGAATATATGTCTGGGAAATTCCCGTAAGGTTCTATCACTGGCTCAATATGTTCTGTATCATCGTATTGGTCATTACGGGATATTTCATCGGAAGCCCGCCTGCCATACAACACGGCGCCGAAGCTTATTTCAATTACTGGTTCGGGATCAACCGCTTTATCCACTTTCTGTTTGCCTACATCTTCTTTTTCAACTTTTGCCTCCGGATTTACTGGGCTTTTGTGGGAAACAAGTATTCCCGGTGGTACCAGTTCATACCATACACCAAACGCCAGTGGAAAGAGATCGGGGAAGTGTTGAAGGTGGATATTATGCAGCTCCGTACCTGGTCGTTCGAGTCGGAAGGACACAATGCCCTGGCCGCCACCACTTACTTCATCATGTTCCTGGCTTTTCTGCTGCAGTGCCTGACCGGTTTCGGCATGTATGCAGCCATGAGCACCTCATGGTTCCCGAAGCTGTTTGCCTGGTTCATCCCGCTGGTTGGCGGCGATATTGCCGCCCGTCACATCCATCATATTCTGATGTGGGTGTTCATTATCTTCGCCATGATCCACGTTTATCTGGTCGTGTACCATGATTATGTGGAGCGCACCGGCGTGGCCTCCTCGATGATCAGCGGCTGGAAGTTCGTAAAGCCTAAGAGTTAGTTGGCGCCGGCATTTCCGGCCACTCCGAGCAGCTCGCGTGCATTCTGGTAGGCGGCATCCGACAGCTCACGGCCGCTGAGCAGCTTGGCTATCTCCGTGATTCTCTCTTCGGGGGTAAGTTTTCTGACGCGGGTGCGGGTATGGCCGTTTTCATCCGTTTTATAAACCAGGTAATGCTCTTTGCCTTTGCTGGCGATCTGGGGCAGGTGCGTGATATTGACCACCTGCATGTGCTCGCCCATACGTGAGATGATCTCCCCCACCCTGTCGGCAATATCTCCCGACACGCCGGTATCTATCTCATCAAAGATGATCGTAGGCAATCCCGTGTTTTCCGTGAGCAGGGACTTCAGGCTCAGCATCAGGCGGGAGAGCTCGCCCCCCGAGGCCACCTTGCCGATCTCCTGCAACGGCACCCGCGCATTGGCCGAGAAAAGAAAAACCACCCGGTCAAACCCGTAAGGCCCCGGTTCTGTCTCTTCATTTATCTCAATATGAAACCGCGCCGCCGGGATGCCCAGTTCCTTTAAGAGGGCAGTCACCGCTTTTTCGATATCCTTCCGCACCGCCTTACGGATTTCCGTAAGTTCCCGGCCCAGAGACATAACCCGTTCCCCGGCTTCTTCCAGTTGTCGTTGCGCCTGCTCTATCTCCCGGTCATAGGAGCCGATACGTGCAATTTTCTCATCCAGTGTATCCCGTATCCGGAGAAGCTCCGCCACGGTCTTAACATGGTGTTTATCCTCCAGATGATAGATCATACTGAGCCGTTCTTTCACCTGTTCCATACGACCCGGCTCATATTCTATGTCGTTGCCCCGTATTTCCATCTCACCGGCCAGGTCCTTCAGGTCGATATACGCTGTTTCCAGCCTTTCCACATAATCGTCCGTTCCGGGCAGATAGTTCCTGATCCGCTCCAGGGCATTCACCACCTCTTTCAGCCTGACCGTTACCGATTGTTCCTCTTCCTGCAGAATATTCCAGGCAAAATGCAGGGCATTCTTTATCTCTTCGGCATGCGAGAGCACCTCCAGTTCACTCTCCAGCCGTTCCTGCTCATCCTCCTGCAGACCGGCCCGGTCCAGTTCTTCAAACTGAAACTGATAATAATCCAGGTCGGCACCTGCCTGACGTGACAGCTCCTGTAGTTCCTGAAAAACACGTATATTTTCCCGGTATTTCGTGTAGGCCTGCCGGTATGCTTCCACCAGGTCCTGCCGTTTTGTAAAAGTATCCAGCACCTGCAACTGAAAGACACTGGACCCCAGGAGGATGTTCTTATGCTGCGAATGGATGTCGATAAGCCGGCCGCCCAGGCTCTGCAACAATGTCAGGTTCACGGGAGTGTCATTGATGAAGGCCCGGGATCTGCCGGCGGGACTCATCTCCCGGCGCAGGGTGGTCAGGGGCTCATAATCCAGGTCATGCCCGGAGAAAAAATCCTGCAGGCGGTAACGGCTGATATCAAAAACCGCTTCAACGATACATTTCTTCTCTTTATCCATCAACACGGATGTATCCGCCCTCTTGCCGGTGATCAGATCCACCGCTCCGAGCAATATGGACTTGCCGGCACCCGTCTCGCCCGAAATGATGGTCAGGCCGGGGCCGAAATCCATCTCCAGCTCCTCAATCAGCGCATAGTTCCGGATCAGTAAAGACTTCAACATACTCTTTGCGGTATATTATTTAGGAAAGGTAAATCTAATGAAAATATTCCGGAAAAGAAAGATCACTGTCCTTTCATCATCTTGTCATACTTCTGGCTGTTGGCAGGATCGATCTCTTTCATGATAACCCCTACACGGGTTCTTTCATCCGGGAAAGATTTGGAAAAAATATCGATGATCTCGTCCCGCTTGGCATCCAGTACAACGGTGAGAAAGAGCATATAAGGATCCGGTTTTTTACGGTAAACGGTCTGCAATAGTTTGAGACTGTTGGCAATCTCGGCACGGCCGGCATTCAGCTCGTCCGCCATTACATCCAGCCCCAGCCGGTGATACCTGTAATTAAATTCCCGCACCGGACCATAATTACTGTCCAGAATATTCTGGATCAGCCAGTAACGGTTCTTGTTCCGCGATCCGGAAAACGGCTTCCACCCGGGTTCAACGGCATTCTGGGCATTGTTGACGATCTGTTCGGCGATCTGGAAATAAGGCGTACCCCCTTTCAGGGAAAACGAATCATAATCCAGCCCAATGATAATATAAGCATAATACGCCAGCACTGAAGTCAGGTTATTTAAAAACTGGGTCTTGTCAAACTCCATGGGCTGATATTCCACATAGGTGAACTGGAAATCATTGTCCACGAAATTGAACATGGTCGATTGGTATGTTGTGTTAAAAACGGGCCGGCTGGACTGTATATGTATGGTCCCCTTGAACTGGTCCGAGGAGATCTGCTCCGTCAGGTTGATAAGCATGGTGCACCGGATGCGTTCGTTCACATCGAACACATTGTTGGTCCATACCGTATTGTTCATGAAATTATAGATAGCCTGCTGGAGGTTTTTGAATTTTTCCTGATAAGCCCCCTGGATTTTCTGTGCAGATATAGAGACATTACAGTTGAGCTCCTGGCTGAATGAGGATGTGGGCATGATCAGCAGGACCAGCCCCGCCAGGGCTGCCAGCCGCCGCCATCCGATTCCTGTTTTCCGTAATATATCACCCATCAGAGAAACTGTTGCTGGATAAAATGCAGGATATCCTGTGCCACCTCGGATTTTGACTTCAGCGGATAGACTTTCTGGTTGCCGGACTTATCAATGATCGTGATCTTGTTGGTATCATATCCGAACCCGGCACCTTCATCCCGCAGGGAGTTCAGGACAATGTAATCCAGGTTCTTTTTCCTGATTTTCTTCAGGGCGTTCTCCACCTCGTTTTCCGTCTCCAGGGCAAAACCTACCAGCATCTGGTCGTTGGTCTTTATTTTTCCCAGTTCGGCGGCGATATCTTTTGTCGGCTTAAACCGGATGACCAGTTCATCCTTGTCTCTTTTTATTTTCCTGCCCGATTGCTCCACGGGGGTAAAATCCGCCACTGCGGCAGCGAGGATAGCCACAGCACTTCCCGGGAATTCTTTCAGGACGGCCTCATACATCTCCCCGGCCGAGACGACGGGGACGACTTTTATCTTTTGCGGGATCCTGCCGTAGGTCCCGGGCCCCAGGATGAGCGTAACTTCCGCGCCCATCTGCACGGCTTTCCCGGCCAGGGCAATGCCCATTTTCCCGGAAGAGTGATTACCGATAAATCTG
>CAZYPI010000009.1:0-29384 GCA_964649335.1 uncultured Rikenellaceae bacterium | reverse complement strand
CGAGGGCCACGTCCTCGGGCTGGGTGTACATTTTGTCATTTTCACCGGCGGCGAAGAAGACGGCGTAGACCATACCGGCGTGGACAATGCCAAAATGTATACCCAGCCCGAGGACGTGGCCCTCGCCTACGAAGAGCTGAGCAAGATCAGCCCCCGCTTTACCATTGCCGCCTCTTTCGGAAATGTCCACGGGGTGTATAAACCCGGCAACGTGCGGCTGGAGCCGGTCATCCTCAAAAACTCGCAGGAATACATCCGGAAGAAATTCAACACCGCCGAGAAACCGGTTAACTTTGTGTTCCATGGCGGCTCGGGTTCCGAGAAATCCAAGATCAAAGAGGCCATCTCTTACGGTGTCATCAAAATGAACCTCGACACCGACATGCAGTGGGCTTTCTGGTACGGGGTGAAAGGCTACTACGAACAATACAAGGACTACCTGCAAAGCCAGATCGGCAACCCCGAGGGCGAAGACAAACCCAACAAGAAATACTACGACCCGCGGAAATGGCTGCGCGCCGGCGAAGAGCAGTTCGTCAAACGCCTCACCGAAGCGTTCGAAGACCTCAACGCCATCAACCGCCTGGGATAAAAAACACCAACAGACAGGAAAAACCGGATCCGGCAGGGTCCGGTGTTTTTATGTTCAGGCGTTTGTGGTTTCTGTGGTTTCTATGGTTTCTGTTGTTTCTGTTGTTTCTGCGCTAATCTGCGGGATCTGCGAGAAACAGGAGCAAAGCAAAAGACTAATTTCCACTTAATTTCTACTTAATTTCTACCTAATTTCGCAGGCGAAGCCTGCTGCTTTCAATTGTTTCTGCCTTTGCGATTCCTCTGCGGCCCTCTGCGTAATAACTCCACACCTCAACTTTTCAACTTTTCAACCTTTCAACTTCGTACTTTAGCCCCTGAGCTTATTTCAGAACACTGATAACACAGATGCAACAGATTCCCACGGATAAAATCGGCGAACATCCGTTTAATCTGTGTATGCCCGAAGCGAAGCGCAAGGGCATCCGCGTTCCGTTTCCCCTGCGCCGGGTCATTTATGATCTACTTCTCCCGGAGACCTTGTGGCCATAGTATTATCAGTTGCTTTTTTTCAAAAACTCCTGCAAGGAGGTAACCCGGACATTCTCCTGCAAAGGATAAGTGTCATTGAAAGGGGTGACCACCCATGCTTCCCGAATATCCAGATCTTTCAGGGCATGGAAAAAGCCGGCGGAAAGCTTCGGCGCAGTGGACACCTTGCATTCCACAGCCACTCTTTTATTGCCTTTTTCCAGGATCAGGTCAATTTCGGACCCGTTGGAAGTGCGGTAAAAAGAGGCGGTATGGTCAGGATACTTACCGAGAATATTTTCTATTACCAGCGTTTCCCATGACGGGCCGAAAGCCGGATGAGCCATCAGATCATCGAACGTTTCCAGTCCCAGCAACACATGCAAAACACCCGTGTCACGTATATATATTTTAGGGGATTTCACTATTCTTTTCTTCAGGTTGGCAGCATACGGCAGCAATTTACGTACCATATAGACCCCTTCGAAAAGATCAAGGTATTTTTTTACGGTTGTATGACTTAACCCCAGAGAAGCTCCCAAAACAGACGTATTCAGTATCTGTCCCTGACTGTGGGCACACATTTTCCACAATCGCATGATCATATCGGGAGATGCTTTCGGCTCAAACTGCAACACATCCCTTTCGAGAAAGGTATTGACAAAACTCTGCCTCCAGACAAAGCTGATATCATCACCATCTGCCAGATAACTCCGGGGAAAACCTCCCCGGTTCCAGTATTTCATCAGAATATTGTCATTTGCTTTTTCACCGGGCATTATCTCCCCCAGAAGAAACGGAGGCAACTCAACAAAAACGACCCTCCCGGCAAGTGATTCAGAGCTCTGTCTTATCAGATCCTTTGATGCCGACCCCAGGATCAGAAATTGTCCGTTCCCCGCATTCTCATCAATCACACTGCGCATCACTGAAAATATTTCCGGCAGGCGCTGGATCTCGTCCAGACAAATAAGCTTGTCTCTGTTCATTCTGAAGAACAGTTCCGGATCGGTTAATTTAACCCGGTCTGAAGGTTTTTCGAGATCCAAATAAACAGAATCACTCCAGTCCTTCATTATATACGCCGCCAGGGTAGATTTCCCGCTTTGCCTCGGGCCCAGTATGGCTACCGCCGGAAAATTCGTCAGGTGACTTTTTATTACTCCTTCTATTTTCCTGTGAATATACATCAGATATTAAGTATGTATTTTGCAATCTTTCGTTGCAATTTACATACTTTTTTGGTTTAGACAAAATTTTTCCGAAAAAAAACGACGGTTATCAGCCACTGTGTTTACGTTAATTTGTGGCCTGCAGGCCGTTAGATGTTTGATGTTTTTGTTGCCGGGTATTTTTTCTTTTTTCCCTGAAAGCCAGACCGTACGGACGTCCATTCGTCCGGGCAGGAGCAGGAGCAAATGTGAAAGCCCCTGAACTTATTTCAGAACACTGATAACACAGATGCAACAGATTCCCACGGATAAGATCAGTGAACATCCGTTGTATCCGTGCATGCCCGAAGCGGAGCGCAAGGGCATCCGCGTTCCATTTCCAAATACGTTTCAATAACCAAATTACCGCCCGGAGCAAAGCAAAAGACTAATTTCGCAGGCACAAAGCGCACGGAGAAAGAGTCTGTTTTCTTTCGGGACCTTTGTGCTCTCTGTGCCTCCTTAGCGTCCTCTGTGGTAAACTCCTCTTTTTCACTGCTCATTGCTCGAGTGCCTGGTGCTGGCTTTGTCCACCGTAGCTGTTCCCTGAGTGATCCCGCGCAGCGGGATTGTATCGAAGGGTAGCGTAGGTGGAGTGCTTGGTACCGGTTGCTTATTACTTGTATCTTGGCTCTTGTCTCTTGGATCTTTTTTGTTCCGGCTTTGCCCGCCGTAGCCAGCCCCTGGCGTGGTATATACAAGCTAATCAAGCAATGTAAACAAATTCTGTGGGGTTATTGTTTGTGCTTTTGCCGGTTTATATTTTTTTACAAAACTATCCGGTATCCTTGTCCGGGTTTTACGTTTCATTTTAAATTCAAACACATTCAGGTCTCCGCCGTACTCCTCCACCAGGTCTATTTCGGCGCCGTCATAGGTACGCCAAAAGTAAAAACGGGCATTGGGGCGGGTCACATTGCTTAAAATAAGTCTTTGACTGATACAGAAATTCTCCCATAAAGCACCTGTGTCCAACCTGTTTTCCAGAGGTTTAAAATCACCTATCAAAGCATTTCTTATACCCGTATCATAAAAAAAATATTTATTGCTTTTGCGCAATTCATTCCTCAAATTACTGCTATATGACGGCAGTTTAAAAATTACAAAGTTCTTCTCGAAAAGATCGATATACTTCTCAACAGTGGGCCTTGAAACACCCAGTAATCCGGCCAGTTCATTAAACGAAACCTGAGAGCCTGTTTGTAAAGCAAGCGCCTTTAACAATTTCCTGATAAGTGAGGAGTTCTTAATGTTTTCATACATTAAAATATCTTTGAAAAGATAATCGGAAGCCAATTCATACAGTTTAGCCTGTTTATCAGGAACACTCAGATCAATTATACCCGGATAAGTACCATAAATCAGAAGGTCATTCAGGTTTTCTTTTATCCATAACCAATTTCTTCCCTGTTTTATTTCCTTTAGAGATAAAGGATAAAGCCTGAATTTTATATTTCGACCCGTCAATGGTTCACTGATCTTGTTCGCAAGATCAAAACTGCTTGATCCCGTTGCGATCAGTTTATATTGCGGCAATTCATCATAAATCAGTTTTAAAATGCTGCCAATATCCGAAATCCTCTGGGCTTCATCCAATGCGATGATTTTATTATCTTCAAATAAAGCCTTGATCTGTGCCAGATCTTTACTCTCCAATATATCTTCTACACTTGGCAACTCACAATTTAAAATGATTGCATCGTCTTTTTTTTTCAATAATTCTTTGAGCAATGTGGTTTTTCCTACCTGCCGTGCACCATAAAGGATGATTATTTCATTCTTGTCAAGCCAATGGTTTATCGGCAACAAAAGATCTCTCGGGTAAATCATAATAGAAATATTTTTTTCAAATATACAATTTCATGCCAGATTTTGCAACTATTTATACAATTTTAGGCCTGTTCTTGTATATATTTTTACAAATACCGGCACTACAGGCTTCCGTTCAATACCGAAGCGAAGTGAAATGTGGTTTCTGTTGTTTCTGTTGTTTTGTTTGTGGAGGGTATTTGTGATATGACCCAGTCAATTTACAACTTCTTTCAGAACTCTGATAACACAGATGCTACATATTTCCATTTAATTTCGCAGGCGTAGCCTGCCGATTTCTATGGCTTTTGTGGTTTAACGTTCCCTCTTCGCTCATCTCTCACTTCTCTTTTCTCATTGCTCAATGGCTCTTTTCCTGTTTCAGCAATTTGGGGCCGGAGAGGATGATGCCCCAGGCGCCGAGGGGAGCGGTGAGGAGGATACTCAGCACGGCGACGGCGAGGATGGTCTCGCCCGGGGCGGTATTCATGCCGGCGGCTTTCATGGCCAGCAGGGGCGCTCCGCCGATGGCGGCCTGCACGGTTGCTTTGGGGATGTAGGAGATCACCACGAAGAGGCGCTCGCGGCGGTTCAGGTCGGTGCCCAGCAGGCTCAACCAGGTGCCCACGCTGCGGAACAGCAACGCGATAAAGATCAGCAGGGCTCCGTCGAGGCCCGTATTAAGCGCCACCTTAACATTCACCTGTGCCCCCACCATCACGAAGAGGACGATCTCTGCAGGCACCCACAGTTTGGCCAGTTGTGCCGACACCTCATGGGCATACTTGCTGCGGTTTTTCAGGATGATATAGCCGATGGTCATCACCGCCAGCAGGGCGGCAAAAGGAATATAGTCTTTGGTCAGGTGCTCAAGGCCCATCAGCAGCACCGCCACCGACAGGATAGTGAGCACACGCTGCGTGGCGGGGGGGTTGTAGCGGTCGAAGATTTTGTACAGCACCGCCCCCGTGGCCAGTCCTACGGCTATGCCCACAACAATGGAGATGGGGATGGAGGCCAGCTCCCAGACCAGGTTCATCCGGCGGCCCGTATAAATGCCGATCAGGACACTGTAGATGACGATGACGAAGACATCATCTATGGAAGATCCGGCCAGCACCAGGGTGGGGATGCCTTTGCCGGTACCTCTTTTTTCATCGATGAAGCGGATCATCAGGGGCACAACCACCGCCGGCGACACGGCCGCCAGCACAGCCCCCAGGATAGCCGACTCCATAAAAGTGAGGGGAAGGAAATAAGGCCCCAGGAAAGCGATCGCCGCCCCTTCAAAAACTGCAGGGACGAACGAGAGCAACAGTGCCGGACGCCCCACCCGCATCAGGGTGTCTTTAGACAGTTCAAAACCGGCCCGCAGGATGATCACGATCAGCGCCCCCATGCGCAGATCGGAAGAGATGGCCAGCAGGTTGGGATCCATCCAGCCGAAGACATAAGGACCGGACAGAATCCCCAATAACAACATCCCGATCAACGGCGGGGTTTTGATATACTTAAAAAGATAAGCGATAAGGAAACTGATCACGATGAGGGCCGCCAGATTTTCTGCCATAACAAAAAAATAACTTCAATTTAACATATCCTTGTTCCGGCAGAGGTCATCAGCCCTGTTTTTCAACAGGCGGTTAACGGGAAACCTCATTCCCTTCTCATTTTCCTTTTACCAGAAAGGCCCGGAAAATGAAGCTGCAAAAGTAAAATTTTTATTTAAAATCAAAAGAAAATAATGATCTCCGGAGAATTTTGATAAAGAAATCTTTTCCCGTTTTTAAATTTCATTTTTTTTTCTTTTCTTTATCCGGTCTAATTCTTAATAAAATTCTAAACCAACATTATTATGAAGAACAAACTTTTTCTCTTGATTTTAATGATTGCAGGCATGCTGCCGGCAGCCTCGCTTTTTTCACAGGTAACCGGGCTTGAGGACGATGTCCGGAAACAAAATGCCGACACCATTTTGGGGTGGAAATCCGGGGGAAAATTCGGATTTACTTTTTCACAAAGTTCATTTACCAACTGGATCGGCGGAGGAGAAAATGCCATTTCCGGCATTGGTGATCTCAATCTTTTCCTGAAGAAAATCGGAAATCACAGCGCTTGGGAAAACACCCTGCAGGTTCGTTACGGCATGCAGCAACTCAAGAAGGAAGGATTAAAGAAAACCGACGATTATCTGACTTTCACTTCCAAGTATGGATATAAAGCCAGCAAGAACTGGTATTATTCCGTGCTGGCCACATTCACCACCCAGATGACACGGGGGTACAGCAGCGATGACGCCAACCTTATGATCTCTAACCTCATGGCCCCCGGTTATCTGTTTCTTTCGCTGGGGTTTGATTACAAGCCCAACGACAACCTGAGTGTTTTCATGGCTCCGCTGACCAGCAAATCCACTTTTGTGCTGGACAAAGCCCTCTCCGATTCGGGGGCTTTCGGAGTAACTCCGGGACAAAGTGTACGCAGCGAATTCGGGGCTTACGTGAAATTCTTTTACAAGCATGAAGTCATTAAGAACGTCACTTTTCAGACCAGGTTGAATTTGTTTTCCAACTACCTGGACAAGCCCCAGAACGTAGATGTTTTCTGGGAAGTACTCTTCGACATGAAGATAAACAAATTCCTCTCCGCCAACCTGTTGACCAATCTTTACTATGATGATAACATCCATATCCCCTACGATTCGAACGGGGACGGGATCATGGACAGCAAAGGACCGCGCATACAGTTCAAGGAAATCTTCGGTCTCGGGATAAACGTATCTTTTTAGCCTGGGTATAAAGCTCACTACCAGCACCGGCCGGCCGCATCCCAGTAAACTCCTTTTCTTTCCTGAGCCCGGGGGTCGTCTTTTAATATTTCCCCCAGGATCTTCAGGGCGGTATTCAGGCCCGTACAGCTGCGGTTAAAAAACACCGGACCGTCAACGACATACATTAACGGAGGGGTTTCACAGGTAAAAATGGAAAACAGTTTTTCCCGGTCCAGCATTTTGATCTTTTCCCGGTTTTCCTGCAGGGAAGCTTCGGGATCGCCGGCAATAATAATATCCGGGCTTTTTTCAAAATAATAATCCGGATAGATATACAGATCATCGCCAAAAAGCAGGGGTAAACCGCCGGTCATTTCGATCATATCGGTCACCCATCTGCCGGCCAGTTGCAGGGAGGGCCATTTTTTGATCACCCCTACGGCCGGGTGGCGACGCCTGATCCCGTATTTTTTAACGGTTTTGGCTATTTGCCTACGGCATTTGGTCACCAGTGTTTTCCCCCGGTCTTCCACCCCGAACGCGCCGGCGATCATCATGATCTCATCATAAATGTCTTCGAGGGACATGGAGTAAATATCGAGAAGCCGGCATCCGGTCAGCCCGTCCCGCTCCAGGATCTCTTCCGCCTCTTCGACGGTCAGGCCCGATACATTGAGCATCCCTTCCGTAATAATATGTGTCGGCCTGATCCGGCGGAGGGTTTTCATATCTACATTCCAGGGAGAAAGAAGAATCTCCGTCATCACCGGGTTGCGGTTCATTAGCTCCTCCGGGGACAAATTTTCTTTTCCCGGAATCGTCACCACCGGCACATCCTTTGCCTCCTCCCGGATGATCAGGGCATCATGGGAGCATCCGGCGATCCACAGATCCAGCTCCAGGTCCAGCAGCACCTGTGTGCCCCATGCCGATAAAGAAACGATTCGTACCTCCATATTCTACCAATGTGTTCCGCAGATAAAATTACGATTTTTTCCTTTGCTATGTACTAATTATCTATTTTTGCATAAACGAAACCTTTTGAAAAAAGGAAGAGTCATAAAAGCCACCGGCCGGTGGTACACGGTGGAAACGGAAGAAGGCGGGAAGATCCGCTGCGCCGTCAAGGGAAGTTTCCGGATTCGCGGGATCCGTTTGTCCAACCCGGTGGTGGTGGGGGATTACGTAACCTTCGAGCCGGATACCTCGGGCGAAACGGGGCTGATCACCCATGTCGAAAAACGAAAGAACTATATCATCCGCAAGTCGTCCAATCTCTCGTACGAAGCACAGATCATCGCCGCCAACATCGACCAGGCTTTTCTGATCGCTTCGCTGGTCAGGCCCAGGACCCTCCTGCCTTTCATCGACCGTTTTCTGGTGGCTGCCGAAGCTTACCGCATCCCGGTGGTCCTGATCTTCAACAAAACAGACCTGTACGGGACCAAAGAAAAGGCGGAGCTGCAAAACCTGACTGAAATATATGAGGATACCGGCTACAGGGTTTTACATACTTCGGTGCCCGAAAAACAGAATCTGGATGTTGTCCGGGAGCTGCTGACAGACCGTACCACCCTGCTTTCCGGCAACTCCGGCGTGGGGAAATCCTCTATCATCAACGCCATTGAGCCGTCGCTGAACCTGAAAACCACACCGGTATCCCACTCTCATAAAACCGGCAGGCACACCACCACCTACGCCGAGATGTTTCCGCTGAGTTTCGGGGGACATATCATAGACACCCCCGGGATCCGGGGTTTCGGACTGGTGGATATGGAAAAGAACGAGATCTATCACTTTTTCCCGGAGATCTTTAAATGGGCCAAAAAGTGCAGCTATTATAACTGCACCCATACCCACGAACCGGGCTGTGCCGTAAGGGAAGCGGTCGAAAAAGGAGAGATTGCCCCCTCCAGATACAACAGTTACCTGGACCTCTATTTTGATGAAGATAAAAAGTACAGATAAAAGAACTGTCATTTTTTTTTATATTAGAGGCTAATTTCATAATGATGCCTTCCGGGTTAGAGAAATGAAGAAAATATACATTCTTATACCGCTGATCATTATAATCATTATTGTCTCCAATGTTTACTATTACCTGAATATCTATCACTTACAGGTTGACTTCCAGAAAAATTTCCTGCTGAAGCAAACCCAGATCTCCGGTTATGAGATCGAAAAAACCGGCCAGGATTTTCTGAGCGACCTGAATTTTATTCTCTTTTCCGAAAATATCAATAAGTTTTTTACCGATCCTGCCGCCAAAGAAGAGGTCTCCCGGAAGATAGAGATCTTTTATACCAAATACCAGAACCTGATCACGGGGATCAACCTGTATGATACCCAACGTCATGCCTTCACCTTTTACAAAGACAACACGAACAAACGCATCTCCAACACCTTTCTGACCCGCGAACAAAAACCGCTGGTTACCAGGGAGAAGATCCTTTTTGAAAACGGCAGCTATGCCTATTACCTGCCTGTTTTTAATAATAACCAGGTTTCGGGGAATGTCATTGTCATGCTGGATTATCAACAATATATCCGGTCGGTGTTTGAGAAATCCCATCTGGGCAATATACAATGGCAATGGCTGCTGGACGAAAACGGGAAAGTCCTTTTCAGCAACCTCCAGACAGACAGCCTGTCGATCCTGGATCTGGATAAAATCGCCAAAGAGATAAAAAAAGGATACCAGGGAACGCTGCAACACAAGGTGATCATCTCCGGAAAAGAAACAGGCATTATCTCCGCTTATTATCCCACCCATTTTCTGAGCCGTGATTTCGGTATTGTTTTCTCCCTTCAGAACGATGTGATCCTCAAGACGATTATCAAGAATGCGATCATCATTGCCACCCTGACCCTGGTATTGATCATCCTGATCATATTCCTGTTCGTGCTTTTTATCTCCCGTCAGAAAGCCGAGGAGAAAAAGATTATAAGCTCGGAACAGAATCTGCGGAAGATACTGGAAAACATGCCTATCGGGATTCTGATACTGGACCGTGAGCGCCGCATTCTGTTCATTAACAACCGTGCCCGGGAGACTTTTTCCGAGACCGTGGAGGAGCTGAAAGAGGGTCAGCTCATCGGCAACTGGTTTTTTGAAGGGACACGCAACCAGATCAAAGAATCGCTGGGCCTGGGGATCGACATGCGCGATTTTTTGGTCCTGCGCAAGGATGCCTCCGAATGGGTTTTGCTCAAAGAAGAGATCCCGATCACCTTCCAGGACCAAGAAGCCACTCTGCAGGCCCTGATAGATGTCACCCCTCTCGAAAAAGCACGCCGTCAGGAGGCTGCCGCCGTAAAAGCCAAAACCGAGATGCTGGTCAACATGAGCCAGGAAATAAGGATTCCGCTGGGAAACATCCTGGACAAAACCAGCTCCTTGCTCCACTCCCACAAGGTGCCCGACGAGACTTTTCTGAAAGACATAAAATATTCGGCCGACCTGCTGATATCCATCGTGGATGACATCCTGGAGTTCTCGAAGATAGAAGCCGGAAAGATGATGCGGGAAGAGATCCCTTTCAGGCTCCGTTCGGAAATAAAGATCATTTTCAAGAAATTCAAACCCAAAGCCGAAGAAAAAGGGATCAAGCTGATGGTGGTCTTTGATGAAAAGGTGAACAATCACTTCATCGGCGACCCGTTCAACATCCGGCAGATCCTTTCCCGGCTGGTGGAAAATGCGATCAATTATACGGATAAGGGAATTGTAAAGATCTTCGTCTCCCAATCTCCGGAAGCTTACGGAAAGCTCCAGTTGCAGTTTGACATCTCCGATACCGGATCCGGCCTGACGCCCGAACAACTTGATAAATTCAATCAAAAGGACATCCAAACCGCCCAAGTCGGTGCCAACGGCAAGAAACACTGGACCGGCCTGGGAATCCCCATCACCATACAACTCATCGATATGCTGAACGGAGACATCAATTTTGTCTCTCCCTCCACCCTCAGCCGTGAGATGGAAGAGGAGGATGTTTCCGGTCCGGGTACCACTGTCCAGGTGAAGATACCCGTTTTTTCCAATGAACGTTTTCGCAAGGACATTGATGTAAGCAACATCACCGCTTATTCCCAAATCCGTGCCCTGATCATCAAGAACAATGACGATACCGATAATTCCATTCAGGAGCAGCTTTCCCAATTCGGGCTGAATGTCACCATGAATTTCTATATGGAGAAGACGGTGCATTTGCTGGAGAGCAATTCCTCCAATCCCGACCAGCGTTATCATCTTCTCATCATCAAAGATTCCGCCACCTTCGATGGTTTCGAGCTGCTTTACACCCTTAATGAACGCAAGCTCACCAACAAATACATCATCATCCTGACCAGCTCCAATGATATGAAAGGGAATTATACACGGGCCCGGAAGCTGGGAGCGGATTATTACCTGATCGAACCGGTGCAGGGGTCCGAGATCTTCAACATCATTCAGGATAATTTCACCTCTATAGAGATAGAGAAAACCACCGGCAGGAACCTCGAGGAGATTTCCCGTTCCCTGAAGATCCTGGTGGCCGAAGACAACACCATCAACCAGAAAGTGCTGCAGGTATATTTTAAGAACCTGGGTTTTGAGATCGACATTGCCGATGACGGTTCCACGGCTGTGGAGAAAGCCAAAAAACAAAAATACGACCTCATTCTGATGGATGTGATGATGCCCATCATGGACGGATGGGAAGCCACACGGGCCCTGAGGAAACTGGGCATCGACACACCCATTATCGCGGTCACGGCCGATGTCTCGGAAGAGACAAAAACCCGCTCCATAGAAACCGGCATGAATGACTATATCCCCAAGCCGGTCAAAATAGACGATATCAAAAGGGTCCTTGTTAAATGGTTTTCGATCGATACCTGACTGTCCTATCGTTTGTAATCCGGTCAGGATAATAAAACCTCAGGGAGCCGAATAAAATCATATTCAACCGGCGGAATGCAGAAGACCATACCCATAGAGGAATTTCTGGAGCTGGCGGAGCGTTATCCCGTGGTGGATGTGCGTTCTCCGGCCGAATTTGAGCACGGCCGTTTCCCCGGCGCTGTTAATATTCCTTTGTTCAGCAATGAAGAGAGGGCTATTGTCGGTACCACTTACACACAGGAGAGTCCTGAGAAAGCTTTCAGCACAGGCCTGCAGATCGCCGGGCCCAAAATGGCTTCTTTTGTCGAAAAGGCCCGGGCAACGGCCCGCGACAATACGCTGCTGATGTACTGCTGGCGCGGGGGCAAACGCAGTCACTCCATGGCCTGGTTGTTCGACACGGCCGGGATGGATGTGTATGTCCTCGAAGGAGGATACCGCGCTTTCCGCAGACATGTCAAAGCCTCTTTCCTTAAGCCCCTGCCGCTGACGGTGCTCGGGGGCATGACCGGCTCGGGCAAGACCGAGATCCTCCATGCCTTGAAAAAAAGAGGCGAGCAGGTGATCGACCTCGAAAGATTAGCCCGTCACAAAGGCTCTGTTTTCGGCGCACTGGGAGAGGAAAAACAACCTGCCACCGAACAGTTTGAAAACAACCTGTTCATGGTCTGGAAACAACTGGATCCCCGTAAGACCACCTGGATTGAGGATGAGAGCAAAGCCATCGGCCGCGTTTTCATCCCGGATGAGCTCTTCAATCAAATGAAAACAGCCCCCCTGGTGGATATTCATCTGGATCGCAATTACCGGATCCAACGGCTTGTCAGGGATTATGCCCAATATGATGCCGGAGAATTGATTTCTTCGGTACAAAAAATCGAGCGCAGACTGGGGGGTGTGAACGCCAGGAAGTGCATCACTGCCATACAAAACAGGGATTTTGCAGCCGCTGCCGGCCTGCTTTTACGGTATTATGACAAAACCTACCGGCATGCCATGGCATCCCACCCCAGAAAAACGGTTTACACTATTTCCCTGCCCGGAAACGACCCGGAAACAAATGCACAAATCATTCTTTCGGAGATCAAAGAAATGGAAATTTAGCCACCAAATCTCCAAGACTCCAGGTAACACCAAGCAATATTAAACAAAGGAATTATAAGCCTTGGTGTATCTTAGTGCCTTTGTGCCTTGGTGGCCCAATAGCAGTATTTATGAGTTCAAGGCCGAAAGCACAAAATTTTTACAAAAAATAGAAATTGCGACAAATTGTTTACGTTGAGTCAGGAGTTCTGAATATATTCAAATTGATTCTCCGGAATTGTGTTTTATAACATATTTTTGTATCTTGCAATAACCAATTGATTTATTTTCTCTTCACAAAAATACAACATCATGATTGAAACCTACGGAACGATCACCAAAGAGGAAAAGCTTCAGAGCCTGCACGCCAATATTCTTGAAAACACTTTTGTTCTGGAGAGTGTTGCCCCGTTTCCCGGCTATCACGGTGAAAACCTTCCGGGCTCCCATAAACCCGGATATGTCTTTCCGGTCACACGCATTAAGTACGGCCTGGAAAAGGTGGTGCGGACCGCCCGGGAGATCGGCCATTTCTTCCAGCACCCTTTCGGGGCCCGGCCGGCCGAGCTCCACATGTACAATATGGTCTATCATGCTATCCGTCTGAACCATCTTGAAGAATACGAGCATATTGCAGAATTGCAGAAATGGTTTGAGGATCTGGGCATCGGATTTATGAAAAGCAAATCATTCAACAAACCCGCCCTTATCAAGGTCACGAAACACTTTAACCTCGAGGAGACGGGGGATGGTATTTTCCGTGATCTGGACGATCCGTTCATGCACTATCTGGAGGTGCCGGAGGCCCTTTCCTGGAAAGTGTTTGAGTCCATCACAAAAAAAATCAAGAACAATCTCGACAACAACAATTTCGATGCCGCCCTGGGGGTTCTTTATGTGCGGGACATTGTGGACATAATCCGCATTTATGAAAAAAACCCGGGAGATGAAAGGCTTATGACTTTGCGGAACATGTATATCGAAGAGATCCGGAAAATATAATCCGGCCGTTACAGGGCTTTTTCCGCATCTACCAGGCGGTATAGCTTATCGGAGCGTCTCACCTTCCTCTCCACCGGCACAGAACAACGTTCTCCTTTCCCGGCGGTTTCCACCACCCGGTCATCGACACGTATCTCTCTGACCACGGTACGGATCACGCCGGTTGTCGGCCCGGTGATGATAATCTCATCGCCTTTGGAAAGGGTGCCGGCTTCGATAATAAACTCAGCCACTTTCGGTTTTTGAAAATAATTGTTCCCTTTCCCCGTATATACCTTTCGTTTGGTAGCATGTGAACCGTAACGGTCACTCCATTCGCCCAGCTTACGGCCCAGGTAGTACCCGTCCCAGAAACCCCGGTTAAAGACGGTGGCAAGGCGTTCTTTCCACTCTTTTATCCGCGCCGGCGAGTAAGTCCCGTCTTCAAGCGCCCTGAGGGCCTCGTCATAACAAGCTGTCGTGGTATAAACATATTCGGGCGATCTGGCTCTCCCTTCTATTTTCAAAACACTCACCCCGGCATCCAGGATCAGATCCAGAAAATCTATCGTAGCCAGGTCTTTGGGAGACATGATATATTCATTGTCCACCTCCAGCTCAAATCCCGTTTCCTTATCTGTTACGACATAGGCTTTTCTGCATGTCTGCAGGCAGGTTCCGCGGTTGGCCGACGAGTTTTGTTCGTGCAGACTGAGATAGCATTTTCCGGAGATGGCCATGCAAAGCGCCCCGTGAGCGAACAACTCGATGCGCACCAGGTTTCCGGAAGGCCCGCGGATCTGTTCCCTGCGGATATTGGCCGCAATATTTTTCACCTGTTTCAAATTCAGTTCCCTTGCCAGCACGACCACATCGGCATACCCGGCATAAAACTTCAGAGAGGCCGTATTGGAGATATTCAGTTGTGTGGAGAGATGAACTTCCATCCCTTTTTCCCGGGCATATTGCAGGGCCGCCTGATCGCTGACGATCAGGGCATCAACACCTGCTTCCGTGGCTCTGTCAATGATCTTTCGCATGACAGGCAGCTCCTTATCATACAAAACGGTGTTGACGGTGAGATAAGCTTTTTTGCCATGCCTGTGCAGGAGGTGGACCACTTTTTTCAGTTCCCCCAATGAAAAATTGTGAGAGGAGCGGGCCCGCATGTTCAGTTGTTTCACCCCGAAATAGACGGCATCGGCTCCGCCCTGGACGGCCGCCATAATCGATTCATAATCCCCGGCCGGAGCCAAAAGTTCAATATTATTCCGGGAGAAACCCTCTGATTTTCTGATGGACGGCATCTTACAATCCTACACTTTTTTGGGCAGCACGATCCGGAAAACCGTCCCGTGGCCCGGTTCGGAATAATTGATGAACAATTTCCCCTTGTGATACTCCTCTATGATGCGTTTGGATAAAGTCAATCCCAGCCCCCAGCCCCGGTTTTTGGTGGTATATCCGGGCTTAAAGACCATCTTGAATTTGGATTTGGGTATTCCCACCCCGTGATCTTCCACATCCACATAAACGAACTGTGTATTGTCCGTAATGTGGATATCTATCTTCCCCTTTCCTTTCATGGCATCCACTGCATTTTTGCAGAGGTTTTCTATCACCCATTCAAACAGCTCGGCATTCACGGGTACGGGGAACTCTTCGTCAGGATCATAATGCAGGTTAAACTCCACTTTTTCAGAGGTTCTGCGGATCATATAATCCATCACGTTCCCGATGATCTTTTTCACATCCTGCAAAGTCATAACCGGTTTTGAGCCGATCTTGGAAAACCTTTCCGTGATCTTCTCCAGCCGGGTAACATCTTTCTCAAGCTCCTGTACCAGTTCGCGATCCGTACCTTTGCTTTTCATGATCTCCAGCCAGGCCATCAGCGAGGAAGTGGGAGTCCCCAACTGGTGGGCTGTCTCCCTGGATAAACCCAGCCATACCTGGTCCTGCTCGGATTTCCGGGCCGCACTGAAAGCCAGATAGGCCACCAGAATAAACAGGATGATCACCAGCAACTGGACATAAGGAAAATATTTCAGCTTGGTGAGCACGATCGAATCCTTGTAATAGATATAATTTTTTGCCCCGTCACCGATATCTATTTCAATCGGAGGATGATCCCTGCCCATCTTGCGTAACTGCCTTAAAAAATAATCCTTGTTCCGCAGCTTTTTTTCATCCATGTTGCGGCTGGAAACCAGCGTAGAATCTTCATCAACCAACAAAACGGGAACGGTAGTATTTTTTTCAATAATATCGGACAGAAAGCTGAAATCCAAAGTGTTATCAGACAGATCCAGATCTACCAGTTGCTGGGTTGCCCTCGCCCATAATTCCACCTTCTTTTTCTCTTCGGATTTCAGTTCCTGCACCAGTTTGTTGGTATAGTACAGCGACGAAAATCCAATTGCCACAGCCAGCAGAAAAAGTAAAAATTTCCAGCGCATATGATTTATACAGTAGGTTTCTTCTATAACGTTTCAAAATTGAGAATAATTTTCCGGAATTACATCAAATGCACTATTTTTTTTGCGTTGTATCCGGTTCTTCTTCCCATATCACTTTAAATTTCTTTTTATGAACGGTATCCTGTTTTTTCTTTTCCGGGATTTTATTTTCCTCCTCCGGCCATTCTACCCGGAATTTCCTTTTCCCCTGCACACTGTCTGCTTCGGTAAAAAATCCCGAAGAGTCTCCCTGCAACGAACCGTTTCCTCCATGCAGGATATCCTTCAGCACCTTTTTTTCTTCTTTGAGTTCTTTTGATATTTTCTCTTTTACTTTTTTCCTGTCATAATAAACTTTCGACTCTTTGCTGTTTCCCTGATATCTCAGGAACAAAGTGGTTTTCCCTTCCTGATCTTCCACAACCTCTCCAAACTCCGAATTGTTCCGGTTTTTGTTTTTTGCCTTCCGGCTGAGATAATCAGACAATAAGATGCTGATCCTGTAATCAAAATCCCCGGCAAAATGATGAACGCCGGATACCGAAAGGTTCAGTGCCGATGATTTTATCTCCATATCCGGGATCACCACCTGCTGGTCATGGATAAAGATTTCGTTTTTCAGTGTTGAAAAAAGGATATCCTGCAACTCGGACAACCGGATAAACTTAGAGAGTTTGTACAAAGGTTCAAAACCTATCAGTTCACCCTGTGTGATCTCCAGATAACTGTCTGACAAAGCGGAGGGTTTAATCATTTTCCCTCCGTCATCAAACAGGGCCTGAAAAGAGATATTCCCCGAGACATACCCCTTCAGGTTTTCCGCCCGGATAAAGTCCTGGCCGAAGTTGTCGAAAGAACGGAACAGTTCCCGCACATTGATGTGCTCCGGTTCCAGATACGTTTTTACGCGATCCGGTCCTTCCCCATTCAGCGTCAGTTCCATCATCCCCGATCCCTTCCCTTCCATCGTATAAAGGGTGGTTTTCTTCAACAACACCACAGGATCATCATAGATCAGGAATCCTTTGGCATTACCGGCTGTAAACCCTTTGTACCGGAGCGTGTCCACCGATACCGTGCTTTCGATACGCGGTATCTCCCACTTTTTATCTCCGGGTGACATCCCCTTTGATACATCTCCCATCAGGCGGAAAAACGAGAGCATTTGGTCAATGTCCAGCATGGAGCCTTTCAGGTCAGTATAAAACACCGCCCTTCTTTCCCCATCCAGATACTCCATCATATTTTTTACCCTTCCCTGTATCTGCCAGGGATTTCCTGTCCATACCACTTCTCCTCCCTGCAACTCAATATCCCTGCCCGGTACGAGAACCGTCTTCAGATTTTTTACAAAAAGAGCCGTGTCGTTGAATACTACTATATCCCTGTATGTTGTCCATCCGCTGATCTTCAGGTCCGATAACTTTCCCCGGGAACCCGGTTTCAATACCCCGGCAGGGATCCTCACTTTAACATCCCCCGCAATCTTTCCGCTTTTGATGATCTCTGCAAAATTCTTTCCCGTCCATCCGTACAGGTCATTCACCCTCACTGACCCTTTTAACAGAACATCCATATCCGCAGGTTTATTATCCCGGATTTTCCAAAAGGCCTCCATGGTCAGGCCGGCCTTTCCTGAACGCACCGGGGACGGCAGCAAATGAAAGGAAACCAGCGAAGATTTTCCGGAACGAATATTTATTTCTGCAGTCCAACTTTTGATCTGTAGTTTCTGTCCCCTTCCGGCAATAAGGAAGGTACCATCTTCCCCTTTCAGATGCAGAATGGCGGACAGTTGAAAGGGAGCGGACCCCTGCCCCGACAACTCCCCCTCCAGCGACACGCGGCCCCCCGCTTTGTTCCCTTTCATCTTTAGCATACTCCTGTCTTCCAGATATTTTACCATCTCATCCACCTTAAGGTCGGAGGCTTGCAGTGTCAATTTAACAGTATTCTTCCCGGGAGACCTTCCGATATTTCCCGAAACAAGCACCTGAAACTTATGCCAGGAGAGTTTCATTTTGTCCAGATGCATGGCCGTCTCATCCGTTTGCAAATGACCGTTCAGATCAAAACCATCCGGAAAATCATATCTCTTTCGCTGATCATCCCATATCTGTAATCCGGCATGACGTATTTTGAATTCTCCTTCGCTGCCCGGCCACCACCCGCCATTCCAGGTTGCTCTTTTTATTTCACCTTTCACGATGGTTCCTTTTTCTTTGTCTTCATATACATAGCCGACATTGATGATCCTGAATAAATGTATTTTCAGAGGATTCTTCTTCCCGGCCTTCTTTTTTACCGCTGTTTTGTCCTTTTTCAGAATTTCCCAGTTATACTTGTTTTTTCCGTATCCGATAAGATGAACCCTCCCTTTCTGTACCACGATCCTTTTAATACTTATCTTTTTGTATAATAAGGCATCTATAATGTTCATATCAAGGATCACTTCATCTGCATTCAGCAAAGGATCGCCGGGATACCCTTTACCTCGTCCCGGGCCTTTCAGGGTCACCGAACGGAATGTGGCGGACAGATAAGGAAAGTGTTTCAGTACGGAAAAGCGGATTTCCCCGACATCCGCTTTAGCATTCAACTGTTTATTTAATTTGCTTATTACTACTTTTTGAATATCTGTAGAGTATGCACGTAACAGGATACTGGCCGTGATCAGCACTACCAGCAACAATCCTCCGGCAAAAAGGAAGACACTATAGATCCTTTTCATAAATTTCCGGTTTATCTTCTTTCACAGCCTGCCATGAAAAGCTTATGGGGTAACCAGCAAAAAATCCAGATTATCTTCCGGCGTCAGTTCTGCCGGTTTCATACCTGCACGGAACAAACGGAGATTTTTCGGACCTATGAGGCTTACTCTCCCTTCTTCGATGCGTAGCATGGTACCTTCCCTCAATCCGGCAACATAAATCCCCGGGTTGATCTTCAGAAATTCCCGGATACGCATTTCCCGTGTTTCACCGGCATGTCCTTCGGGGTTGGCATCCAGATAATGGGGGTTGATCTGAAAAGGGATCAAACCCAGGGCATCAAAATTATGCGGTTGTATGATGGGCATATCATTGGTGGTCTTGATGGTCGGGCATGCCAGGTTGCTGCCGGCACTCCATCCGATATAGGGTGTCCCGTTGGATACCCTTTCTCTGATATCATCCAAAAGATCTTCATTTTGCAACAGGGCGAGCAAATGCCAGGTATTTCCCCCACCCACCACAATGGCTTCCGCATCCATTATGGCATGGCGCGGATTGGCGGCATGATGGATGGAGCGGATGTCATGGCCCATCTCCCGGAAGCGTTTCTGCACCTTGCGCTCATACTCATCCCAGGAAAAGGTTACGGCAGCATAAGGGATGAACAGAGCCGTGATCTTTTCTTTTCCTAAAAATTCCCCGATCTTCTCTTTGGCATGTGCCAGATAATCCTCTCCGGCATTGGTTGAATTGCTGATCAATAACAATTTCATAATCTCTTTATGTTTTAAATAAGTTTGTAACTATTTAGCAGGGATTTAAATAAATGAACGTCTTTATGATAAATCTATAGGTTTATAATGTTTTTTCGGTATCCCTCCCCAACCTCCTTCGACAAGCTCAGGAACCACCTCCCAGGAGAGGGGCTTTTATGCGCATATAAATCGAAAGATGATATTTTTAAAAAACATATTAGTGTATCATAAAAACCCGCTAAGTATAAATAATTGAAAAACAGCCCCCTCCCTCTTGGGGGAGGGGGAAGGGGGTGGGGGATCAAATAAGGATAAATAATCATCATCTTAACAAACTTAAAAGCATTGCTAAATAATTACATAACTTTTTTTACGGATACACATACAGATAAATTTCGCCGGTCTAAGATACAAAAAAAAGGAAAGCTGTTTTTCAACAGCTTTCCCTGCAAACATAATTATATGATGTTATGAACAATCCTTTTTTCAGAACCGGAAACCCAGTCCGACAACCAGCGGGTACACCTCCGGACCCAGGTCTTTTTTAAACAAAGGGATCAGACTGTAATTGGCATACATATCGATCCAGTTGACGCCGATGCGAACGGTCGCCGCGACATCCAGCGGGGAAACATTAAAATCACCTTTCACCTTGTTTTTGGCCTTATTGCCATTTTCATACCATTTTACTTTGGTATAGGAACGCAGTTTCAGTCCGCCGACCACGCCCATTCCCATTCTGAACCCCTTTTTGTATTGACCCGTATGAAATTCAAAAAGCAACGGTGCCGTCAGATAACAAGTATATAGCTTGGACATTTTGAGGTTCTGCTCATAAGGCAGGCTCACGATATAACCCGTCGAATCCTTGGTGATGCTGTTGTTCCCGGTAAGCTTATAATTATTCAACCGGAAACCCAGTCCGATGACCATCCCGGTTTTGCCGGAAGGGGAAAAGTTGATGCTGTACTGGATAAAATTGAAATTCAGGTTCCAGGCTTTGCCGTCATATACCTGCAGAAAACCATCCGCAAAACGGCCCTCCGGCGTAAGATAATTGTTCATGCCTATTTCAAAGCCCTGCCAGCTGCCTTTGAACTTTTTCCTTCCCTTTTTTTTGGCAGGCCAGTTTTCGTCCCTCACAATCTTGATCAGGGAGCCGTCGGGGGTTTCAATGATCTTTATTCCCTTTCTGCCCCACCGGACATAGATGGTGTCCTCCCCTTCAATATATTCCACGATCGGATTCTCTTCGTTGCCGACGAGCACGGTATATTCATCCCGGCCATAGTGTTCCTTGTAGATCACCCTGTCATCCTCATCGCAGGAGGAGGATGGATGTACTTTCTCCCGATGATCCCTGACGGTGGCTTCTTCCGCATCCCCCGACAACATAACATCCTTGTCCCCCACTTTTATCACGATCGTGTCTCCTTTATCCTGCGTGACCACATGCTTCTTTTTCATCTCCTTTTTAGTAGTATCCGGCACGGTAACCTTTTCCTGTCCGTATAACAATCCGTTCAGGGTTGCCAGCAAAAGAAACAGCATACTGATTTTATACATGATCCTCGGTTTTTGTGATTTCTGCTGATAAGACGGAAGAGCCCCCGAAAAGTTACATGGGAGTTATTTTTTCCTTCTTCCGGCCGGACGCACCCGGGTATAAGTGAATAAACGGGAGGTAAGGGCAAAGTATTCTTTCTCCTCGACGGGATCCTCTTTCTTTTCCACCTGCAGGTTCAGTCCCGTGAGCATGTTGATGCCTTTGACCCCCAGCAGCGCCACCTCCCGTGCATTCAGTCTGGGGGTGGAAACGGTATCCTCGTCCAGGATATTCTTTTTGATCTTCAGGGCGGCATATTCGGCAAGGGTCAGGACGTTGCCCGGCGTGTTATCCTGAAAATAATGTCCCGCGACCACCACCTCCCGCGCGGGTTCTTCCACCGGCAGAGAAAACTCACTGATCAACGGGCAATAGGCTATTTTTTCCTCTCCACGGATCTCCGGGACAGGGAGGAGATTCTTTTCAGCTTTGTCAGACCGGAACCGTCTTCCGGGAAGTTTCTCTTTTTTGCTTTCTTTAGGGATGCTGGTTTTTTCTATCACAACCGGCACCTGTTGTGCGGCCGGTGGCTTCTCTTCCGGCCGCATCCCCTTGCCGTGAACCTTTTCCTCATGGGTGGATGCCATGTTGTTTCCTCCGGCAGGGGAGCGGAAAACCCCCTGTCTGAACAGCAAAAGCGCCAGTATCAGAATGGCAGCCGCCGTTCCCGCACGATACAACCATACCACGGCGGGCCTTGTTTTTCTGAAAAGATCCTTTTTGCCGGCATAAAAGACATGCCCGGGTTTCAGGAACATTTTACCATATATTCTGAAATCTTCCTGCCGTGCCGGATGCCGCTGAAGATATTCTTCAAACTGCTCTTTTTGCCGTGGCGTCATCACCCCTTCCCAATAAGCGATCATGGCCTCTTCCACGTTGTCATCATCGATCTCTTCAAAGGGTTGATCTTTCTTTTTCAACCGCTCTTTTCCGGCAAACGAGGCATTTTCCGGCACCAGTCTGTACTCCTCATATTGCTCCAGCTCCTCCCGGAGGCCGGGATGGGCTTTCAGAAACAAAAACAGTTGTTCCCTTTCCTCCCCCGTGAGGTTTCCCTCCAGATAATCCAGGAAGAAAGCCTCATAATTTTCCATATTGATCATCCCGTTCCTCATATCAACACCTCCAGACTCCCGATATATTTCTTCAGAAACTTCCTGCCCCTGAAAATATTCACTTTTACCTGTGCTTCCGACTGGCCGGTGATCTCTGCAATCTCTTTGTACGAATACCCTTCATAATCCCGCAGCAGAATAACGGCTTTCTGGCCGGGCGGCAGTTGGTTCAAGGCCTCATGCAGGATCTCATTCAGATCCGGAGACACCATCTCCTCTGAACGTTCGGCTGCTCCCGTCTCTTCCATGCTGATAATCCTCTTTTCTTTTCTCAGCCGGTCAATCATGGTATGGTAAGCTGCCGTAAACAGGTAAGTCTTCACTTTTTTATAGGAGACCGTTTCCCGCTTTGTCCACAATTTCTCATACGTATCCTGTACAATATCCTCCGCCAACTCTTTCTGTTTCAGGCTGCCCATCAGAAAACGGAAAATATTGTCCGCATAATCCTCCACGCTCCGGTTGTATTCCCCGACTGTCATATAGTGTTTTATCCGTTGTAAGACGCATAACCGGGCAAAAGGTTACAAAATCCCAATCTGAATTTTATCATTTCCCGGCAATACAAAAAGTTATATCTTAGTAAAACTATTTTTCAAAATTATCATATTATGTACAGAGTCGTTTCGTTTTTCATATTTTTTTTCTTAACCGCTGCCATCGCGTCCCCGCAGGAACCGACGGCCACTGAAATCATCACCAAAGCCAACGACCTGATGCGGGGCAAGTCGAGTTATTCGGAGGTCACCATGCACATCGTCCGTCCCAAATGGGAGCGCACCCTCTCTTTCAAGGCCTGGGCCATGGGGACAAAGTACTCCCTGATCTACATCACTTCCCCGGCCAAAGAAAAAGGCCAGGTGTTCCTGAAAAGGGACAAGGAGATGTGGAACTGGATCCCTTCCATCGGCCGTACCATCAAGATCCCTCCTTCGATGATGATGCAGTCGTGGATGGGCTCGGACATGACCAACGACGACCTGGTCAAGGAGTCATCCATTGTGGAAGACTACAACCATACCCTCACGGGTACCGAAACCCTGGACGGCTATGAGTGCTATAAGATCGAGCTGACACCCAAAGAAGAAGCTGCCGTGGTATGGGGAAAGATCTATACGTGGATCACAAAAAAGGGATTCCTGACACTGAAAAACGAATTCTATGACGAAGACGACTTTCTGATCAATACCGAAAAGCTTTCGAAGATAAAGAATGTGGGTGACCGGACCATCCCCACTTTTTTTGAGATGATCCCTGCCGACAAACCGGGTAACAAGACCACCATGGAGTTCACCTACATCAAGTTCAACATCCCTCTTCAGGAGAGCTTTTTCTCACTGCAGAATATGAAAAGGGTTCATTAAATACCGCAGATCATGAATATAGCCGTTATCGCCTGGCGAAATATCTGGAGAAACAAGCGCAGAACACTGATCACGACGGCATCCATTTTCTTCGGCGTCATTTTTGCCGCCGTAATGTCGTCCATGCAGGAGGGGAGTTACAGCAAGATGATAGACAATGTGGTCAAGTTTTATTCCGGATATCTGCAAATCCAGCAGGAAGATTACTGGGAAAACAAAACGATCAACAACACTTTCGGGCTGACGGACACTCTGTTACAGGAGGTGGGCCAGGTAAAGGAGATCACCGGCATCTCTCCCCGGCTGGAGTCTTTTGCCCTGGCTTCCTCAGAGAGTCTGACCAAAGGAGCCGTGGTCATCGGCATCGACCCGGAAAAAGAAAATAAGATCACCAACCCCGAAAAATGGATCATCCGGGGCCGGTATATCCATCACGGCGACCCCGGGGTGGTCATGGGCAACGAGCTGGCCGATTATCTCCGTCTGGATGTGGGCGACACGCTGGTGTTGCTCGGGATGGGCTATCATGGGGTCAACGCTGCCGGAAAATACCCGGTCACCGGTATTTTCAAGTACCCTTTGCCCGGGTTCAACCGGGAGTTTATCTACATGGACCTGCGTCTGGCCCAGGATTTTTATTCGGCCCCCGGGCGCATTACCTCACTGGTGCTTATGGTCAAAGATCATTATTGCATGCCGGCGGCCCGCAAAGCACTGCTCGCCCGCCTGCACCCTCCCCTCCGGCTGATGAGCTGGGATGAGATGCAGCCCGAGCTGGTGCAGATGATCACCTCCGACCGTATGGGAGGGAAGATCATGAAAGCCATCCTTTACATCATTATCGCTTTCGGGATCCTGGGCACGGTAATCATGATGTTCTCCGAACGGCGGCGGGAGCTGGGGGTGATGATCTCCATCGGTATGCAGAAAACGCTGCTGGCCGGCATTCTTTTTACGGAAACACTCTATATCGGCCTGCTGGGCGTAGCCACGGGCATCCTGGCCACCATCCCCATCACCGCCTGGTTCTCCCGGCACCCCATCCACGTGACGGGCGAGGCCGCCAAAGCATACCTGCAGATGGGACTGGAACCGGTGTATGCCTTCTCGATGATCCCGTCGGTTTTTTACAACCAGGCAATCACCGTCGCCGTGCTGATCCTCCTGATTGCCGTCTATCCGGTGATAAATATTTTACGGCTGAATATCGCCACCGCCCTCAGAGCCTGATAAACAAAATATAAAATATATACCATGCTAATATCAGTATCCTGGAGAAATATCTGGAGAAGCCGGACACGCAGCCTGGTGGTGATCACCGCCATCACCCTGGGCATCATGGCCGGTGTTTTCTCCACCGCTTTCATGAAAGGGATGATGGTCAAAAGGGTTGAGTCAGCCATACACACCGAGCTGTCGCACATCCAGATACACGACTCTCTTTTCCGCAAGACCTCCGAGCTGAAATACTACATGCCGGATGCCGCACGGCTCGCAGCGGAAATCGATACGCTTCCTCATGTAACGGGAGTAACCCAAAGGATCATCCTGCAGTCGATGATCTCCTCCGCCGAAACCGGAGCCGGCGTGAAGATCATGGGGATCTTCCCGGAAGATGAAAGCAAAGTCACCGATATTGCCGGCCAGCTGACGGAAGGAAAATATTTCGAAGGCATCAAAAGAAATCCCATCGTCATCGGACAAAAACTGGCCACCAAGCTGAATGTCCGGCTGCACTCAAAAGTGGTCATCACCCTTCAGGACCTTGACAACAACCTTACTGCGGGGGCCTTCCGTATTGCCGGCATCTATAAAACCAGCAATGCCGTTTTTGACGAGTCCAATGTCTTTGTCCGTTATGACGACCTGGCCCGTCTTACCGGCCTGCCGGCAGGAGCCTGTCATGAGATCGCCATCCGTGTGGACCGCGATGAAAACACAGTCCCCGTACAGGAAGCCGTTAAAAAAATCGCCCGGGGGTACGAGGTGTTGAACTGGAAAGAACTCAGCCCGGAACTGGGCTACATCACCGCAGTGATGGACCAGTATATGTACATCTTCATTATCATCATCCTGCTGGCCCTGCTTTTCGGGATCATCAACACCATGCTGATGGTAATCCTGGAACGCCACAAAGAGATCGGCATGCTGCTGGCCATCGGCATGAGCCGGGCGAGGATCTTTTTCATGATCATCATCGAGACCGTGCTGCTTTCGCTCACCGGCGGCCTCACGGGCACCCTGCTGGGGTACCTTATCTCCAAATATTTTGAGGTGCATTTCATCGACCTCTCCATGTTCGGCAAGGGACTGGAACAGCTGGGGTACAGCTCTCTGGTCAACACCAGCATCGACCCGCAGCTGCTGGTAGCCGTGACCATTATGGTAGTCATCACAGGCATCATCGCCGCCATTTATCCGGCCTGGAAAGCCATCCGCTACGACCCGGCCGAAGCGTTGAGAATAGAATAAATATATATCATACGAAACGACCATGATTGATCTTAGTTCACAACAGGAATTGATCATTTTTTATAAAAAAACATTTATTAAAATGACCCCCACCCTTAGCTATTCATAAGATGGAAACAAAGGATAAACTTCCCTCCCCCTCGGCGAGGGGGAGGGAATGAGGGAGGGGGTTCATAAAAAAAGAAATTGTATGTAATAAATATTAATAGAAATATATTCACACGAAAAACAAAAAAACAAAGCATATGAACATCATTGAGATCAAAGACCTGGTAAAAGTTTACGACAGTTCGGAGATAGAAGTAACCGCCGTAAACCATATAGACCTCACTTTTGAGAAGGGGGAGTTTTCTGCTGTGGTCGGCCCCTCCGGTTCGGGGAAAACCACCTTTCTGAACCTGCTGGGAGGGCTGGACCGGCCCACCGCCGGACAGATCATCATCGACGGAATAGATCTGTGGTCACTGAAGCCCAGGCAGATCACCCGTTTCCGCCTCCATAACATCGGCTTTGTCTTCCAGTCGTACAATCTGCTGCCGGTGCTTACGGCCCTGGAGAATGTAGAGTTTATCATGCACCTGCAGGGATGGCCAAAGGCTGAACGGGAGAAACGCGCCATTGAACTGCTGGAAGCCGTCGGCCTGGGCGACCGTATCCACAGCCGGCCGGGTAAGCTCTCCGGGGGCCAGCAGCAGCGGGTGGCCGTGGCGCGTGCCCTCGCCTCCAAACCCAAGTTCATCCTGGCCGACGAGCCTACGGCCAACCTCGACTCCCACTCCACGGAAAACCTGCTGGACATCATGGAAAAACTGAACCGCGAAGAAGGGATCACCTTCATCTTTTCCACCCACGATGCCCGCGTGGTCAGAAAAGCACACCGGGTGATCACCCTCGAAGACGGACAAGTGCTGACTGATGAAAAAAAATAGACATATCATCCTTAATACCCGCATTTCTTCCCTCCCCGCTGAGGGAGCATGCAGATATCCTGTACCAAAAATTTTCTTATTTGCTTATCTGATCACCTTTTTCTCTTATGCTGCCGCCCAGTCCGGGGAGAGCAACCTGCTGTTCCAGGGCTATCTCACCAATATGCAGAGTGTGATGTTCCAGCACATCAAAGACCCCTGGATCACCGACAACCTCATCAACAACCGTCTGCAACTGACGTGGTATGCCAATGATCATATCACCACCAATATCGGAGTGCGTAACCGGTTCCTGTACGGACAATCCCTGGAATTCCCCGGCTACAAAGAAAACATTACCCGCGACCAGGGGTGGATGGATCTCTCTTTCACCCCGGCCAGCGGCCCTTCCTATCTTCTGTTAACCAATATTGACAGGCTCTGGGCCGATTTCCGTTACGGCAACTGGGAGATCAAAGCAGGCCGTCAACGCATTAACTGGGGAAAGACCATGGTGTGGAACCCCAACGATATCTTCAATGCTTACTCTTTTTTCGACTTTGATTACCCTGAGAGACCGGGCTGCGATGCCCTCCGTCTTCAGTATTATACCGGCGCCTCCACCGGTCTGGAAGCAAGCGTTAAGGTGGATCACGACAATCAGGTGACTGCCGCAGGCATGGTGCGTTTGAACCCGGGCATGTACGATCTGCAGTTCTTCGGCGGCATGCTGAACAGCCAGGACATTGTGGCCGGTACCGGCTGGTCGGGGAATATCCGGGGCGCCGGTTTCAGCGGCGAGCTGACCCTCTTCCAGCCCCTCGACTCTGCCTTCGGAGACGGAGATATCATGTTTTCCATCGGTTCGGACTATACATTCAAAAACTCGCTGTTCCTCCACTTCGAGTTCCTCTACTCCAGCGTAAACTACAACTACCTGAGCTTCGCCGAATTCTATTTTATGCCCCTGACGGTAAAAGAAATCACCTTCACGGATGTCAACATCTTCGGCGAGGTCACTTATCCCTTTACCCCCCTGTTCAGCGGCACCTTTTCCGCCATCTGGTATCCCTCCATCAAAGGATTTTTCCTGGGCCCCAGCCTCTCTTACAATATCCTGGAAAATCTGGATATTTCCTTTTTCCTGCAATATTTTGACGGTGAGTTCAACAAAACAATCGGCCGCCAGAAACTGACATTCGGTTTTCTCCGGCTGAAATGGAGCTTCTAACCCGTCCGGCCCGCCGCTGCCATTCACACCGTTCCTGTCTTTTTGCCTGCCGGAGTATATCCCTGAGATTATTATCTTTGCAGGCTGTAATATTATCCGAACTATCAAAACCGAACAAATGGCATTGATCGAAGAATGGGAAAAAACGGGACAGAAACTTTTCCGCTATCGCGGACAGCTTCCCGTGATTTTTCTCGTCATTGAATTACTTTTCCTGTACTTCCATCCTTACCGGGAAGATCCCTGGTTTTTTTACCGTTCGCTTGGCTATCTGCTGGTGTCTCTTTCGGGGTTTCTGGTCAGGATACAGACCATTGCCCATGCCGGCGAACACACCTCGGGCCGTAACCGCGAGAAGCAGGTGGCCGATTCACTGAACACCTCGGGCTGGTACTCCATGGTAAGGCACCCCCTCTACCTCGGAAACTTCCTGATGTGGCTGGGACTGGTGCTCTTCACGGAGAATGCGTGGTTCATTATCTTTTTCTGCCTGATCTACTGGTTGTATTACGAAAGGATCATGTTTACCGAGGAGGCATTCCTCCGGAAGAAATTCGGTGAAAAATACCTGAAATGGTCGGAGAACACCCCGCCTTTCCTGCCTCGCTTCCGTAATTTCAGGAAAGCGGACACCCCGTTCAACACCCGCCGGGTGCTGCGCGCCGAATACCATATCCTGCTCGAGATCCCCGGAGGGTTCCTGATAATGAATATCGTCCGTAATTATAATATTTATGATGTTTTCCGGCCCGACAGGTTCTGGGTGTGGCTGTTCGCCGGCTGCGCCCTGCTCTGGATCATCTTCCGCATCCGGTTCAAGCTGTTTAAAAAGTAAAAATATATTTATTTAAATACGTATTTAAATACATATTTTTATGCGCTTATTACCCCCTCCCTTCGGGTTTCCCCCCTGCCAGCCTTGCTCTGCCGTAGCGGCTACGCGAAGGCGAGGC
>CAZYPI010000008.1:0-29551 GCA_964649335.1 uncultured Rikenellaceae bacterium | reverse complement strand
ATTGAGGTTCAACAGGAAAGAACCTCTCCGAAAATCGGAATAGTGGATGATCCCTTCTTCGGATTTGTAATTGGCTCCCACCGAATAGGTGGTTTTTTTGTTTCCGCCGGAAAACATCAGGTTGAAATACTGCGCCAGGGCATTGCGGAAGACCACGTCCTGCCAGTCGGTGTTGGCAATATAACCGGTAGAAGCAACGGGCGCTTTCAGGTCGATTTCGTCCTGAGTAAACTGTTCGGGGAAATTGTCGTTGGTAAGGGCGGTATTGCGCAGACGCATATACTGGGAGGCGTCCAGCACAGGGAGTTTTTTTACCACATCCATGAATTCGGAATAATAGGAAAAGCTGAAATGGTTTTGTCCCTCTTTTCCCTTCTTTGTTGTCACCAGGATGACCCCGTTTCCTCCGCGGGCACCATAGATAGCTGTGGAGGAAGCATCTTTCAGCACTTCAATGCTTTCAATATCTTCAGGCGCGATGGAGTTGATGTCGGCACCGATATATCCGTCAATTACCCACAGGGGGGCTCCGGAGGTGGAGAGAGAACCTTGTCCGCGTATTCTGACTTTGGATCCTGCCCCGGGCATGCCACTGGTGGAGGAGACCTGCAGACCGGAAACCAGACTCTGCAGGGCCTTGTCAACGCTGGTGACAGGCCTGTCGGACAGATCTTTTGAGTTTACCGAGGAGATAGAACCTGTGATATCACTCTTTTTCATGGTGCCGTAACCTACCAGCACCACTTCATTGATCTTTTCGGTTTTCATACTGAGGGCCACGTTAAGTACCTTCTGTCCGGAGATGGTGAATTCCTGTGTTTCGTAGCCAACAAAGGAAAACTCCAGAATACTGCCGGGCGGTACCTTGATTTTATAATTGCCGTTGCCATCGGTAGCGGTTCCCTGTGTCGTACCTTTAATAATAATGTTTACTCCCGGGAGTGGAGAGCCGTCTGCAGCATCTGTTACCTGCCCGGTTATTTCCACTTGCTGGGCCTGGAGGGGCAAGGCTGTCAGGAGCACCAGCATCCAGAGTTTCCACTGTACCAGTTTTATCATCGCAGATGATTTAAGTTAAGATTAAGAAAAAGGGTTTATAGAGACCGGCAGGAAAGTTTGCCGGCAAACTTTCCTGCCGGATGATGATTCAAATTATTTTTTGATAAACTTTTTAACCGACTGTTTGTCCCCGGCGCGGAGTGTGATGAAATAGATGCCCCGGGACAAACGGGATACATCTACGTGATTAGTTCCTGAACCATGCAGTCTTCCCTCGCTGACGGTTTTGCCGATGACGTTACGTATAGTATAATAGTCTAACTTTTCATCGGAGGTGATGCTTAGTTGATCCGGTACCGGGTTGGGGAACAGTACGGCTTCGACCGGTGCGTGAATTGTTTTTACGGCTGAAGGTACACTGTAGTCCTTTACCCATATATCATCAAAGAAAACCTCATCGTTGTGGGAGCCGACACCGACTTTCCCGGCTGTATTGAGGGAGTCATTGGTGACGGAATAATATTCCACACTGTCGATGTAAGCGGTGACGGTGGATCCTTCTCTGACAATCCTGTAGTTATGATAAGCGGTGTCCATCATGGCAGGCATGGGTTTGGATTCCCCGACACGGTAACGTATTCCGTCAATAACGGTGAATGTGCCGCTCTCGTCATCCCCGTAAAAAGCGAAATAGGAGAAATTGTTTTCATCGACATAACCGAAGACGGTGATAAAATCATTGAAGGGGAAGAAAATACCGCTGGGGGTGACGTAATTCATCTTTGCTTTCAGGTTCAGGTCAAAATCCCCGAAAGTGGTATCCTGAAAAACGGCTACGGCTCCCGGGTTCCAGGTGTTGGTGTCCACTGTCGTTTTTTGTGCCAGATGCAGACGAATGTCTCCTTCATCTTCTTCGACCATCCAACTGCCGAAGTTGGTGGGCTTAAAAGAATAATAAGCGGTATCGCCCATTTTTTCCCAGTCGCTGAAACGGTGCATAGGGATTCCTACATAAAAACGGAGGTGGGGTGCTTCCACGGGATAGCCTTCGTCATCCACCTCAAGGTTCCAGGAGGATGCCGGCGAATTCAGGGAAATAAACCCCAGCCATTTTTTTCTGACGATGTTTTCATAGTCATAATCGTAAGGGACAACGCGTAACGTAAGGATTTTGTTTCCTGTGTCACTCAGTTCCGATTTGACAGCCGGAAAAACATTGACATATTCTTTTTGGGGTACCACCCCGGCGTACTTTTTCACAAACAGGGTGTCGTGATAGGCGGGATCTTCGAAATCGTAAGTGAACGATTTGGCTTTGTTCCAGGTCAGGCCGTTGAGATTGTCCTCGGCGCCGCCGGGGACGCCGTTGCCTTCATTCCAGCTGTCGAAGGCCTGGTTCCATAAATACAGTACCCTGTATCCCTGGGCATTGGCCGTGTCGCCGCTGTTCCAGGAGACGCGGAAGATCGCTTCGACATAGAGAATCTCTTCTCCCGGGAGTAACTGGTTTTCGATGTCTCCCAGATCCCATCTGATCCAGGATTCCTCAGGAGAGTCATTTCCTCCGTAAATATTGATGGAATCCCAATTGCACATTTCATTGCTGTAGTCATACCCCAGATTGAGGTCAGGCTTGGCCCTGCACAGCGTTACATCCGCATTGGTACGCAGCAGTATCTGCCGCGTCTGTGCCTGTGTCATGAAGGCAGCACTCCACAACAGGAAAACAATTGAAAGAATAAGTAAAGATTTTTTCATAATTGTGTTATTTTATGTTTAACCTAAAAATGACAAAACAAAAATAAAAATAATTATTGGTAAAAACAATGTAAGTCTCAGAATAATAATAAGATAGAATAATATTATGGCGTATAAATATATTTTCAGGCATGGCGAATTATTCCGTTAATACGCCTTTTTTTGAAAATAAACGAAAAAAAAGATTGTTTATAATGGCGCTTAAAAAAATATTTTATTTATTAAAATTTTATTTTCTGTTTATTATTGTCTTTATCATACGGATATAGCCGAAGAATCGAATTATTTTTTTATGCGCCAATGTATTTCCCTCTTCTACTTGAATTCCCGGATCTATAACGCTTTCATTGCATTCTAAGCTGTCATTAAAGCCAAGATGTCATTTAAGATTTTCCGGGAATATTAAAACAATATGTGGCTACGAAATATTTCCTTATTTTTGAATTTAATCCCGCTAATTATAGGGCCATGGTAATGAGATTAATATTGATAATTTTAGGTTTGATTTGTTTCCTGAGAGGTTTTGGGCAAACAGATAATATGAATATGAATCGTATTTTTTACATGGCAATCATACAAACAAGAGATTTATCCGGCATCCTGCCCGATTCCCTTCATTATCCCCGGTCTGTGGATCAGGAGGGCAATTACCGGATCGTGTCTCCGGCGGACTGGACCAGCGGATTTTTCCCGGGCAGTTTGTGGTATTTGTTTGAGAATACCGGTTATTCTGATTTTAAGGGTCTTGCACAAAAATGGACCATGGGTATCTCATCCCAGAGATACAATACCGGCACGCATGACCTGGGTTTTATGTTTAATTGCAGTTTTGGCAACGGATACCGGCTGACCGGGGATGATTCCTATCGTAATTACATGATTGATGCGGCAAAATCTCTTTCCACACGTTTCAATCCGGTGGTAGGCTGTATTCGTTCCTGGGATTTCGGTCCCTGGCAGTTTCCGGTGATCATTGACAATATGATGAATCTGGAGTTGCTGTTTCGGGCTTTTCATGAAACCGGCGATTCTTCTTATTATCAGATTGCCGTACAACATGCCAGGACTACCATGAAAAATCATTTCAGGAGTGATTACAGCTCGTGGCATGTGGTGGATTATGACCCTCAGACGGGGACTGTATTGGGTAAGTACACACATCAGGGTGCTTCGGACAGCTCCGACTGGGCCCGGGGCCAGGCATGGGGGCTATACGGTTATGTGATGTGTTACCGCGAAACGGGAGACACCGCCTTTTTGCATCAGGCCGAACATATTGCCCGTTTTATTCTTACATATCCGGCCATGCCTGCCGACCGGATACCATACTGGGACTACCTGGCCCCCGGTATCCCGGACGAGCCCCGTGATGCCTCGGCGGCAGCCATCACCGCTTCCGCACTGCTGGAACTGTCGGGTTTTGACCCTGCCGACTCGGCCCTCTGGTTCAACGGGGCCGTTGACATACTTCATTCCCTGGCATCGGCGGAGTATCTTGCCACACCCGGCGGGAATCATTACTTTATTCTAAAACATTCCACCGGAAGCAAGCCCTCCAACTCGGAAGTGGATGTCCCCGTAAACTGGGCGGATTATTATTTTCTAGAAGCGCTGACCCGTTACAGGCAAAAGGTCGAAACCGACAATCCTCCCGAGATTATCACGGGTTCTTACGGTACCTTTTATGCCGGGGATACTTCCAGGGTCAGGGTGACAGGTTTGGATCTGGATAAGGGGGATAGTGTCACGCTGACGCTGGTAGAGGCTCCTGCTTTTGTAGTGTTGCGGCCTGCAGAAAAAGATTCCGCACGCCTGCTCATCACGCCGCAAACGGATGATACCGGGTCGTTTATTGTAAAGATAGCGGCAACCGACCGGAAAGGCAATCGTACGGAGAAGATCCTTCCGCTGGAGGTTAAGGATCCCCTCTGGCATACTATCACGGTAACGGCCAGTGAATATCAGGATCCCAACCTCCCTGAAAACACCCTTGACGGCAATCCGGACACCCGCTGGTCCGCAGAAGGGGACGGGCAATGGATTACCTATGATCTGGGGGTGACGGTGAATTTGCAAGGGGTGCTTATCGCTTTTTACCTGGGGAATCAGCGTCAGGCCTATTTCCGGGTTCAGGTGTCTCAGGATGGAACACAATACCGGACCGTGCTGTACGGTACCAGCTCCGGAAACACGAATGGGTTGGAGTTGTTTGCATTGCCGGATACGGTTCCGGCCCGGTATATCCGGATTGTCGGTTTCGGCAACAGCCGGAATAAATGGAACAGTCTGACGGAGGTGGATTTTGACTTCGAACGCATAGCCACGGCCATACACCCGTTATCCATATCTGACAGGGCTTTGTCTTTGGATTGTTATCCCAACCCTGCTGAGAATATCCTGAATGTGTTTTTTTTTCCGGTGATGGCCGGCGCCGTGATGGTAAGGTTGTATACCCTTGTGGGCGAACTTTGCCTGGAAAAAAGATTGACAGGTACCGGTGTGAATGAACCCGTAACTTTTCAGATGGATCTTTCCGGTTTCCGCAAAGGTGTTTATGTGTTATCCCTGTCGCAGGGAGGGGCCAAAGAATCCCTCCCGGTACTTAAAAGATAAGGCATTTTGTGTTTATTGCCTGGATCCCCGTAACCACGATTTTTGTTGTGCTTTGCTTACTGCCGGAAATGATTTTCAGAATATATATTCCATTTTTGCGGAGCCAGGGGGCTTCGATCCGTATCGTATTATCCCGGACAGCCTTGCCGGAGAGGTTGCAGGTATAAATGATCCGTCCGGAAATGTCGGTTACCACCATCTTTCCTGACTGAAAAGATGCGTCTGCAGGCCGGATAAAGAGAGTGCCGTTCCGGATGGGATTCGGATAAATAATTATCCCGTTGCCGGTCATATCCTGCGTAGAGAGATCCGGGTTCTGTGCTATAAAAAGAGTAAAATGCCGGGTGTTGTCGTAAGTGCCGTCAGATACGACCACGGTGAAAGTGTAATTTCCGTAGTTGCCGGCAGCGGGTTTCGCGGTAAGGGTCGCCGTGCCGTCGGAGTTATCAGTGAATGTGATGAAAGGAAGCGTGGGGGATAGGGTGAATGTCAGAGGATCCTGGTCTGCATCGCTGGCCGTAACGGTTATGATCAGGGTATCGCCCTCCTGTATGCTGTCATTCTGTACCGGATCCAGCACCGGGGCACTCACGCCGGCCAGATTGGTCTGGAATTCATAAGCCCCGGCATCGGCTGCCGGTCCGATCAGACGGGGATTCTTATCCGGGTCGTTTGCCGGAAGGTCAATGTTGATGCCGTAATCAATGGCCGGAGAGCCTGTTTTAAGATGATAATCCAGGTTCTGGGGATTGAAAAAGTAGCTGCCTTCCTGGCCGGTGGGAATCTCCCGGTTGTTTTGTATCAGGGTGTTCTCCCCCTGGTCGTAAATGCTTTGGTTGCCGTTGAAACCGGCTTTGCTTTGGATGATCAGGTTGTTGCGGATGATATTGTCGCCGCTGGGGCCGCCGCCGCGATCCTCTTTTAATGGGCCTATCCAGATCCAGGGCGTCATATCGTTTACCGGTGTCCCGTTCAATACCAGTGGATTGTCAATGGGATTGTTAAGCACCGTATTGTTGGCAATTTTTGTATCTTCCACGCCCAGGAAGGAGATACCGTGCCACGAGTCGGTGACGACCAGATTGTTCTCCACGATCCAGTTGTAGTAATATCCGTCAAAACAGGCAATACCCTGCATCATCGATTTTTCAATCTGACCGGGATCGGTGTAACTGATAAATATATTGTTGCGCAGGATCACTTCTTTGACGGTTTCTTCCACACCTCCCACGGCACTGGTATAGCTCTGAAAACCGTCATCATGATTGCCCGGCCCTTCCTCGGAAGGATTGTATCCGGTGATGTCATAACAGTTTTTGACTACGTTGTATTCATAAGTACAATAGCTGGCCAGTCCGCGGATGGCATCTCCGACGAAATTTTCTATGGTGTTTCCGGTCATGACGGTATGCTGTCCTCTGATCTCCACACCGAAATTGATGTTTTTGATGTGGTTACCGATCAATTGGGTTTCCGTACTTGCCAGCATGAAGCCGCTGGCCCGGCGTGTGAACCAGTCGTCCCGGTTCCAGTGTTCCGTACCGTGGTTGCTGTAAACGTTACAGTTCTGAAAAATAATATGATCGGAATTGGTACTGGTTTGTACCAGAAAGTAAAAGTCATAGACATCTTTACCGTCCGGCAGCTCGGAAGAGATATCCACTCCGTCCACCATCCAGTAAGAGGCGCTGGAGAAGCGCAGGGACCCCAGCCGGGCCGTGTCGTCCCGGTATCGGGTGATCACTACATAATCGCCGTTCCTCCCGTAGATAAGTGGGGTCCCGTGGTATCCGGACATCAGAAATAGGGTATCGCCGGCAGCCAGGGTCTTGTGATTCTCAAAAACCGCCTGCAGGGTGTTCCAGGGATGGGCTTGCGAACCGTCATTGCCTATGTTGCCGTTTACCGGATCACAATAGTAATTGGTCGCGGCTAAAGGAGAAAACAGGGTGAGGGTTAATATTCCCTGGAGAAGGATATGTTTAAAGTATTTCATTCAGGGGTATTAGATGTTTTAAGATGTTGCAAAAATATAAATTTTACAGAAAAAACACACAATCGTTTGCGTGAAATGTTAAGAATTGTTTAATTTGTTGCAAACTTAAAACAGAATGAATCCTTTTCTGGGAATTTTTTACCATGCGTTAGGGGGTCTGGCGGCAGCCAGTTTTTATATTCCTTATAATAAGGTGAAGAACTGGGCGTGGGAGGTGTATTGGTTGACGGGAGGTTTTGTTTCGTGGATCCTGATGCCGCTGTTCGTTTCGCTGATAGCAGTACCTGATCTGAGAGGGCTGATGACAAGCATCCCCGTGAATAACCTGGTATGGCCGTATATATTCGGGGTATTGTGGGGCATCGGAGGTTTGACCTTCGGTTTGACGATGAGATATCTGGGCATATCCCTCGGGATGGCGCTGGCGCTGGGTCTGACCGCCACTTTCGGGACACTGGTGCCTCCGGTTTATTTCGGACAGTTTGGAACCTTGATCACCCATCTGTCGGGCTGGGTAACCCTGGGAGGCGTCTTCATTGCCCTGTTCGGGATTTATCTGACGGGAAAAGCCGGTATGATGAAAGACCGGGAGCTGTCAGAGAGTGAGAAACAGGAAAATATCAAAGAATTTAATCTGAAAAAAGGGGTCTGGGTGGCTTTGTTTGCCGGTGTGATGAGCGCTTCCTTTGCATTTGGTATTGCTGCCGGCAAACCGGTAGCTCGTCTGGCCGTTGATCAGGGGACTCCCGTGCTTTTCAGTAACAGCCCTGTCTTTATTCTGATCATGGCCGGAGGGTTTACCACCAACTTTATCTGGTGTGTTTTCCTGGCCTTAAAAAACAAAACCGTCGGGGACTGGGTTAAAATCAAAGACACGCCCGTCCTCTCCAATTATTTATTCTCGGCGCTGGCCGGCATCACCTGGTACATGCAGTTTATGTTTTACGGAATGGGTACCACCAAAATGGGGAAGTATGACTTTGTAAGCTGGAGCATTCATATGGCTTTCATAATTGTTTTCAGTACCTTGTGGGGGCTGTATTTGAAGGAGTGGAAAGGTGCGGGAAGACCAACCATGCGGATGGTGGGTTTCGGACTGGCCGTGCTTATTGTTTCTATATTTATCATAGGTGCAGGAAATTATATTCAGCAGTTTGAATAAAAGAAAGATCATTATGAATTCAAGAGAACGTTTTTTCAAGGCGGTACGCCATGAGACGCCGGACAGGCCGCCAATATTTGTTACGCTCACCCCCCAGGTAGCCCGGAAGTTGTCGGATCATCTGGGTATCCCCTATGAGGAACCTTATGATTCCCTGTTATCCACGCGTATCTCTCACGTGGAGCTGCTGACCACACTGGGCAATGACTGTGTAGGCATTGCGGCCTGTGCTCCGGATGATTTTCCCACCCGTGACCTGGGAAACGGTATTTTGGAGAATGAATGGCACATGAAGTTTATTGATCAGGGCATCTATTTCGAATTTTTTGAATATCCCCTGGCGCATGCCGAAACCAAAGCGGATATTGATGCTTTTGATTTTCCCGATCCGCATGCCCCCGGCCGGTTTGACACGGCCCGGAAGAATTTGAAGAAATATAAAGATGACTATGTGATCGTAGCCGATCTGGAGACGGCTATTTTTGAGACCTCATGGTATCTGGTGGGGCTGGAGAAACTGCTGATGGATATGATGACGGCGGCGGAGTATGTGGATCCTTTGCTGGACCGTATCATGGAGGTCAATCTGGCCATCGGGAAAGAGCTGATTGCTATGGGTGCCGATATGATCTGGGCCGGGGACGACTTCGGTTCACAGAACGGCATGCTGATCTCACCCGATCTGTGGAGGCAATATTTCAAACCACGGATGAAATATATGTTTGACGAGTTCAGGAAAGTAAACCCGGATATTATCATTGCCTGGCATACCTGCGGCTCCGTGGTTCCGATCATTCCCGAGTTGATTGAGATCGGCCTGGATGTGCTTAACCCCATCCAGCCGCTGGCCCATGGCATGGATGCCGGATATCTGAAAAAGACCTACGGCGACAGGCTGGTGTTTTTCGGCGGGTTTGACATCCAGCAACTGATGCCTTCGGGCACTCCGGAAGAGATCCGGGCCGAAGTGAGGCGGCTGAAGTCTGTTCTCGGCAAAAACGGCGGCTATATCATTGCCCCGGCCCACAATATTCAGGATGATACTTCCGTGGAAAACATCCTGGCTTTTTTTGATGAAGCGAAAAAAAGCGTTTAAGGTTTTAAAATGTTTGCGGGTTTTTTCCCGCCGTTACCACGGTGACGAGCCGTTGAAGAACTCTCTTTGCCTGTAAAGAATCCACCGACAAATAACGGTGGGGGCCTCCGGGGCGGGGAGTAAAAACGGTTTTGGCCGTTAGGGTATCCACGGTAATAACTCCGGGAGGAGAAACAGTGAACCACGAGGAATCGGGCTCGACGGCCTGCAGCACGGCGGTCAGATCCCAGCAGGGCCGGTCGTAGGGCATTTTCATAAATACTTTATAGGCATCGGCGACAGGATGGTGCGGGGTTTGTGAAAAATCATTTTCAATGCTGGCCGCCGGATACAGAATTTTTATGCCTACTTCGAAAGGACTGACCACAATCTTCCCCGGCCAGGCATCAAAAACCTGCCGGGCCGCCGGGACATCATTATAAATATTATATTCTTTTTTGATGGTGTTGTCAAAACATCCGGCCATGATGCTGAGCAGTTTTACTTTTTTCCGTATCAGCTCCCTGCCGGTGAGCGGGGAGAGGGAATCGGGTCCGGACCGCAGCAACCGCGCCAGGTTGGTGGAAAAGCCTACCGAAATAATTAGGACGGAAGTGTCCCGGGCCTGGCTGAGGATGCGGCGGTAAAGCGTCACGGCACCGGGCAGATGATCATCCTGCGTGAGTGTCCTCCGGAAAACCGGTTTTCCGTTTTCCTTCATTTCCGCGATGACTTTTGCATAGGAAGGTCCGTATTTGGTCTTACCGTTTACCACTTTCCCAATGGGTATATTGCCGTGGCCATACCAGGTGTCTACGATATCAATATATTCTCCGGAATACGGATTATCCTTGTTATACATTATCGCCAGCAGATCGACCTTACCGTGCGTCATATAATTGTTCAGCATGGCCAGGGCAAGGGCATCGTCGATATCATTGCCCATATCGGTTTCGAAGATTACCGGGATGGATTCGTCCCGTTTTTCGGAGACTTGTTTCTTATTTGCGCAACTGCTAAATAAACCTGTCAGAACTACGGAAAAAAGAAGACTGAAAATGATGATATTTGTTTTCATTACGTAACCTTTCAACTTATTTTCTGTTAGCCAGCACTTCTTTTTCATATTTTTCAATTTCCCCGATATAACTGCTGCCGGGCAGGGTGTCGTGGGTTTCGCAGTAGTGATCCCATACGGCGCCCCAGGGCATGGCTTTGAACTCTTCGTAAAGGGCCAGCCGTTCGAAGTAGCGGCCTTCCCGCTCATATTCTTTCAGTTTGTCTGTGGGCAGCAGCAATGCCCACAGCAGGGCTTTGAGGGTGTTGCGGGCGCCGACGGCATAAGCGCCGATACGGTTGAGGGTGGCGTCGAAGAAGTCGAGGCCGATGTGAGCTTTTTCCAGACGGCCGCTCCACACCAGCTCCTGCATCAGTTCGGTGAGGGGGTCGTTGAAGGCCACCACATGGTCACTGTCCCACCGGATACCCCGCGTGACATGGAACAGCAGTTCGTCTATATAAAGGAATACGGCCGATACTTTGTCGGCGATGGACTCGGTGGGGTGGAAATGGCCGATGTCGAGGGTGAGCATCAGGCCGTTCTGCACGGCGTAGCCCAGGTAGAATTCGTGGGATCCCGCCACGAACGATTCGGTGCCGATGCCGAAGAGTTTGCTTTCCACCGAATCCTTCATCAGGGATGGGGGCATGGGTTCTGCCAGGATCTTGTCCAGGGACTCTTTCAGGTATTCGCGGTGTTCCATCCGCGAGGGGGTGATGTCTTTCGACCCGTCGGGAATCCAGATGTTGTGAATGCAGGTGTCGTTCTGTGCCTCTCCGATGGCTCTGCTTATCTCGCGGCAGCGTTTTCCGTGTTCGATCCAGTAATCCCTCACCTCTTTGTCGCGGCTGGCCAGCGTGTATCCGTCCCTGACCATGGGGTGGGCGAAGAAGGTGGAGTTGAAGTCCAGTTTCAGCTTTTTTTCTGCGGCCCATTCGATCCAGCTACGGAAATGCTCCGGGCCGATCTTATCCCTGCCGGGAAAACCGGAGGAGAAATCGCCGTAGCTGGCGTGCAGGCTCAGGCGATGATTGCCGGGGATGAGCGAAAAGGCTTTTTCCAGGTCCTGCCGGAACTCTTCCATATTGCGCGGCCGGCCGGGGTAGTTGCCTGTGACAGCCAGTCCGCTGCCTTCAAGGCCCCCTGCTGCCTGCTCAAAGCCCGTCACATCATCGGCCTGCCAGCAGTGGACAGAGAGGTGAATCTCTTCAAGGGCTTTCAAAGCCGTTTCAGTATCTATGCCAAACTCCGAATATTTTTCTTTGGCTGTCCGGTAAAGGTCATAAACAGATTTATTCATGTCATAAAATTTTCTATAAAGATAAATGCTTTTTTCATCTTGTTAAACCCGTTTTATCTATTTTGATACTTCGGAAAAGAAAATTGATACTAAACATAAAGAAGGTTTGACAGGAAAACATTATCTTTATTCCTGATTCTGAAGTTATTATTTTTGTTTAAATCATTTAGAAAGGAAATGAAACGAAATTATTCTTTTTTAAGCGGACTTTTCCTGATGGCAGGTGTTTTATTTTCCGGGACTCTCTCGGCGGAGGTAACCCTGCCGAAAATTTTCTCGGATCACATGATGTTCCAGCGGAATAAGAAAATCCATATCTGGGGACAAGGTGATCCGGGAGAGCGGGTTCGGGTGACTTTTGAGGACAAAACCCTGAAAACAAAAGCCGGAAAACAGGGAGCATGGGAGGTGTATTTGCCGCCGATGAAAGCCGGCGGGCCTTATCAACTGGAGGTCAGAGGAGAGAAAAACAGCCTGACCTTTTCAGATATTCTGATAGGAGATATATGGATCTGTTCAGGCCAGTCGAACATGGAATTTCCCATTGAAGGTTCGTTGAACGGCCAGGAGGAGGTAAAGAATGCCAACTACCCGAAAATCCGTATTTTCAAGGTAGGAAAAAAGATTGCCACCACGCCGCAGCGAGATGTTGTTTCCGGAGAATGGAAGGTTTGCAACCCGGAAAATATCATCGGCTTCTCAGCAGTCGGGTTCTTTTTCGGACGGTATCTCAATGAAAACTTCGATGTTCCCATTGGTCTGATCGGTTCTTACTGGGGAGGAACCGTGGTGGAGACCTGGATCAGCAAAGAGGGGTTGGCCGGAGAGCCTACATTTGGCAAGCTGGCGGAACAGGTGCCGGCACTGGATATTGAAAAGAAAAAAAAGGAGATGAATACGGAGCATGCCGGTTGGATCAAACAGTTTACGGAAAAAGACCGGGGGATGAAGGATGGAAAATATCTCTGGGCCGGAACGGAAACAGATTACTCGTCCTGGCAGGATATCACGCTGCCGCAAGCGTGGGAAGAAACGGGGATAAGCGACCTGCACGGGCTCGACGGGGTGGTGTGGTTTGAAAAAAAGATCGTACTGAATGAACAGCAGGCCGGCTTCCCGGCGCTCCTTTCCCTCGGGCCGATAGATGATTCGGATATCAGTTGGATGAACGGGAAAAAGATCGGAGAGACCGATAATATTTACAACCAGGAAAGAAAATACCAGATCCCTGCAGGAGTACTGAAACCTGGAGAAAACATTCTGGTGGTACGTGTGGAGGATTATCGCGGGTACGGAGGTTTGTTCGGCGCCCCGCAGCAACTCTTTTTACGGGTGGGTGATCAGAGAATTCCCCTGGATGGTGTTTGGAAATATAAGATTGGAATGAAGACTTCCAGTCCTGACCCCGGTCAGGTGTTTGGCCCCAACAGTTTGCCCACGCTGTTGTATAACGGTATGATCGTCCCCCTCATCCCGCTGCCCGTGAAAGGGGTGATCTGGTATCAGGGGGAGTCGAATGCCTCCAGGGCTTATCAGTACAGGGACCTGTTCAAAAGGTTGATCACCGATTGGCGCACCAAATGGGGCGAAGGGGATTTCCCGTTCCTGTGGGTACAGCTGGCCAATTTCATGACACCGGCGGAGCGTCCTGTGGAAAGTGACTGGGCCGAATTGCGTGAAGCGCAGGATATGGCCCTTTCCCTGCCCAATACGGGAGAGGCCTGTGCCATTGATATCGGTGAGGCGGATGATATCCATCCCAAAAATAAACAGGAGGTGGGACGCCGGCTGGGCCTGGCGGCCATGAAGGTGGCTTATCACAGGGATATCCTGTACACGGGCCCCCGCTATAAAAACATGGAGGTCCGCGACGGTGCCGTTTATATTACTTTTGATCATACCGGCAAAGGCTTGGAGGTGAAAGACAAATACGGCTGTGTGAAAGGATTTACCATAGCCGGCAGCGATAAGAAGTTTCACTGGGCTATGGCGGAAATCGTTGATGCTACCACGGTGAAGGTGTATGCTGCCGCGGTGCCGGATCCGGTGGCCGTACGGTATGCCTGGGCCAACAATCCCGATCAGGCCGATCTGTATAACAGCGCCGGTCTGCCTGCCTGTCCTTTCCGGACAGACCGGTGGAAAGGGATTACATGGGGTATAAAATAAACGTAAGATCGGTTAGGTTTTCGTTTTTACTGGAAAAGTGCGGTTACGCTGGTTCAAAGGTGAAGCGCCAGAGGTATTCCTGACGGCTCATTCCTGCATATTGTAAATGTCTTTTCTTTTGGGGATAGAGGGTTGTGCTCCTGGTTTCTGTACGGTCAGCGCTGCGGCATTATTGGCGAAGCTGACGGCTTCTTTCAGTGGTTTTCCTTCGGCCAGGGCGGCAGCCAGGGCGCCGTTGAAGGTGTCTCCGGCAGCGGTGGTATCCACCACGGGGACCTGGGGGACAGGGATATGTTCTGTCTCCCGGGCATTACACAAAAGAGCCCCCTGGTTACCCAGGGTAATGACTACTGCCTGCGGGCCTTTCATCAGCAAAAACCGGGCTGCCCTGACGGCCGAATCTATATCCCTGACCGGGATCCCCGAAAGCAAAGCCGCTTCCTGCCGGTTTGGAGTTAAGACAGATATATCCTGCCACAGACCTGCCGGTAATGACATTGCAGGGGCGGGATTGAGGATCACGGTTTTGGATTTCAGTTTGCCCAGGGAGGCAAGATATTCCACTGTCTTCAGGGGCGTCTCCAACTGCATCAGGATGATGCTGATATCGTCGAGTTCATGCAGGATGTCGTTGACGTCTGCCGGGCTCAGACTGGCGTTGGCTCCGGGAACAACCACGATCATATTCTCTCCCCGGCTGTTGACGGTGATCATGGCCACACCGGTTGCTTTTCCGGGTATGGTCCTGACGTAATTGATATTGATCCTCTCTTTTTTCAGGTGGGAGAGCATCTGTTTCCCGAACGGATCATTGCCTGTAGTTGCCAGAAAAAGAACCTCTCCTCCCAGGCGTGCTGCAGCAACAGCCTGGTTGGCCCCTTTCCCGCCGGCATTCATAAAAAACTTTTCTCCCGGCACGGTCTCCCCGGGAACGGGCAGTGAGGCCGTATTGACGACCATATCCATATTCATGCTGCCTGCTACCAGTATTTTCCCTGTTTTTCCCGACATTCCCTTAATAGAACTTCTTGTTTTTATCAATGAGAAGGTTGATTTTCCGGACGGAAGCTGCTGAGCGGAATCCGTCTTCCGGAGTATGGATTACATAATCGAGCAGTCTCTCTACCGTAGTGGTTGCCACATGCATTCTTGTGTCGGAGGAGGCATAGTAAATGTACACTTCTCCATTATCTTTTGCGATCCATCCGTTGCAAAACAATACATTGGATACATCTCCTGTTCTTTCTTTTCCCCGGGGGGCCATAAAATATCCGGCAGGTTTGTGGGTGATCTTAAAGGGGTTTTCCAGGGAGGTCAGGAAAAGATACAATGTGTAACGCAGGCCGGCGGCCGTATTCCTGACACCGTGTGCCAGATGCAGCCAGCCTTTTTTCGTTTTGATAGGCGGCGGGCCCTGTCCGTTTTTCAGTTCGTAAATGGTATGATATTTCCGGTCGTCCATGATCTCTTCTTTTTCGATGACGGCATGTTCGATGCTGCCGGAGAAGCCGTATCCGATACCGCTTTTTGCGCCCACCTCAATAAATCCTTCCTGCGGGCGGGTGTAAAAAGCGTATTTGCCGTCAATGAATTCAGGATGCAGGACGGCGTCTCTCTGCTGTGGTGCGGGTGTCTTTAAGTCATCCAGACGCTCCCAGTGGATGAGATCTTTGGTGCGGGCTATGCCGATACCTGCTACGGCCGACCAGGTATCTCCTGCCGGCGCCGAGGGATCTTTGCGCTCGGTGGCAAAGACTCCGTAGATCCAACCGTCTTCATGTTCTGTCAGGCGTAAATCATATACGTTGGTATCCGGGGTGTCTGTCTCAGGCATGGTGACGGGCCGTTCTGCAAAGCGGAAGTTATCAATACCGTTGGGACTTTCCGCAATGGCGAAATAGGACTTGCGGTCCCACCCTTCCACCCGGGCCATCAGTTTGAACTTGCCTTCATGAAATATGGCCCCTGCATTCAATACAGCGTTCACGCCGATCCGCTGCATAAGCAAAGGATTGCTGTGTGGGTTCAGATCATAACGCCATGACAAAGGAATGTGTTCGGCAGTAAGCACCGGATATTTGTATCTGAGATATATTCCGTTATAATGTTTCCGCACCGGTTTGTTTTTCCGGCCAAGCAGTTTTTCATGTTTTTGTCTTAACTTATCAAAGCTTGTAATAAATTCATTCATTTACATCGAGTTTTATGTTTTTATAGAAATGTAATTTCACAGGTCCCAGCAGCCCGGATTCGATCAAGGGCACCTCTTTCCATGGCCACATCCACGCGTTGGGGCCGCGGGTGATATTCGTATGTGTTCTTTTGTATTTTTCCGGGACGGAAGCATCACCTGTGAGCATGTTGGAGAGGACATTGGCCACATCTATGACCAGGAAGTTTTTTCCCGGTTTTACCGCCGCCGTGATATCTGTGACATAAGGCGCATGCCAGCAGGTCTGTATTTCCCTGCCGTTGATATAGATCCGGGCGATCTTGGACACTGTCCCCAGGTCCAGTATGACCCCGAAGGGGACATGGGCCAGGGTACTGTCAAGCGTGAAGGTTTTCCGGTAGGAGGCGATGCCTGAAAAATATCTTATTCCTTTCTCCCGGGCACGGGTCCAGGAGATCAGACTATCGAAGAACACCTGTTTGGGAGCGCCCCGTCCGGCAGGAAACCGCACCTCCCATCTGCCTTCTACAGGTTGGGGGCCCGGAATACCCGTAACGGTAACGGTTTGTTTCCGGCCGTTTTTCCAGATTATGGTATATGTCCCGTTATTTTCCGTTCTCAGTATATTTTCCGAAATAGATCCTGAAGCCGGGGTTAGGGAATCGGGGTAGATGGTTTTCCCGTTGTAACTGATGCTGACCACGGGGTTTTGTTTTGCCGGATTGCGAAAAATGATAAATACCGATCCGTAGGGAGATAAAGAAACCGGAAGTCGTATACCTGCCTTGTTCTCCGCATAAATGTCTGTGGATTTCATAATGCCGGTATCAGGGTCCCATATTTCCGGGTGTTTGCCATGAGTACGAAAGATCACGTCTGTCCGGATGGCTGTGGCAAGGGTGTTCCTGAGAAAATATATCTCCGTGTTGCCGGCAGACCGGTGGATAAAATCTATGGCTGAAGGCTTAATGTTGACAATTTCCACATCGGGAGCGATTCCTTTTTTTATAAGCACTTCCTTTAAGGTGTATTTTTTAGAGAAGATCATTCCTTTGCCGTACGGATGTTCCTCTTCAGGTTCCGTACCCCAGATTTTATCTGCAACTTTCCGTACTGTCCTGTCGTTTGCGGGATAGTTACGGAGGCCGTAGGCACGTTCCGGTTTGTTGCCAACGATCCAGGCACCTTTTTTCACGAGTGTTTCTATTTTTTTGAGGACCTCCGGGTTTGCTTTTGGAGTGTCGGGCAGGACCAGGATTTCGTATTGTTGCCCGTTGGGGAGTGTCAGTTTTCCGTCTTTTACATCCAGTGAGTGCAGGATGATATCTGAGTTGGTGATATCATAGTCGTAGCCATAGCCCAGGGAAGGGATATAATGTTTGGGTTTAACAAAATTAGGTGCTTCATCACCATAATAAAAAAGAACATCCCCCACAAAGTTTCCCTGTTGCAGCAAATAGCTGCAGCGGGCGATATAGGTATGGAAAGGACGGGACAGGGGCCACCAGGCCCGCGTGGTATTGATCAGGGTGCCGAAATTATAGACCCAGCCGGGCATGCCTGATTCAGGTACGATATGTGGGGATGTGTGATATACAAGACGGTTCAGTCCCTCACAAAAAGCACGGTCTAACACTTCTTTCAGATCGCCAGGTCCGTATTGCCACAACCAGACGCTTGTAAACGCTTCGGCTTCTACCTGGGGCTGGTTATAAAGATGGGCGGCGCTGGCTGGTCCTTTGATGACCTGGGTGCGCCGCCAGGCAGTGTCGCTGTCGCCGTAACGGTACCAGAACTCTCCGCGCGGGACGGTAACTGCCCCCAGGGCGCTGAGAGATTCGAAAGGACAATTATGAAGGGGGGGGCCGGGACCACCCGATTCGGCATGAAAATCCAGACCGTTCTCTGCGCATATTTTTGTGGAGAGTAGATAATGATTCCGAATGATCAGATCAGATAAGGTTTTTTTGAAATCATGCAGGAAACGCGAAGATAGCTCCTGGTCAGCTACGGTGAAGCCATCCAGTACCGGCAGAAAAGGGATCATGGAATATCCGTTCTTTCGGCGGAAGATTTTTTCAAGGTTTTTTGTCCATACCGCGCTGTTTACCTCATAGCTATCTGTATAGAGGTATTTTAGCCCCGAAGATTCCAGGTCGCCCAGTTCGTTTTTCAGTTTCTTCAGGATGTATTCCAGGTTTTTGCGGGTAGCTCCGGCGCTGAAATGGTCGATCATCAGTCCGTTGGAGCGGGGGCTGGGAGCCACCAGCGGCTGACCGGTTCCTGTGTTAACATATCGTGTGATCGCCCACCGTCCGGGTGGCACCTCCCATGTGAGGCGTCCTCCGTGATATTGTGCGGAGAGGTTGATGATCTGAGAGGTGTCTCTTATGGTTGAGTCTGCTGTGAGGGGGTAGGCAAGAACGGCTACCTCCTTATACACGGTGGGCCGTCCCCGGCTGTCTTTGAAAAGGATTCTTTTCTTTCCGTAACCATAACGAGAGGGAATTACCGGGAAGGGGAGGGTGTCGTTAAAGGTTGCCGGCCCACGGATGATACGTACGGAACGAAACAGACCCTGCACACCATCCTGCGGTTTCACCCAGCTCCCGCCCGCATTCCAACTGCTGGAGAGCGTAAGTCCCATCTCCAGCCCCAGTTTTTTTGCCAGTCGTACGGCATGACCGATGGCCTGTACGGATTCTTCTCCCAGAAAAGGAGGGCCTGCAAGTTCCACACTGTCGGGATCCACCCATCCGGCCACATCCCATATATCCACTCCTCCCATACCTTTGTCTTTAAATTCTTTCAGTTCTTTTTCCATGGTTCTCAGGTCAAAGTTGCCGTTCACCCAGCACCAGTAACCCTTGGGCCGGGCCGATACGGGAGGATCGCTGAAACCGGACGCGAGATCACTGCCCGGATGGTCTCTCTCAGGGGCATTACACCCTGTAGTGTATAGTAAGATATTGAGAAAAAGGATGCTATAAATTATTTTCCGGATCATTACTGTTTGTTACCTGTCCATTATGGCATTATTTTTTTCCCCGTCTTTCCGGGAGCCAAAATGTATTGACTTTTCGTAGTTAAAATTAGTCCAGGAGGATTACATAGGATTTGTTCCATGTATTAATTGTTATGCTGAGCGTATCAAAACATTTTACCGAAATAAACCGGGGTAGAGATTGTTGTAACTTTATGCGGAAAATTATTATACAGCCGGTATGAAAATTTCGGAAGTAGATTTTGCCAAAATCTTCTGGTATCTATTAGTTTGCTGTTTTTCAGAACTATATATGCAAAGAAGAGCTTCGAGAGATCAATGGTCTTGTTTGCCGGGTGGTCGGTAATTTCCGTGACATCCCTCTCTGTTTTGGCAATGTTGAGAAAATGAAATGGAGTGGCTGTATGTTTGTAATCATTGATGCGGGGGTGGTGTTCCTGAAGAAAACATGGTATGAAAAATTAAATTAAGCATTATCATAGAAAATATTCTTACATTGAAACATAATAATACAAAGCCATGAAAAGAAAACAATGCAGGCTTTATCATGACCGGTTGAGAGGAATCAGGGATTTTCTCTTCCGGAAACATCTTCCTTCCGGATTGGTTTTTATTCTGATGGGGATCATTGCAACCGTATGGTTTTTGATCAGGGTTATTCCCAAACCGCAAAGAGCGACTTATCCATGCATGAAGGTGGCCGCTCCGATTATGTCGAATTTTGTGATCTGGTTGATGACGGTGACTACCTCTGTTTTTGCTTTTAAAAAGGCGGGGAAATATTTCAGGAGTACAAAGATCATTATGGGAATGTTGTTCTTACTGCTGGCTGCCGGAGCTGGTATGATCTCTGTGGTTATGCATGCAAAAAAAAGTTATGCTTATCAGTATAACCATGAGGAAGACTTCGTCCCCAACGAACCGGTGGGTGTGGCCCGGGGTATTTTCCCGGGGCGGGTGGTCTGGGTATGGGACCCCGACGCCACCAATGAAAACCAGACCGGCACAGACGATGGAGAAATAGAGGTAAGTGAGAACGATGACTATTATTTTCTCAGGAAGAACAATGATCAGACAGTGATTGATACAATGATGTCGCGTGCCGTGAGGGAGCTGACGGGAGCCCCCACGGTGGCCGTGGCCTGGGACAGTCTTTTCAGATATCATAACCGGAAGAAGTACGGCAGCAGTGATCCTTACCTGGAAGGGCAGAAGATTTTTATCAAGATCAACGCCACTTCCATTATCCAGGGGGATGGAGGCCATGACTGGTCTACCTGGGGGCCTGGGCTGGTTAAATACAAACCCACCTGGATGGACCGTCCCGACATTGTCGAAACCACACCGCAGGTTGTTTTGGCTGTTCTGAACGAGCTGATCAACGAGGCAGGTGTGCGGCAGGAGGATATTTATGTGGGGGATCCGATGAAAAATGTTTATAAACATCTGTTTGATATGTGGAAAGAGGAGTTTCCGGGCATAAACGTCCTGGGTAACGATCTCCTGTTTTCCGGCCTTGATCTGGAAGCCCTCGGGCGCGTTCCGGTACGTATCGGCGGAGAGGATATTTTTTATTCGGACAAAGGGCATGTAATGAAAGATGCGGTGTCTGACCATTTGTACAAGATCTTTGAAGAGGCGGATTATGTTATCAATATAGCGGCTCTGAAAGCCCATGCCCGTGCCGGGGTTACGCTGTGTGCCAAGAACCATTTCGGGTCACAGACTCGGGAGAGTGCAGAACATCTGCACCCCGGGCTGGTGGCCGATCCGGATGATCAACCTGTAAGAACCAACTATGGTATGTACCGGGTACAGGTGGATATCATGGGGCATGAGTTATTGGGAGGCAATACCATGCTCTTTATGGTGGATGCGCTGTACAGCGGCATGGAAGGATGGACGGATGCCTATCCCGTAAAATGGAGCATGTCCCCTTTTAACAATGATTTTACCAGTTCGATCTTTCTTTCCCAGGACGGGGTGGCGCTGGAGTCGGTATGTTTTGATTTTTTGCGTACCGAATATAACGGTACCGGAGGAAAAACGGACAGGCCCAACATGCCGGGTGTGGATGACTATCTCCTTCAGGCGGCCGACCCCTCGCAGTGGCCGGATAAACTGGATGACGGCACGGATTTTTCCGGCTATGACCCGGAAAACGACGGTACTGTTCTCACCAGTTTGGGGGCATACGAACATTGGAACAACCCTGATGATAAACTTTACAGCAGAAACCTGGGCACGGGTGACGGCATCGAGCTGATACAGGATCTGAACGGCAATATCGTTCATCTTCCGGAGAGATATTCTTCCACACAGGTACGGGTCTATCCCAATCCGGCTGAGGATCATACCCTGATAGAGATTAGTAATACCTGGAGGGGAAAGGTCATTATTAATATCATTGATATAAACGGACATGTTATTGCCACTTATCATGAAAGAAAGGAGAATGAAACTTTTGAGTTCACCGTGCCATTGCATGCTCTCATGCCGGGTGTCTATTTTATTGAAACAGAGTGTATGAACCGGAAGGTTACGAAAAAAATTCAAAAGTTATAAAAAGGGCAAACGGTAGTTATGGAAAAAACAATAAAGACAATTATATTTTTTACAGCGGTAGTAATGCTATTATCCTGTAAAAAAACACGGGAGCCTTTTGAGGTGGTTGAAGGTGTGTTACCCTCCGACACGGTGTGGGTCATCGCTGTAGACCGGCAGGGAGTCAAATGGTTTGGAACGCCGGGGGGGCTGGTGCAGTATGATAATGAGGGATGGAGAACCTATACGGCTGGAGATCCGCTGGCCTCTGCCTATGTTTATGATCTGGCCTTGCAGAGCACCTCTTATGGCCGAGAGGTATGGGTGGCTGCGGGCAGCGGAGTGACAGCCTGTGGTTATGATGTGGACGGCATCAGCGGAGCCACTACTTACCACAGCGGGAATGCACCCCTGGGAGATACGGTAGTAGCCGTGGCCGTGGACACGGGAGGTGTGAGCTGGTTCGGCACCAACAGGGGCATCACTGTTTTTTATGATCACGGCATCTGGCAGTCGCTGGATTACCAAACGGCGGGACACCGTCCGGTGGTGTGCATCGCCGGGGATGCTGCAGGATGGAATTATATGGGTACTTGCGGCAGCGGGGTGGCGAGATATACCTATAACCGGGTGGATGGTATCACCGGGGCTTCTTTATATCAGCAGCCGTGGAGCCCTCTCCCTTCACAGAATATCCTCTCGGTTTTTGTGACAAAAAACGGCGATCAGTGGTACGGCACCGACAGGGGAGCTGCTTTTCATCAGGGCAAGAATGCCAAAAGCGGCTGGGTTATTTATGCTGACGGAGAGGGTCTTCCAGACAATAGGGTGCTGGCCATCTTTCAGGATAGCGATGGCGATGTATGGTTCGGAACACCAAAAGGACTCTCCCGTTTTAACGGGATTACGTGGAATACTTTCACCACAAAAGAAGGGCTTGCCGGCGAAGTGGTGTATTCCATTGCCCGGGACACCGACGGTTCTCTCTGGATAGGCACGGACCACGGCCTCTCACACTGGCAGGTGGGACAGAAGACCATATACCGCAAGTAGCACCTGATCTGTAAAGACAGGTGAGCTTCCTTACCGCACGACTACTTTCGACTTGTACATTTCATGGTCACCTCTGAGGGTGATTACAAAGATCCCCTGGCCCAGTGTGGCAGCATTTACTGCTACGGTAGTGCCGGGCGACACCGTTTTTTTCAACACTGCTGAGCCGGAGACGTTATTGATGGTGAGGGTGTTGGTGTTCTTTCCGGGAATTTCTATAAACAAGGTCCCTCTTTCTGTGACGGGATTGGGGTAGATCTTTAGTGCCTCTGTAACGTTTTCGGGGGAGAGGGAGAGGTCCTGTATGGTAACGTAAAAGATTACCTCTCTCTGAGCAGTGTCATTGAACAAAATCAGTCTTACGCGGGCGGTACCGGTTTTGCCGGGTGCCGGGGTGTAGTTCAGCACGGCGGTGCCGTCAGTGTTTACGGACGATACCGTCAGATCTCTTATCAATGAGGTGTCTGAGGTCTCTGCCGTCAGGGAGAGGGAGGAAGTTCCTCCGGAGCCGTCGCTGATGCCCGTGAGGGATACCGTCTGTACGGGAGCGTTCATGGGAATGAGCTGGTTGGGCACCTGGTCGATGGTGAGGGGAGAATTGTAAGTGGCATACAGGGTGGTAACACTCTTGGGAGGCAGAAGGAAGAGGTCGTGGCCGGCAGAATCACACCGCACCATATTCTCATATTGAGAGCTCCGGTAAACCTGATATCCTCCCGGCAGGTTGCTCCCGGAGAGATATGCAGAGACCGGGTCGTTCCATTTGTTGATGATCTCTATGGTGAAAGTATGGTCCTGAGGATGTTCAAAGGCCGTGACCAATAGGTTGTTATTATTGACCTGACTGCCCACGCGGATGGCTCCCGGGCGGATGAACGTGAAATATTGTTTGCTTATGTAAAAGGTGGAAGTGGGATCGCCCTGGATAAGCTGAACCCCTTCAAAGGCATAATTGGTCCACAGACTGATGTTCCCGGCCCACAGGGCACCGTGAAGAGCCCCGGCAAAACTCAGGGCAGAGTTCCATCCGGTATATAGCGGGCTGGTCTCACTCATCCACAATTGTTTGGGATATGGCTCCTGTTGGGCATTGTTCCACATCTTCTCCCATTGGCTGTAGTCGGGTTGTCCCGGGGCGATACCGTCGGTGGCATAGCCGTGGGTGGCAATGATGTCGCAATACTTGTTTGCGTCCGTATTTTGTTGTAAAACATCTATATATAAACTCATCGGATTCACAAACTGGGAGAACACCTGTTCCGGCATCAATATCTTTGTATGGATACCTTCTTTTTCAAACCTTTTCCCCACCACGGCGATCAGTTTTGCAAAATGGTCGGGGTCGAGGATGGCAGAGGGATACGGTTCGTTGAAGACCGGTTCGTTTTGCAAACCGATGGCATAGATGTCTATGTCCGCTTTTTCTTTGAACATACGGACCGTTGCAACCATATTCTCCGCAAATTCTTCGTAATAATAGGGTTCCAGTTTGTTTTTGGCACGGTCGGTGCTGGATTCTGCAGAAGCTTTATACCAGTTGAGCGAGAGGTTTTCTTTCATCCATGCCGGGGGGCTCCATACGGTGATAAAGAATATTTTTATACCCGAATCTTTGAGGGCACGGTAATATTCCCAGTCGAAAGCGTTATAATTCAAGTGGTCCATATCCAGCACTTCGGGGTCGTTATTATCGTTGACCGGTTCGATCTGGTTGTCCAGAATGCCTATTCTCACGGCGGATGCTCCCATGTCGCCTGCGAAAAGGGATATCCATTCTTTCCTGTTCTCCATTGTTCCCAGTCCTGTGATGGTCTGGTGTTGTTCTTTTCTGTCGATGGTGATCATGGCTGCCTGTGACACATCCTTGCTTACCACGTCAATGGGGAAGGTAAGGGTGTAAGGTTCACTTTGCGGGGCCGAAAGAGTGAGGGTGATAACGGCTTTTCCTGTCAGACTGCCGGCTTCATAAGAAAGGAGTGCGGTGCCGCCTGAGGAGGGGGCACCCACTGCCGGGTCGGGGATGATGTTTTTGTCCGAGCTGGTGGCAGTGATCTGTACGTTGGCTGGGGAGCCGGCACCGTCGGTGATGCCAGTAAGGGTGATCTCATGGTGACCCGTGTTGACGAATACCGTCTGCCGGCTTACCGCATCCATGCTGCAGGCGGGTGTCCGTGCCGGTATTTCCGCCCGGCTGCCCAGGCGGATATTCCGTATGTAAAAAGTACCGTTGTAGTCCGGTGGCGGAGGCCAGGAGAAGTCGGCGTCATGCATATTGAACAGCACGTAAATAATCCTGGATGCATCAATAGGCGCGTTGTTCTCTTTGTTGATCAGGTCTTTTTCCCCGCTGAAGTCGAAAAATACTTTTGTCCACTTGTTGGCCGGAACCCAAACCCTTTTGTCATAGTTGACCAGGTCGTTCCGGGTGTGGGTGTTGTCATAAAACCAGATCCAATGGGCGGTTGCTTTGTCCGCCGAATATATTTCCATGGAGAGATAGGGGTTTTTGCTGATGTCCACTTCGTTGAAATTCCACACATAGCCGTCCCAGTAGAATTTGTCTTTACAAACTATTTTTATGGCGCGGAAGCTGCCCGAGTCAACGATCTGAGGATGATAGGTAGATGAGAAACCCCAGGTTCCGTTGGTCAGGTCGCCGGGGTTGAGGGCGGTGACAAGGCCTGTGGCCGGGGGCGTGATGGTTTCCACTTCAAAGTTCAGGACGGTGGTCATGTCGCCGTTGTTTCCTTCCGCACCTCCGTTATCGCTTACCGTTACGGTCAGGGTGGTTTTTCCGGTGACCCCGTTACCCGGAGAGAGGATCAGCAGGGCCGTATCGCCTCCGGCATAAACAACCGTCACGGGGTTGGAGATGACACTGTCCGCCGAGCTGGTGGCGCCGATGGTAAGCTGCTGTGTGCCCTCATCACCGTCGGAGATGCCGGTCAGATAAATGGTGTCTTTGTCCAGGGTATTGTACACGGTTTGCGGGCCCGGGTTTTGGATCACAGGGGCATGATTGACGGAAGCATAAACGGTCACGCGAAAGGAGACGGCTGTAGAGTCGTCACCGCCGCCGTCATCTTTAACCCCGACGGTGATGAGGGCAGTATCTTCGGCTGCTGGCAAAAAACTCAACGTCCCGTAATGGGAAGGGTTCTGATAGGTAGCCGACAGTTCGGTTATGACAGCCGGTTTGTCGGTAACGGGGGTAAGGGTGATTTTCTGCTCGCGGCTGCTGTTGCCGTCGCCGATGCCGCTCAGCGGGATCAGCATCCTTTCGCCGGCAGCGCATAGTGTGTCCCGTACAGGATCAATGGTTGGTGGCGCATTATCCGAAACGGAGAGCAGAAAACGGAAGGCATAATCGGCATAGCCTGGCTCCCCCGCAGCCGTTAACGTAACCGTATCTGTGCCGGTAGCTCCCGGTTTACAATCAAATTGTAATGTGTCGAGGTGGTTGTTTACCGGCGTGAAGAGGATATTCTCCATGAGCGAGTCTCCTCCCGTTATGACAAAATGCGATACATGGGAGATATCGGTAATCAGTATGTTGCAATGTTGTGTGTTCCGGTAGAATCTCTGGTCGGAGATACTGCCGAAATAGGCATAGTTTTTTGCGAGGGTTCCTCCGCTGATCTCGTCAAAACGGGCGGTGGAATAAAAAGAATACGCCTCACCGTTGAAGGAGAAGATCAGTTTGTCTATTTTCTCCAGGTCCACGGCGGTCTCACCGCTAAAATCAAAAGAGGCCACGGCATAATTATCCGATTTCAGCACTCTGGTTTCACGCAAAGCTGTATTACCGTGAATATCGCCGAGATAGGCCTGGAATACCATTGGCTCGGTCGTTTTGATTTTTATGTTCAGGTAGGGGGCAGAGGAGAGGTCATAGACCTTACCGAGGGGGTGGTAAAAGCTGCTCCAGGGGTTGTTTTTCCGGCATTCCACGGTTAAAGTGCCGTTGCCGGGCAGGAATTGGTAATCTCCGTGTTTTTGTGCGATCCATTCTTCCGGGGCAATGTTACTGAGGTCATCCGAGAAACCTGTGCCTCCGTAAGCGAGTACCGTTACGGCAAAAGACATTCGGGTGGTGTTCTCCACCGGTCCGTTGTCTTGCACGGTAACGGTGAGGGTTGCCGTGCCCTGTTGTCCGGGCCGGGGTGTAAACAGAAGAAGGGCTGTATCCTGCGGGGAGGTATACAGAATGACCGGAGTGGGTATCAGGGTGGTGTCGTTGCTTGAGGCGGTGACGGTGAGTGTTTGTCCGAAGCCGTCACCGCCGTCGGTTATGCCTGTAAGTATGACCGTATCCTTGGCCAGCGTGTCCCAGACACTCCTGTCTGTGACCTGATCAATGGTTGGTGCCGTATAAGGCGTTTTGGCAGCACTGCCCAGCTTCAGGTCATCAAAGAAAATATGACCCGAAGCGTCTCCGTAATCTAATGAAAACTGGATCTCATCGAGGGTGGAGGTAAGGGTACTCAGGTCGTTCTGCAGATTAAAATAAAAATATTGATATGTTGTGGTGAGTGAGACCTCTTTTGTTACGGTGTTCCCGTCGCCGTCTTTGAGGGTGATATGAAATGGTGTTTCCTTATCGGCCCGTGCCGTAAAACTGAAATAAGGATCGACGGTGATGTCGAAAGGCTTGATCCAAAACTGGATGAAATGCCAGGAGGTCTTGTTGTAGTCGATGGTCATAGTGCCGTTTGCCACCGAGAACAAAAACTCATGCGGATCGGCATTTTCATCAATGGATCCCCACGTGCCGTTGTTTCCGGCGGGGTCGGAAAAATCGGTTTCAAAAGAGGTAGCCTGTGACCACAGGACGGGGGAAAACAATAATATTCCCGGCAGGAGCAGTAAGATGATTTTGTGTTTCATGGTATTATGGAACGATGGTTACCGTCACGGTATATTGTACGGTGACGCCGTCATTTTTTCCGGTTACGGTGTAAACGACAGGGTTGGTAAAGTCGTTTACTGTGACTCCGCTGATTTGTTCTGTATCTCCGATTTTTGTATAAGCATTTTCATTGCCGGTGAATGCGGCCACCAATTGTGTCACATCGGTGCCGGCGAGGACATTTATCTGGATGGTATGGGCATCATGGTCTATCTCTGCCTGCGGCTGGGGGACAAGGTTGCTGAAAGTGAAGCTGGTGAAAGGTTCTCCAAGGATGGTGGTCAGGACATATTCCTGAACGGAGAGATCTTCCGCAATGACCGAAATGATTTCCGGGCTGTTGGAGAGATTGATGGTACGCGGACGTTCGATGATCCTTTTGCCTTTGAGCTTAATAATGCTTTTGGGAGAACTGGTGCCGAAAACCCTAACCGAGGAGAGCCTGGTACCAAACGGAGCCACCAGCAGCACGGTTTTGTTTTCTTCATCAATGGTGGCCGGTATTTCCGGATTTGCCATGGAGAAAGTGAGAAGTTGTTTTTCACTGCTGGGAGCAAAAGTGTTGATGATAACTCTGTAATCTTTTGATACGCCCGAAGGGGCTACCACTGTGTAAACAACCTCTCCGGTAAAATCGTTGGCCGTGGTGCCGCTCACCTGTTCTGTGCCGTTAACATAAACTTTTGCTTCTTTGGAGGTTGTATAAAAAGTTGCGACCAGGCTGGTGCGGTCGGTCAGGGAGGACATGGAAAAAGTGATGGTCCCGGCTTCGTTGTCGATTTCTCCTTTCAGTTTCAGCCCGGTAAACTCAAAGGAGGTGAATGTAGCCCGGTTGTCTGTGACCGTGATCTCTTTGGTTACGATGTCTTTTTTCGATTGTTCCGCCCAGTTGCCGTAACTGGTTGCGATGGCTACAACTTTGTATGTTCCTCCGGAATTATACAGGTGGCTGAAAGTCTTACCGGTAACGGCGTATCCTTTGTCCTGGGGAATATTATCGTAATTGTGTCCCTTATCGCCGGTATAGATGGTGAAAAAGTCTCCTGTGCCGGTAATTGTGAAAGATACATTTTTGCCGGCTTCAAGCGCATCTTCGTTATCTACCACAAATTGAGCACTGGGGGTTACGGAGATGGGTTCCCGGGTACAATGCATAAAGGTGAAAAATGCCGTAAAAACAGTTATAACCGAAATAATTCGAATATTTTTCATGGTCCTTTGTGTTAATAATTAAAATCTATTACCATCCCGGATTCTGTTTCAGCAGACCTTTGCTTTTTGTGATTTCATCGATGGGTATGGGAAGGTATTCGGTTTTTCCTTTCTGGTAACCGATGATCATCTCTTCCGGGTTTACCCATGGATCTGGGAGGAGGCTCCATCTTACCAGATCGTGGAAGCGGTCACATTCCAGTCCCAGCTCAATGTCTCTTTCGTGGATGATCACTTCGGGAGTGACCTCAGCAACCGGAGCCATGCCGGCTCTTTCCCTGATCCGGTTTATGGCATCGAGGGCTTCCGGCGTGCTGCCGTTGAGATGATATTCGGCTTCTGCATACATAAGCAGCACATCGGCATAACGGATGATGCGCCAGTTGTTGGGATCGTTGAACGGGGCCTCCGGTGTGTCGGCATACAGGGGGAAATAATATTTTCTCACACCGTAACCCTGGGCGATGAGGGGGTTGGCATGTACTTTGGGATCAAAGCCCATATTGTACCACTGATAACCGGGG